>NZ_JWIZ01000099.1 GCF_001038205.1 Muribacter muris | reverse complement strand
CGGTGTAGATGAAAGCCAAATCAAAGCCTATTTTGAACGAACCAAAGGCAAACGCTACGACCTATGGGGTGCAATCGGCGTGGTATTAGGGTTCAAACAAAAACGGGATAAGTTTTTCTGTTCCGAATGGTGCTTCAACGCTATTCGCAACAGCGACCAAGGCTGGCGTTTTAGCCCGAATCAGTTGGCCGAGATTGTCAAACCCTAACTCACATTCCAAACTGCTCGCCTATGAGCGGTTTTCTTTTCACAATATCGGGCATTACTTGTTCACACATTCAAGGATTTCCAATGTCAGATGCCTACTTACACGGCGTGCGGGTGATTGAAGCCTCAGACGGTACACGCACGATTCGCACGGTGGCAACGGCGGTGATCGGGCTGGTTTGTACCGCCGATGATGCCGATGCCGATTTCTTCCCCCTTAATACCCCCGTTTTAATTACTAATCCAACCGCAGCAATGGCGAATGCCGGCAGTACCGGTACGTTAAAGCGTGCCTTAAATGCCATCGGGTCGATTGTAAATACACCAACGGTGATCGTGCGTGTTGCCGATTCTGAAGATAGCGACACGCTCACAGCGAACATTGTCGGCACAGTTACCGAAGAAGGTAAATATACAGGCTTGAAAGCCTTAACGGTGGCAAATTCAGTGGTGTTTGTCAAACCCCGTTTAATTGCTGTGCCGAAGTTTGATAATCAAGCGGTAGCAAGTGAAATTGGTGTGATCGCCAAAAAGCTGAACGGCTTTGGGTTTATTTCATCGAATGGGGCGACCACGAAGGAACAAGCGGTCAGTTACGCCCGTAATTTTGCCAGCCGTGAATTGATGATGATTCACGGGGATTTTCTCTCGTTTAATGCCGATACCGCAGCCACTGAGGTTGATTACGCCACAGTGCGGGCTTGTGCTATCCAAGCGTGGATTGATAAAAATATCGGCTGGCATAAAAATGTGTCGAATGTGGAAATTGCCGGCGTTACCGGCATTACCCACCCGCTCAGTTTTGATATTCAAGACGACAGCACCGATGTCAATTACCTCAACAGCAAAAATATCACCGTCTGTTTGAACAATAACGGCTTTAAGTTGTGGGGTTCTCGCACACTTTCCGCCGACACCCAATTTGCCTTTATGCAGGCGACCCGTTCAGCACAAATCATCAAAGATACGTTGGGCGAAGCGTTTGATTGGGCGATCGATAAACCGCTCACGCCAAACCTTGCCAAAGATATGTTGGAGATGATCAACAGCAAATTCCGCTTTTGGAAAAATCTCGGTTATTTGGTTGATGGCGAAGCGTGGCTGGACGTTGAGTTGAACAGTAAAGACCAGCTCAAAGACGGCAAATTCTTTATTAAATACAAATATATGTGGGTGCCGAGTTTGGAAAATCTGAATATGTACCAGTATATTGAAGATGAATATTTGGTTGATTTTGCCAGTAAAGTGGCATCTGCATAATCACGGAGAATAGCAATGGCATTACCTCGTAAACTGAAAAATTTTAACGGCTCGGTCGATTCGGTCAGTTATCACGGTGAGATCACCGAAGTTACGCTACCGAAACTGACACAAAAAATGGAAGAGTACCGCTCCGGCGGAATGTTTGCTCCGGTGAAAGTTAATCTCGGCCACGAATTGCTAGAAGCGGAATTTAAGGTCGGTGGTTTAACTACTAGCTTGCTCAAGCTCTACGGCAAAGGGATTCAGGACACAATGTTCCGTTTTAACGGCGCATACCAGCAAGACGACACGGACGAAGTGTCGGCGGTGGATATTCTGATGAAAGGTCGGATTGAAGAGATTGACGGCGGTAACAGTAAAGCCGGTGATGATACTGAGTTTAGCTACAAAATGGCGTTAAGCTACTACAAATTAAGCGTAGATGGTGCGGATATTATCGAAATTGACGTGCTGAACTATGTGTTTAAGGTGGACGGTAAAGATTTACTGAGCGAACACCGCAAAGCAATGGGGCTATAAGCCCCAAATTTCGTAACAAGCGGGTATTTCCGACTAATTTTTTGCAACAAAAAGGACAAATCCAATGAAACAAATTCAAACTGTTATCCTCAAAAACGGCATCGTGCGTGGGGGCAGAGCCTTTAATGAGATCACAATCCGCAAAGCGTTAGTGCCACAACTCAAAGGGCTTTCCCTGTTTGAACTCTACCGACTAGGGGCTGATGAATGGCGGGCATTATTGCCAAAGATTTCCGCCCCGAAACTCAC
>NZ_JWIZ01000098.1 GCF_001038205.1 Muribacter muris | reverse complement strand
AGTTTGTTTTGCTTGTACTGACTTAAACGACTTCTTCTCATAGGGATTATTCTAACCTGAAATTAGATTTCCCTAGTTATCTAGTACAGCCCCTTATTTTCAGTAATTAAAATTTTAGGCATTTTATAGCTCCATTAATCTATACAAGTCATCATCCAATTTTGCAGTTTCAGGTTTTGCAATATCTATAGCCATTCCTTTTTCTAATAAGGCGATGGATCATATGCATCTGGTACTCTTAATAACGCACCGCCTGTAATTTGCTCATTTTCTAAAAATTTAATTTTAGTTCTAATGTGAATTAATCGCCCCCTAAACTACTAATCCAACGGTCTGCACTGCCCCCCATTTTGTGATGTTCTTTGGCTTTGTTAAATTGCTCAGTTAGTTGAGTTTCACGCGGTTTTAAGATTTCTAAAAAAGATTCTAAACCTTTAATATAGATGAGTTCTTTACATGTTTCACAATCCCCATGATACGTGCAAGGAGACCTGGCATAAAATACAGAAAATAATCAAAACCAACACTTTAGTCCAATAGGGGCATTTTTATGAAAAACATCCACACTTTTGTCTACTACACCAATGAATTGGCAATCAAAGTATTAGGGATAGGTTTATTTAGCCTTTTGATTTGCATAATACCCGCCTAATCTCACCGCTTGCAATAAAAAATCAGGGCGTTTTAAACGCCCTTTTTCGGATATGCCTATTTTTTCTTCGCATATTTGAGCGAGTCAATCGCCACGGCGAGAATGATAATGCTGCCTTTGATGATGTATTGCCAGTACGGATTGACGCCGATGTAGGTTAAGCCGTAGTTGATGACGGTGAAGATGAGTACGCCGGTAATCACGCCGATAACTGTGCCGACCCCGCCGGCAAAGGAAACACCGCCGACAACGCACGCCGCAATCGCATCCAGTTCATACATAAAGCCGAGGTTATTGGTGGCACTGCCGATACGTCCGGCTTCCAGCATTCCGCCGAAAGCGTAGAACACACCGGCGATCATATAAATTGCGACTAAGTTGCGGGCAACGTTTACCCCCGATACTTTTGCCGCTTCCGGATTACCACCAATAGCAAAAATATTTTTGCCGAAGCGGGTTTTGTTCCACATTATCCAAACCAAGAAAGCGGCAATTGCGGCGTAAATGGTGATGTAGGAGAGGTTAAAGCTGCCGATGCGGAAGAAGCCTTGCGCAAAGGCGGAGAAATTTTCGTTGAAGCCGGCGATAGGCGATGAGCCGACCGCATCATAATAGAGAGAGTTAATTCCATAGACGATAATCATCGTCCCCATTGTGGCAATAAAAGGGGTAACGTTGAGATAGGCGATAACTAAGCCGTTTACCAAACCGATAATCGCTCCTACGGCACAAACGGCAAGAATTACCACAGGAATAGGGATTTCCCCTAAATTGGGGAACACTTTGTTCATATTATCCATTGCTTGCAGCAGTGTGGCGGAAATCACGGCGGCTAACCCGACTTGGCGACCGGCGGAAAGGTCAGTACCTTGGCTGACCAATAAGCCGGCAACCCCAAGGGCAATGATCAGGCGGACGGAGGATTGGGTCAGAATGTTACTGAAATTGCGTAAACTTAAAAAGCTGGGATCTTGGGCGATGATAATCGCTAATAAGATCAGCAGCACAAAATAGATCGCATTTTGTTTGAGAAAATCGAACGATTTATTGGGTGTCAGAGCAGACATAATTCTTTCCTTCTATAAATATTTGGCGGCGAGCTGTAAGATTTCTTCCTGTGAGGTCTGTTTGGTTTCGACAATGCTAGCAACTTTGCCGTTGCTCATCACTAAAATGTGGTCGGTTACCCCCAGCAGTTCAGGCATTTCCGAGGAAATCATAATAATGCCTTTGTCTTTTTGTGCCAGTTGCATAATCAGTTGGTAAATTTCATATTTCGCCCCAATATCAATGCCTCGGGTCGGCTCGTCCAGCATTAAGATTTCCGGTTGGGTGAGTAGCCAACGCCCGATAATCACTTTTTGCTGATTACCGCCGGAAAGCGAGCCGATCGTGGTTTTGTGGGAAGGCGTTTTTACATTCATTGCATCAATTACCCATTGGGTATCGCTTTTCATTTTGCGGTTACTGAGTAATCCAAGCGAACCGATATAGGATTTCATATTGGAAATCAATGAGTTAAATTCAATGCTTAGGTTGGCATAAATGCCGGTGGAGCGGCGTTCTTCGGTAACTAATGCAAAACCGTTATTGATGGCATCTAGGGCGGTTTTATTTGCCATTTCCTTGCCGTACAGTTTTACCGTACCGCTTTGGCGTTCCCGTACGCCGAAAATCGTTTCAACAATATCGGTACGTTTTGCGCCGACCAAACCGGCAATGCCGAGAATTTCGCCTTTACGCAATGTGAAACTGACATCTTGAATGGACGGTTGGTTGAGTGCAGTGAGATGCTCGATTTCTAAGATCACCTCTTTCGGCTGATTGGTTTTAGGCGGGAAGCGTTGGGTCAGCTCACGCCCGACCATCATTGCTACGATACTGTCCATCGTGCAATCTTTGACGGGTAGTGTGTTGATCCATTTGCCGTCCCGTAAAATCGTGATTTCATCGCAAATTTTGAAAATTTCGTCCATTTTGTGCGAAATATAGATGATCCCGCAGCCACGGTTTTTCAGCTTTTCAATGATTTTAAACAGATGCTCGACCTCTTTTTCCGAGAGAGAGGAGGTCGGTTCGTCCATAATCACAATTTTGGCGTTGTAAGAGAAGGCTTTAGCGATCTCGATCATCTGCATTTGCGAAACGGATAGGTTGGCGACTTTTTCTTTCGGGTCGATCTGAATATCCAGCTCATCAAAAATCGCTTTTGTGTCTTGATACATTTTACGATGATCGACAAAAACGCCTTTTAGCGGATAGCGCCCTAGCCAGAGATTGTCCATCACGCTGCGTTGGCGGACGAGATTTAGCTCTTGATGCACCATTGAAATGCCGTTTTCCAACGCTTCTTTCGAGGTTTTGAAGTTGATCGGCTTGCCTAGAAAGAGAATATCGCCCTCATCTTTTGCATAAATGCCAAATAAGCATTTCAGCAGTGTCGATTTGCCCGCGCCGTTTTCGCCCATTAAAGCGTGAACGGAGTGGGATTTGACGGTGAGATTGGCATTATCCAACGCTTTCACGCCGGGGAATGATTTACTCACATTCGACATTTTCAGCAAAATTTGGCGGTTTGGTTGTATGTCTGTTGCCATATTTACCTCAGATCAATAAGGGGAAAGCCAACCACCTCCCCCTTAATCGTTTAATGATGTATGATCATTATTTTAAAAATTCGGCTAAATTATCCGCATCAATGCCAACGTACGGAATCCGCACAATGCGATCTTTTAAGATCCACTGCGTGCCTTCGGTTGCCGGTTTGCCTTTGGCTAAATTGTCGGACATTTGCACAATCGCTTTCCCTTGGGTAACGCCGTCATTTAAAACAGTGCCTGCTAACTCGCCTTTTTTGATAAGCTGCAAGGCTTCAGGCAGGGCATCAACCCCGAAAATCGGCAATTTTTTGCCGTGTGCTTTAGTGGCTTCTAATGCGCCCATAGCCATACCGTCATTATTGGCGATGATGACTTCAATATCTTTGGCTTTCGAGCTGGATAACCACGCATCCGTTTTATCTTTTGCCAAAGCAGCGTCCCACATTCCGGTGTCGATAAAGAGTTCTTCCGTCGGAATGCCTAAGCTGTTTAATTGCTCGATCACATATTTAGTGCGGGCTTCGGCATCAGGGTGTCCCGGTTCGCCTTTGAGTAAAACATATTGAATTTTGCCGTCTTTGTTCAAATCAAGTGCCGGATTGGCTTTCCACTGTTTCGCAATTAAATCCCCTTGAATAACGCCGGATTCTTGCGGGTTAGTGCCGACATAATAGGTATGTTCGTAGCTTTGGATTGCATTTTCACCCGGATCTTTATTAAAGAAAATCACTGGAATATTTTCCGATTTTGCCTTGCCGATAATGGTTGGGGCGGCAGACGGATCGACCAAGTTAATCGCTAATGATTTCACGCCTTTAGAGATCAACACATCGACCTGATCGTTTTGAATGGATTGCGCATTTTGCGAATCGTTCATCAGTAAATCAATCTCTTTATATTGCTTGGCTTCTTTTTCAATCTCTTTACGCATTAGCGACATAAAATTGTCGTCATATTTATAAATGGTAACGCCGACACGGTTTGCCGCTTGAGCCGTGCTTGCCATAGCACCGAATCCGATTGCCAAAATCAGAGAACTTAACAAGGTTTTTTTCATAATAGACTCCACAGGAATGGTCAAAATAGCCTGTTTTACCGGCATATATGCTTAAAATGCCACGGGAAAACGGAAGATAGTGTTTGAATGATACGGCAAAATCACAAAAAAGAATGTGATCTGATCCACATTTTTCAGATTTTCTTGACATTAATTGAAAGAAGAAAATCGCCTAAACGGTGGCGAAGAGCGGTTTGTTCCGCTTTGTGAAGCTGATACTGACGGCGTTCAAGGTAAGGGGAAAGTAACGTTTGGGCGGCGGGGAAGTGGGCGGCAAGGCGGCACAATGCGGCATAGCAGGCACTGAAAGTCCGTTGAGCAAAGGCAAAGCCATTGATATTTTGCCAATCGGCTTCCGTGAGCGGTTGCGGCTCGGCAAGCGGTCGGTTGAGTGCGAATTGTTGCAAAGCCGCCGAAAACGGCAGAAGCGGGAAATCCCGCTCAAATTGTGCGGTGGCTTGCTGCGTAAACTGTTTGCCTTGCTCGGACAGGGGCAACAGCATCATCGCACTATGGCAACCGCTGCTTGCCTCAACGGTAGGCGTGATCTGCACCAACTGGAATCCGCACTGTTGCCAAAAATGCAATAGCCCTTCATTCAGCCCAAAACTGACCGAGATAAAATCCACAAGCGGATCGATTTGCGAGATAATCTGCGAAACTAACCGCTTGCCGTAGCCTTGCCGTTGTTGCGTCGGCTGCACCGCCAGACGGGAAATCCGCAGGGAACGTAGGCGACAGGCAAGGGGAAGATTGCCCTGAAAGCAAAGATATTGGGCAACTAAATTGCCGTGCGGGCGGCGTTCGCCCCGCCAAATAGCGTGGCTGAGAGAAGCGTCTAAATGCCCCTCCGGTATCGCCCACGCCGCCGCAACCGTCTTTTCAGCCTCAGAAATGGCATAAAATTGCTGATCGGGGGCGTCAAATAAACGGCGGAGATCGGTCGGGGTAGTTTTGTAATGGGCATCTGCCAGCAGTTGATAAAAGGCGAGCTTGTTGCAAATTTCCGCCCCAAAGTGACCGCTTGTGTCGGGTGGTTCGAGTAGTAACAGTTGATTAATAAAGGTTTCCAGCGGATCATTTTGATCCCAACGTAGCGGTTGGTTGAGCGTCCAATGGTATGTCGGACGCTGAAGCTGCGGCAGGAGTTTTTGCGGAAAGCCCCGCCCTGTGCCTTCGTAATGGTGCGTAGTGCTAGTGAGTACCACCTTGTCAAAATAATCGCAAAAGTGGCGGAGTTGAGGTAGCGGTAGGCTGGCGGCTTCATCAATAAATAACCATTGTTGAGGGGAAATCTGCTGCGATGCGATCAGTTGAAGCAGTTTATCCGGTGCAAAAAAGATCAGCCGTTCCTTGTCAAGCTGTCGCCAAAAATTGGGCAGTGCCGTGTGGCTACGAGCGGTGATCAGCACGGAATGGGTATGCGACAGGCGGTGTGCCAATTTACCGGCAAGGGTCGATTTCCCCCGTCCTCGTGGGGCGGTGATAAAATGCAGGTGCGCTGAGTGGTGCGGCAGCCTGTCGAAAATGATCTGCTGTTCGGGGGTGAGATGCTCAATCGGCGTGGCGGGAATATTGCAAAAATCTTGGCTAATCCGCCCGCTTGTTTCAATCTCAAAACCAAAGGCATCAATCAGCCCTTTGAAATAGCGGTAAAAAAGCGGTGTGGCTATCGGCTCTCCCGCGTGCCAGCGGCGGCTGTCGTTATCAATCTGCTGTTCAAGTTCGTGCCAAGCGGGGCAGAGCAAGTAGAGCGTGCCGCCCCGTTGAATTGTGCCGGCAACAATCGCCAATGCGTCTAAGTTTAAACATACCCCTTGCGCTGTGCGCATATCATAAACAGCACAGGGAAATTCCTGTCCCAGTAACGTTTTGGCGTTGCTAAACGGAATGAGCGGCGGCAGGTGATCCGCCGTTTGTACGGCTAAATACGGCACGCCGTTCGGCAGGCTACTATCGTCCAATCGGGTTAGGATCACCAATTTCCGCATTAGAGAATGCCTTAGGCGATTTTTTCCGCTAAATAGGGATCGTTAAAGCCCAAACGTTGCATAATGCGGGTTTCGAGGCTTTCCATTTCTTCAGCTTCCTCATCAGTTAAGTGATCGTAGCCGAGCAGATGCAATGTGCCGTGTACGGCTAGATGTGCCCAGTGTGCCTCAAGAGGTTTGTTTTGCTCAACCGCCTCACGCTCGACCACTTGGCGACAAATCACCAAATCGCCCAACAGTGGCAGCTCGATCCCTGTCGGCATTTCAAAGGGGAAAGAGAGCACGTTGGTCGGCTTATCTTTGCCACGGTAAGTCGCATTGAGCATTTGGCTTTCCGCTTCGTCCACAAGGCGGACGGTGATTTCCGTGTCGGGATAATCGGGCGTGCCGGCTTCAAGGGCAAGGGCTTGATTGACCCACTGCTCAAATTGGGCAGCAGTGGGAAGGTTATCCTGATTTTCACAGGCAAGTTGTAAATCAATATAGAGTGTCATTGCAAAAAATTCCTGAAATTAGCCCGCTTGTTGCCATTTTTGAGCGGCGATTTGGTCGCTTTCCCGCCCTTCAATCCAGCGTTCGCCCTGCGGTGTTTGTTCCCGTTTCCAAAAGGGGGCTTGGGTTTTCAAATAGTCCATTATCAATTCATTGGCAGCGTAGGCATCGCCACGGTGAGCACTGCTGACCCCGACCAGCACAATTTCATCTCCGGTCGTGAGTTGACCGATGCGATGAATGACGGCAACTCGTTGTAATGCCCAACGGCTGCGGGCGTGTTCGACAATCTCCCGCAGGGCTTTTTCCGTCATTGCGGGGTAATGCTCCAGATACAGTCCGGACACGCTATCGCCCAAGTTCATTTCCCGCACTTTGCCGATAAACAGCGTGGTTGCGCCGACCGAGTGGTGTTCGCTCAACCAGCGGTAAATGCGGTTTTGGTCGAACGGTTCGGCTTGCACTTGGATAAGGGTTTGTTGCATTTAACCCCCTGTTACCGGCGGAAAAAAGGCGATTTCATCACCGTCTTTAATCGGGGTGTTGAGCGGCGAAATTGTTTGGTTGATCGCCACTAATAATTTGCCCTCGGTGAGCGCCAATGCCCAGTTTTTGCCCCGCTCGCTCAGTTGTTGGCGGAGTTGCTCGGCGGTTTCGACATCTGCCGCCAATTCAAGCTGATCGATGCCGATCAGCTCACGGGTTTGGGCGAAAAATAAGACTTTAATCATTTTAGCTCCGTGTTTGCCACAAAATCGCCGGATTTGCCGCCGCTTTTGTGCAGTAATCTAACGTGTTCAATCACCATATCTTTTTGTACCGCTTTGCACATATCGTAGATTGTAAGGGCGGCAACGCTGGCGGCGGTAAGGGCTTCCATTTCCACCCCTGTTTTGCCGCTCAGTTTGCACAGGGATTCAATCCGAACTTGGCTACTGTGCGGCAGGGCTTCAAGCTGAATTTCTACTTTTGAAAGCAATAACGGGTGGCAGAGCGGAATCAGTTCCCACGTTTTTTTGGCGGCTTGAATGCCGGCAATGCGGGCGGTAGCAAAGACATCGCCTTTGTGATGATTGCCGGATAAGATCATTTCCAGCGTGGTTTGGTTCATTGAAATTAAGGCTTCAGCACGGGCTTCCCGCACGCTGTCGGGCTTGTGGGAAACGTCCACCATATTGGCTTCGCCCTGTTGATTGATATGGGTAAAAGTTGTCATTGTCGTTTAAACCTTATATTGTACGTTTGCAAGCGGTGCGATAGGGGAGATTTCTTGCAAAATCGTATTTTTGTCAAAAATGCGTGCCTTCCGACCGCTTGTCAGCCACCAATCGAGGCGAGGTGGTTGCGAATGCCGCTGTCGCCTAAATGTAAATAATGATGGGCTCGTTTTGTTTGTAGCGCGGACTTTAAGCGGGCTTCAAGCTGGGAGCGTTGGGCGTCCGATTGGAGTAGATCCCGAAGATCAACGCCCTCTTCTCCGAATAAGCATAAATGCAACTTGCCGTTGGCAGAAACACGCAGGCGGTTGCAATCGGCACAAAACTGCTTCGCATAGGGCATAATCAGCCCGATTTCCCCTTGATAGTCGGGGTGCGCCAACACTTTTGCCGGCCCGTCCGAGACCGCTCTAGGCTGTAATTGCCACCCCTCTTGCAAGAGTCGATCTAAAATCGCTTGCCCTGACAGATGTTGCCGTTGAAAAAAGTGATCCATTTCCCCCGTTTGCATCAGCTCAATAAAACGCATTTGGATCGGGCGATGTTTGATCCAAGCCAGAAAACCGTTCAAACTATGAGCAGTATATTGCTTCATCAGCACTGCATTCACTTTGACTTTGCGGTAGCCGATTTCAAACGCCCGATCAATACCGGCTAACACGGCGTGCAGTTTGTTTTCGCCGGTAATTTGGTGGAATTGGCGGGAATCGAGGCTGTCCACGCTCACGTTTAAATGGGTGATGCCCGCCTGCTGCCACAACGGTACGTCCCGTTGCATTCGATAGCCGTTGGTGGTTAAGGCAAGTTGCTGAATGCCGGCGGTGTGGGCGATGTGGCTGGCGACATCAAGAAAATCTTTGCGTAACGTAGGTTCGCCGCCGGTTAAGCGGATTTTTTGTGTGCCGAGATGAGCAAAAGTGCGCACAAGGCGTTGAATTTCATCCAATCGGAGAAAATGCGGGCGATCGGCAGGGCGTTGATAACCGTTCGGCAGGCAATAGTTGCAACGAAAATTGCAGACATCGGTAATCGAGAGCCGCAAATAGACGTATTGTCGTTGAAAACGGTCAATCAACGCAGAAAGCGGCTCTGCGTCGAGAGGTTTAATCTGGATACTTTGCATTTGACACCTTTCTAAAGGGAGAGGACGGCCCATTTCTCGGCAATCCCTGTGTAACAGCGTTACAGGCACAGTTTCCATATCTGACGACTTAGGAAAACAGGCTCGGAGTCGGAAAATAGCAATATTATGTAGCCGTTGCACAAAGTTGTTTTTTTTTCGCCTGTAGGGACACACTGGGTGTGTCCGGATTTTAACCTATTGAAATAACTTGATTTTTAGAAAGGACACACGCAGTGTGTCCCTACATTCTGTTAAAATGTCTATTTTTGTGCATTTGCGACATAATACCGGAAAATAGTGTCTATTTTAGTGCTCAAAATCGGATTAGGCAAGGTGCGATGAACCGCTGTTTTGCATTTCAAGCGGGCTTAAATTAGAATAGCGTGATACTTTCAGCGATTGAGGAAAGCAAATGAAATTTGTCAATACACTTTTATTGGGCGGCTTACTGGCGCTATCGGCAAACGGCTTCGCAAGCCAGTGGGAAAAAATCACTAAGCCGATCGCCGGCAAAGCGCAGTCAATCGGCGGTTATAGCAACGGTTGTATTATCGGTGCACAACCGTTGGCATTAAAGGGTGAAGGCTATCAGGTGATCCGTTCAGTGAAAAATCGTTATTACGGTCATCCGCAACTGCTGAGCTATTTGCAACAGCTAGCCCAAAATGCCAAAGCAGCAGGGATTCCGCCAATTTTAATCGGTGATATGGGAATGCCGGCGGGCGGGCGTTTTTCCTCCGGACACGCCAGCCACCAAACCGGCTTGGATGCGGATATTTGGTTGCGTTTCGGGCCGATGGACGATGCCACCGCGCGTAATCCGGCAGGGTTGGCAACGGTAATGGTCGATCACGCAGCAAATGTGGTGAACGAACGGTTATGGACAGCACATCACACTAAATTATTGAAGTTAGCGGCGTCCGATGGGCGAGTGGATCGCATTTTCGTCAATCCGGCAATTAAGGTGAAATTGTGCCAATCGGCAGGGGCGGATCGGGAATGGCTACGCAAAATCCGCCCGTGGTATGCGCACGATGCACATTTTCACGTCCGTTTGACTTGTCCGGCAGATGCGGCAAACTGCGAAAATCAAGCACCTGTACCGGCGGGCGATGGTTGTGGCGCGGAACTCTATTCGTGGTTTGAGCTGGCAAAACCGTCCGGTAAGCCAAAAGCCAAAGTGATCCCGCAACCGCCGCAGCTTTGCCAAATGATCTTATCGTCTCAAGGGCTATAATCCACATAACGTGGCGGCAACGCCACGCATCATCGTACTTATTATGCGTCTATTTATTGCCGAAAAACCCAGTTTAGGGCGAGCGATTGCCGATGTGCTGCCGAAACCTCATACACGGGGAGACGGCTTTATTCAGTGCGGCGAAGGAAATACGGTAACCTGGTGTATCGGGCATTTGCTGGAGCAAGCCGAGCCGGACGCTTATGATGCCCGCTTTAAACAATGGCGAATGGAACATTTGCCGATTGTGCCGCAACAGTGGAAGTTGATCCCGAAAAAAGAGACGCTCAAGCAGTTTAAGGTAGTCGAGAAACTGATTAAACAAGCCTCCGTTTTGGTTCACGCCGGCGACCCTGACCGTGAGGGGCAACTGTTGGTTGATGAAGTGTTTGGCTATCTTCATCTGTCTGCAGGGCAAAAGGCACAGATTCAACGTTGCTTAATCAGCGATCTCAATCCGAATGCGGTGCGTAAAGCGATTGAAAAATTGCAATTTAATCGGGATTTCGTCCCGCTTGCGACCTCCGCACTGGCAAGGGCGAGGGCGGATTGGCTATACGGTATCAATATGACCCGCGCTTACACCTTGCAAGGTCAGTCGGCAGGCTATCAGGGCGTACTGTCGGTCGGACGGGTGCAAACCCCGATTTTGGGCTTAATCGTCCGCCGAGATTTAGAGATCGAACACTTTGTGCCTAAGGATTATTTTGAAGTGCTTGCCCATATTCTCGTGCCGGAAACGCAAGAACGCTTTCAGGCACAGTGGCAGCCGAGCAAAGCCTGCGAAGATTATCAAGATGACGAAGGTCGGGTACTTTCCCGCGCATTAGCGGAAAATGTCGTCAAGCGGATTACCAATCAACCGGCAGACGTGGCGGATTACCAAGATAAAATGGAAACGGAAACCGCCCCTTTGCCTTATTCCCTATCCGCATTGCAAATTGATGCGGCACGCCGTTATGGTCTGTCGGCACAAGCGGTGCTGGATATCTGCCAAAAACTGTATGAAACCCACAAGTTGATTACTTATCCCCGCTCCGACAACCGCTATTTGCCGAAAGATCATTATGGCGAGCGGTTGAAGGTAATGGCGGCAATTGCCCACCATTTGACCGAATATGCCGAAAAGCCGGCGGTGGTTGATCCTAATCGTAAAAACCGTTGTTGGAACGACAGTAAAGTTGAAGCTCACCACGCCATTATTCCGACCGCACGGCAAGGGCAGATTAAATTAACTGAGAATGAAACACGCATCTATCGGCTTATCGCTCGCCAATATTTATTGCAATTTTGCCCTGATGCTGAATATCGTAAAAGCAAAATCTCGCTGGTGATTGCCGGCGGGCAGTTTGTGGCGCAAGCCCGCAATTTGATTGTTGCCGGCTGGAAAGCCTTATTAGGTAAGGAAGATAGTGATGAAATCGCCGAGCCGTTATTGCCGGTGGTGAAAAAAGGGCAGCGGTTACACTGTGAAAAGGGGGAAATTGTCAGCAAAAAAACACAGCCGCCCCGCCATTTTACCGATGCGACACTACTCTCGGCGATGACTGGGATTGCCCGTTTTGTACAGGATAAACAACTGAAAAAAGTCTTGCGGGAAACGGACGGATTAGGGACGGAAGCAACGCGGGCAAGCATTATCGAGCTTTTATTTAAGCGGGGATTTCTGATTAAAAAAGGGCGAAATATCCATAGCACCGAAGCGGGCAGAACTTTAATCCAAGCCCTGCCGGATATTGCGACACAACCCGATATGACGGCTCATTGGGAAATGCAATTAACGGATATCAGCAAAAAACAAGCGAGCTATCAGCAGTTTATGCACCATTTAGTTCAGGATTTACCGGCACTGCTGATTTCACCCCAACGGCAAATTTTGCAAAAATTAGCCCAAATCCAACCGCTTGCAAAAGGAAACAAGCGGTCGTTTAAATCGAAAAAAAGCCAAAGTGTCGAAAAATAAATCGAACAGGTGAAAACTGTCAAATTCCGCTTGCAACGCCATCTCGAAACCGATATGATGCACGCCATCGAAACAAATTCCGCCGCAAGCGGAATTTTATTTTGACAGAATTAAGAGAAAAGAATGTTAATTAACGTACTTACAATCGTTTATCTTCTCGTTGCGATTTTGCTTATCGGTTTCATTTTATTGCAACAAGGCAAAGGTGCAGATGCAGGCGCATCATTTGGTGCAGGTGCAGCGGGAACAGTATTTGGTTCAGCCGGTTCAGCCAATTTCTTATCAAGAACAACGGCAATTTTAGCCATTATCTTCTTCGGCGTTAGTCTTGTAATCGGCAACCTAAATGCGCATAATATCGCACCGAAAAGTCAATTTGACGATTTAAGCCAAGTCGAGCAGAAACAAACTGTGCCGACTAAAACAGAAAATAACGATATACCGCAATAAAATTTAGAATTTAACGCTCTGGTGGTGGAATTGGTAGACACGCTATCTTGAGGGGGTAGTGTCCAGAGGATGTGCGAGTTCGAGTCTCGCCCAGAGCACCATTTGACATTTCGTAGCTTATCGTAAGCACGCGAAAAATCCTTAGAAAGCCTTGAAATTCAATGTTTCAGGGCTTTTTTCTTATCTTAACCTTTCGCAATTTATCGTGGTTAACCACAAATTTTAGTAACCAAAATAGTAACCACGCTTTAAAATGGTTACATCAATTCATTTATTCAGTATAAAGGCGGATTATATGGCTAGACTGGTTAAACAATTAACAAACACACAAATAGACAAAGCTAAGCCAAAAGAACAAGAATATACCTTGCCAGATGGTCAAGGAATGTTCTTGCTTGTTCTTCCTAGTGGTAATAAAAGTTGGCGGTTTAATTATGTTAGCCCTATAACAAATAAAAGGACTAAATGTTCGTTGGGGCGGTATCCTGAAATTTCACTTGCTCAAGCCCGTGCCAAACGAGAAGAATTTAGAGTTTTATTAGCTCAAGGAATAGATCCACAAGCAGAGAAACAGCGAAAGCAAGAAGAAGCCGAAAGTCAGCTTAAAGATACATTCTATTTAGTCGCAAAAAGCTATTTTGGCGGTATTTATCAGCAGAAAGCCAAAAATCCCGAAACTCGTGAAAAGAATTGGGCAAGGCTCGAAAATCACATTTTCCCGTATATTGGGGGCTTACATATTTCTGAAATCAAGGTAAAGCTATTGGTTGATGTTTATGGCAACGTTGCAGACCGTAGCAATACATTGAAGAAATTACATCAACTTATTACGGCAATAATGGATCACGCCATAACTAAGGGCATTATAGAAAGCCATAATTGCCACCTAGCCGTTAAGAGTTTTCATTTGAAGGCATCGACGCTGTTAATGATCATGCAAAAATGCGCCAGGCTGATGCAGTAAGATCATCGAAAAGTGATCCACTGCATCTTTTGATAAACTCCTTGTTATTTAAACA
>NZ_JWIZ01000097.1 GCF_001038205.1 Muribacter muris | reverse complement strand
CCACAGGGTCAGGTGAGTAAGGTTATTCAACCTGACGGGCAAGAAACCCGTTACGAGTATGACAATCAAGGTCGTCTCATTCGCCAAACCAGCGGGGCAGGGCATACTACACAGTATGAGTATGACGACAAAGGCAGTTTAATTGCCGAACAACAAGGCAATCAGCGTATCAGGTTCCGTTATACCGAAAGCGGTTTAATCAGCAGTATGACCGACCCACTCGGCAACGAGACCCGCTACCATTACAATGCCGATAACCAACTTGCTGCCCAAACAGACTGTTCCAACAACCGCACGGAATGGCATTATACCCCGACAGGGCAAATCAGCCGTTTGATTGATGCGGCAGGCAATGAAACCCGCTATCGCTATGATAATCAACAACGGCTGACACAAATTGATTATCCGGACGGCAGTCAGGAGCAATTTAGCTACGACTCGGCAAATCGTCTTGCTATTTACACGGACGGCAACGGCAGCCAAACCGAGTACCGCTATGCGTTAGACGGCTTACCAACCCAACGGATTAACGCCTTGGGTAATGTGTTCCACTATCAATACGACCCGGCAAGACGGCTTTCAGCACTGGTGAATGAGAACCAAGCAAGCTACCGTTTCGAGTATGACGAGGGCGACCGTTTAATCGGCGAAAGCGGTTTTGACGGCAAATACACCCGCTACCACTACCAAAACGGCGACTTGGTTGAACAACAGGTCTCGGCGAGCCGTAACAGCCCGCCGCTGCGTACCCATTATTTTGAACGGGACAGCCTTGGCAGACTGATAGCCCATAAAGCCCAAGCAAGCGAAAGCACTCAACCCGATATGGTGGCAGAATACGGTTATGACAGCGAACACCGTCTCAACCTTGCCCGCAACAGTGAGAGCGAATTGCAATTTGAGTACGACCGTTTCGGACGGCTTATCAGCCAAAGTTGCAAAACGGCGGGCAAAACCGACCGCTTGCAATATCAGTATGACGCTAACGGCAACCGCACCCAAACCCGCCTGCCAAACGGTGAAACGCTCGATTACCTCTATTACGGCAGCGGGCATTTAAGTGCGATAAAACATAACGGCACGCTGATTAGCGAATTTGAACGGGATAAACTGCACCGGGAAATCCAACGCACGCAAGGTGCGCTGACAACCCGCTATGCGCTTGACCCGGTGGGGAAATTGACCGCCCAACTTAACGCGCAAATTGAACGCCGTTACCAATACGATAAGGCGGGAAATCTGACCCAAAGTCGGGATAACCTCACTAAAAACACACACTACGGCTACGATAAACTGGGTCGCTTAACCCAAGCAAAAAGCCCGTTGAGCCAAGAGACGTTTGCGTTCGACCCGGCACACAACATTATCGAACGGGAAGGGCAAAGACAGCAGGACAACAAGGTCAATCAATATCACGGTACGCATTATCGCTATGACGGTTTGGGCAATCTGGTTGAGCGTAAGCTGGCGAGTGGCGAAACGCAATATTACCGTTATGACCTGAACGACCAGCTTATTGAAGCGAAAATCATCAAAGCCAACGGTCAGGAAGCTATTTGGCACTACCGCTACGACCCACTGGGCAGACGGATTTGCAAGCGGTCGGCAACGCACGAAAATCTGCAAACGGATTTTGTGTGGGACGGCAACCCTTTAATCCAAGAACAGAGCGGAGAAAATCGCTACACCTACATTT
>NZ_JWIZ01000096.1 GCF_001038205.1 Muribacter muris | reverse complement strand
AATGAATCTTATCGATTTAAACATCGTAATTAAGAAATAATAAAAGTGGAACACTTTTAAAGGATCTTTGTGGTTCAATTTTGGAAGATCATTGACAGCCCTTTCTAATGGCGTTGGGAATGTATCAGCTCGAACACGGCGAAATCGCCCTTGAATTGAGCGACAGCCAGCGACAAGCGTTAGCAGCGTTTAACGGATTGGAGTTATAATGATGTCCAAATTTTAGGTAACGCTTAAAGCCAACCGAAGCAGGAAATCCGGCTTCGCTGAACATTTAAACGATAGCGGAAATCCGCTATCGGCCAATGCCTACCACTACGGAAAATCCCGCACTGCCTATTTTCATTGCTATAAAATCCACAGTCTGCTACATTTAGCCTATCGTAATTATTCATAATAAGGTGAAACTATGCTTAAAGAGAAAGGCTATGATGAATTTTTGGCGGAAAAAATCCGCAAAGGGCGTGAAGATATTCAAGCTGGGCGATATTTAACAGCGGAACAATCTAGACAACGAATAGAAGTCCTATTGGCTCGTAAGGAAAAAGAATTAGCTCAACAACAATTAGAGCAAGGCGTAATTTATGGCTAAACGGTGGATATTATCTAATGATGCTCAAAATAATATTGATGATATTATTGAAAATATGATTGACTTCACTGGTAGCACTATTAGTGCAGCTAGATTTTACGGGGAACTCTATTCAAAATTCGATTTACTCGTATTTATGCCCTATATTGGTAGAAAACGAGAAGACGGCACACAAGAAACCTTTTGTCGTGGCTATCGAATTGTTTACGAAATACAAAACGATGTAATTTATATTATCGCTGTTATTCACAGTCGCAGATTATATCCACGCACATAATATTAAACCCGCCTAGGCTGATCACCGAAAACGAGAACCTTACTTGCTGGCGGGTTTTCTTTCATAAGGACAAATGCGAAAGGGGCATTTATGACATTTCAAGAAGAACAAGATCACTTTCAGAAAGAGATAGACAAGAATTTTATTTCTGTTTATGACTTGGTAAATCAGTTAATGGAAGAAAAAGAACTAGATTTTAAAAATGCCAGTCTATTTATTTTAACTAGAATTAATGCTTACTTAACCCAAAATGATAACCAAATATTTTTTACTCTCACAGAACCACCATTTACTGCATATACCTTAGAATCGCTTTGGAATAGCAAAGTAACTGAATGCCTTGAGTTTGCTAGTCGTAATGGACGATTTAGGTCAGAGAAAAAAGCTAAAACATACGGAATACTGCGTTCTGAAATCAATATAGCGTTGAATAACACTTTTGCTAAAACAGGAAATAGTCAATCTGAGGAACGTAAATATAATTCTATTGAGAGAGAAACACACTTACAAATGATCGCAATTTTGGCTGAAGAACTAGCTAATCATTGTCAAAAATACAAAAAGGCAAATGGGCTTCCAAATAATTCTGCTATTGCTAATTTAATTGCAGAACGAGCAAGGGAAATCAGAATAGAATCTTTAGAACCTAAAGGCGTTGATGGTTATAGAAGGCGACTTACTGAAATAAGCAGTTATTACAAAGGCGAGTAATCGCCTTTTTTCATTTCGTATCATTCCAATCTATTTCATATCAATTCATATTATTTCATAATAACCCGATAAAATTCGGCAAAAAACGGTAGAATTTCGGCACGTTTTTAGTAGCTCAAGCCTTTTAGATCTTACTTTGTACGATTTTAGGAAAAAATATCCTCTTTTTAATCCCCAAAATTTTCTTTTAAATTCAATGTATTATATTTAGAAAAAATCTATCTGTAACTTCCCAAAATTTTATGAGAAGTTATCACTTATCAGGCTTAAATTCATTTTTAATACCTCACGCAACGTTACACAACCCAACGAAATCAACTGTTTAACAACGAGAGGTAAGCAATGAACCAATCTATCCCCCTACCCCTACCCAATAAACCACAGCCTATTCAAGCGGTTTGGGGCAGCACCAATGACGTAATGACCCGTATTTGCTGCAAACGCACCAAATTAAACAGCTTAATGCGTGAAGACCCGACATTCCCGAAGCCGATCCGGCTCTCCCAAAATCATATCCGCTGGAACTTAGCCGAAATTGACGGCTGGATTGCCGCAAAGGAAGCGACAAGGGGGCAATAATGAAAAAGAAAGGGGCTGTACTAGATAACTAGAATAAATTCTGCTTTACTAATTGTTTTAAAATGGAAAATTGAACTTTTATTTCACTGTGGTTAAAACGCCATTC
>NZ_JWIZ01000095.1 GCF_001038205.1 Muribacter muris | reverse complement strand
CCCCTACAAGCGAACAAAAAAACAACTTTGTGCAACTACGACAGATATTGATCTTTTCACAAGTATTCGCCAATAGCGAAATCTTTATACCTTACTCTTTTTGAATGAACATAAAAAAGGACGCTCAATAGCGTCCTTTTTATCTTTCCAATATAGTCGTTCTGCCCTGCTACTCCGCCGATTACGCTTTGGTTTTCTTGGCTTTTTTCCATTTCCAAAAGACAAATAAGCCGCCGATCAAGAGCAACGCCCAAATTACCATCTGTCCACGGTGAATTTGCGCTTCCAGCCAGTCTAAATTTTTTGCACCGAAATCGCCGAGATACACCCAGATCGGCACGGAGATAATCGCCGCCATAAAATCAACCGCAACGAAGCGGGTAAAGCTGACTTTACGGGTAATGCCGGAGACCAAATAGACCACCGCTCGCAGCCCCGGTAGAAAACGGGCGACAAACAGTAATTTCCAGCCCTGTTTTTCAAAACGGGCTTGCACGGTCGCAAAACGTGCCGGCGTGGCAACATTGCGAATGAGCGGAAAGTTGAGAATTTTCTCCCCGTAAATCCGCCCCAGCCAATACATTGTGCTATCGCCCACTAACACGCCGAACATACTCACGACCAACATCCAATGCACATTGGTATAGCCCAAGCCGGAAATCACCCCACCGGAAACGAGGGTAATATCTTCGGGGATCGGCACACCAAAACCACACGCCAGCAAGACAAAAAAGACCGCCCAGTAGCCGTAGCTACTGAAAAATTCAATCAGAAATTCCATTTGCTTTCCTTTCGTTGTTTAAATTACGCACGGAACTACGCACCACTAATTCCGGAAAAAATTCTAAGGTTTTCGGCAAATGCTCGCCGCTTTGATCTTTTATCCGCTCTAACAAAACGTCCAACGCCATCTGCCCTAAGCGGGTTTTGGATTGATGAATGGTCGTGAGCGGCGGTGCATAAAAGCGGGAGCTGTGAATGTTGTCGTAACCGATAACGGAAATATCCTGCGGTACAGACAAGCCTTTTTCCGTAATCGCCGAAATCGCCCCCAGTGCAATGGTATCACAACCGCACACCACCGCAGTCGGTAATTTATCTTGTCGGAGCAGGCTGTTCATACTTTCATAACCGCCTTCCGGTTCAAAATCGTTCTCTTTAATCCACTCTTCGCGAATGAGCAAGCCGGCTTCCGTCATTGCTTTGACAAAGCCGTTAAAGCGGGCTTTGGCAGTAGTTTTATATAAATGACCGGCAATGATCGCAATATCACGGTGGCCGTTTTCAATGAGATGACGGGTTGCCATATAGCTGCCGTCAAAACTGTGGTCGATAATGCGATCGCTCTTTTCGTCATTTGGTGCCCAATCCATTACCACCATTGGCACATTTGAGCCATTAAACAACGCCAATGAATTGTCCGTATATTCCGAGCACATCACCAAAATGCCGTCCACCCGCTTTTTCACCAACATATCCAAGTGATTTTGGATCTTTTCGACCTCATTTTGCGTATTACACAAAAACAGCGAATAACCTTGACGGTAGCAATACTCTTCGACCGCCAAGACAATTTCAGCGAAATAGGGCGCTTCGCTGGTGGTAATAATCATACCGATAGATTTTGTCGTATTGATTTTCAGGCTACGAGCCACCGCACTCGGCGAATAGTTCAACGCGGTTACTGCATTCCACACGGCTTTGGTCGTCTCTTGCGAAACAAAACGTGTTTGATTAATCACGTGGGAAACGGTTGTCGTTGAAACACCGGCAAGTTTGGCGACATCTTTAATTGTGGCCATAATCACGGTCCTTCATCACAAAAAATTGCTTCATTATAGCCAAAAATGACGGATTTCCTAAACAAAATCGGGGCTTTCGATTGCATTTTTATTAAATCCTTTTAGAATACACCTTATTTCAATGACAGATTTACGGAGTGAATTATGGGCGCTTTTGGTTATGCAATGTTAGCCGTTACCGGTGCATTAGGTATGATTGTATTATTCGCTATCAACATTTTCTAATCTCAATCCATTCAAACACCAAAATGGTGGGCAAACTCACCATTTTCTTTGACGATTATGGCTAAACTGACCTTCGCTTCCCTTGCTTTTAATGCCAGCCACACCCCAATTTCCGAACAATTTGACGATATTTATTTTTCTACCCAAGACGGTTTGGCTGAAAGCCGTTACGTTTTCCAAGAGGGCAATCAGCTTTGGGAAAAATGGCAGCGCCACACCAACGCCTATTTTGTGATTGCCGAAACCGGCTTCGGCACGGGGCTAAATTTCCTCGCCGTTGCCGAACGTTTTAAGATCTTTCGCCAAAGCTACCCCAATAGCCCGTTAAAGCGTCTTTATTTCATCTCGTTTGAAAAATTTCCGCTCACCGCTACGCAACTGGCTGAAGTTCATCAAGCCTATCCGCAATTTGCACGTTTTTCGCAACAACTGACCGCTTGTTGGCAGCCTCGTCAATGTGGCTGTCAGCGTTACCATTTTGGCGAAATTTATCTCGATCTTTGGTTCGGCGAAATGGCCGACAATCTGCCCCAACTGGGCGACAGCTACAACAGCACCATTGACTGTTGGTTTTTAGACGGTTTCTCACCGGATAAAAATCCGCAAATGTGGGGTGAGCCGCTTTACCGCCAAATGTTCCGCCTAACCGCCCAAGGCGGCTCTTTTGCCACCTTTACCGCCGCTAGCGATGTTCGGCGGGGCTTGCAAGCGGTCGGATTTGAGGTCAAAAAACGCAAAGGCTTCGGCAAAAAGCGGGAAATGCTATGGGGTGAAAAACCGCTGGATAGCACGCCTCTGCCGCCGCAATATCCCTATTTTTATCCTCATCGTCAGCCGATTGTCGAGGATATTGCGATTGTCGGCGGGGGCGTTGCCAGCCTTTTTGTCGCATTGTCGCTACTGGAACGGTGCAAAAAGGTTACCCTCTATTGTCAAGATAATGCTCTTGCGCAAAATGCGTCCGGCAATCTGCAAGGGGCAATTTACCCGCAATTAAGCGATGATGACGAGCGCAATATCCGTTTCTATGTGCATAGTTTCGATTATGCCAAGCAACGTTTGGCACAACTTGCCCAACACGTTGATTTTGAACATCATTTTTCCGGCGTAGCGCTCTATGCTTATAACGAAAAAACCGCCAAAAAGTTACAAAAAATGGCGGAGCAAGATTGGGACAACGCCCTATTTGAGCTGTGCGATGCCGACACATTAAGCGAAAAAATCGGGCTTCCCGTTCAAAACGGCGGCGCATTTTTAGCGGATAGCGGCTGGCTCTCCCCCGTTCAATTAGTCCAAAACGGGTTTGCCTACCTTGCACAATTAGGGCTAAAGATTGTGCTAAACCACAAAGTCGAACATCTTGAATACAAAGGCGAACGCTGGCAGTGGCAGCATAACGGGCAAACATTCGGCCACGCAGCCGTAGTGCTGGCGAACGGTCATCTTCTGACGGCGTTTCCGCAAGCGGAGGGCATTCCGCTCTATCCGGTGCGGGGGCAAGTTAGCCAACTGCCGAGCAACGCTACCTTAGCCAAGCTGAAATGCGTGGTCTGCTATGACGGCTATCTCACCCCAATATCTGCGCAACGCACGCACTGCCTTGGGGCGAGTCATCTGCGGGATAATGCCGATAACACTTTCAGCCTCACGGAACACCAACAAAATTTTGCAAAAATTCAGCAAAATCTGACCGCTTGCGACTGGGTGAACGAGCTGGATAGCTCACACAATCTGGCAAAAGTCGGTATTCGGGCGGCGTTTCGGGATCGCATTCCAATGGCGGGAGCAATGCCGGATTTCAGCGCACAAAAAGCGGATTATGCCAATCTCTACAATCAATTACGCCGGGAAATGCCGATCGCTCAAGCCAAAAGCTACCCTGCACTTTATCTGGTCGCCGGCTTGGGATCGCGGGGATTGACGACCGCTGCCCTGCTCGGCGAGCTGCTCGCCAGCCAAATATGCGGTGAACCACTTCCATTGAGCGAGGACATTCTGCACGCCCTCACGCCAAACCGCAGTTGGATTCGTCATCTGATAAAAGGGAGAACCATTTAATGAAAAAACGGTTGTGTTACTTTATTTTGAGCCTTGCATTGTTAGCCAACAGCGCTTTCGCCGCTCAGCTCAACGTATTTGCCGCCGCCTCGCTCACTAATGTGTTGCAGCAAATCGGCGATGCCTATAAGCAACAAGCACCAGATACCGAGCTTGTCTTCTCTTTCGCCGGCTCATCGACTTTGGCAAAACAGATTGAACAAGATGCACCGGCGGATCTGTTTATTTCTGCCGACCAAAAATGGATGGCATATTTGGCGGAAAAACGTTCGCAAAAAATTGCACAAATCACCCCGCTTGTACAAAATGAACTGGTGCTGATTGCCCCACAATCCAGCCCACTCACACCTTCAACGCTAGATGATTTTGATTGGCAAGCCGCTTTGGGCGAGGGCTATTTAGCAGTGGGTGATGATAATGTCCCCGTCGGGCGTTATGCGAAAAAAGCCCTTGAATATTTCGGTGTGTGGGCGCAAGTTTCGCCTAAATTGGCAAAAGCAAAAGATGTGCGTGCCGTGCTTGCCTATGTGGAACGGGGCGAGCTGCCGCTCGGCATTGTCTATGCGACCGATGCTAACATCAGCCGCAAAGTGAAGCGAATTGCCACCTTTCCTGCGGCAAGTTACGGGGAGATTATTTATCCTGCTGCCACGGTGAGCGACAATCCGCAAGCTGCGCATTTTTTGGCATTCCTAACATCGCCTCAAGCGCAACAAATTTTTCTCAATGCCGGCTTTAAGCCATTGAAATAACAATGTTTTCCTTTTCCGATGCCGAACTTACCGCCATTGTGTTAAGCCTAAAAGTCGCTAGCGTGGCGATCCTATGGGCACTGCCGCCTGCCATTTGGGTGGCATGGTTGCTCGCCCGCAAACAGTTTTGGGGAAAAACCTTATTAAACGGCATTGTGCATTTGCCCCTTGTATTGCCGCCGGTGGTGATCGGCTATCTGCTCTTGATTTTAATAGCGAAAAAAGGGCTAATCGGGCAGTATTTGTGGCAATGGTTCGGCATCTCTTTCAGCTTTTCGTGGCGTGGGGCGGTGTTAGCCTCTGTGGTTATGGCTTTTCCGCTAATGGTGCGTGCTATCCGGCTGGCTTTTGAAAATGTCGATCCGAAACTTGAACACGCCGCCCGCACCTTAGGGGCAAGCCCGTTGAAAGTGTTCTTCACGCTCAATTTACCACTCTCTCTCTCCGGTATTATTGCCGGTTCAGTGCTTGGTTTTGCCCGCTCTCTCGGTGAATTTGGGGCAACCATCACATTTGTTTCAAATATTCCTAACCAAACCCAAACCATTCCGGCAGCACTGTACAGCTTCATTGAAAGTCCGGACGGCGAACGGGCTGCGGCTCGGCTCTGCTTGGTGGCGATAGCCATTTCGCTCACGGCACTATTCTGCTCGGAATGGTTAGCCCAACGCCAAAAACGGACACATTAGGGAGAAGAATGCTACAAATATCCGTTCAACAATCCCTCGGCGAGCTGCATTTAGCAGTG
This sequence comes from Muribacter muris, assembly GCF_001038205.1. Classification (GTDB taxonomy): domain Bacteria; phylum Pseudomonadota; class Gammaproteobacteria; order Enterobacterales; family Pasteurellaceae; genus Muribacter; species Muribacter muris. The sequence continues at coordinate 2,864 of NZ_JWIZ01000095.1, read as the reverse complement.
AACACAACCATTGCTGCCAAGGGCGTTACCGCCATACTAGGACGTTCGGGGGCGGGGAAATCCAGCCTGATCAACCTGATCGCCGGTTTAAGCCAAGGCGCAAGCGGCAGTATTCGCTTAAACGATCGGATCTTGTTTGATTCACACCAGAACATTTATTTGCCACCAGAAAAACGGCGGGTCGGCTATGTGTTTCAAGAAGCACGCCTCTTTCCTCATTATCGAGTGGCGGGCAATCTCAACTACGGCTGCAAGCGGTCTGATTCGGCAAAATATCTGCAAATTGTGGCATTATTAGGGATTGAGCATTTGCTCGATCGCTCCCCCGCACATCTGTCGGGCGGCGAAAAACAGCGAGTGGCGATCGGGCGGGCATTACTGAGCGATCCGGATATTTTATTATTAGACGAGCCGCTCTCCGCCCTCGATCTGCCCCGAAAACAAGAATTATTGGCTTATTTGGGGAAACTCACCCGCACCCTCCACATTCCGATTCTTTATGTTACCCACAATCTTGATGAAGTGGTTGCATTGGCGGATTATATCTTGCTGATGGATAACGGCAAAATGCTGGCTCACGACACCACAGAGAAGGTTTGGCACAGTGCGGCATTTGCCCCTTGGCAGCCGCTTAGCCAAAAAATCACCCTGCTGGAACTCCCGATTGCCACCCAGCTCAGCGCCTATCAAATGCTCGGCTTACGCATCGGCTCTCAATACCTTTGGGTACCGCAGAATTCTCGTTATCAAAATGGAGATAAATTACGCATCACCCTTGCCAGTCGGGATATTTCTCTTACGCTTAGCCCGCCGCAGCACAGCTCAATCCGCAATATTCTCAACGGACAAATTTGCAAAATATTGCCCCAAACCGACCGCGTGGATATCGCTGTACAAATCGACCAGCACAAAATCTGGGCAAGCATTAGCCATTGGGCATTTGACGAACTAAAATTCACCCAAGGGCAAACCGTTTACGTACAAATCAAAAGCGTCTCCTTATAGCTTGTTTTTTCGGCTAACAATTTCCCCCACCTAGCTTTTCAGACGCTTTTCCCTTATAATCTCTGCCAATTATCACTCCCCCTTTAGCTCAGTCGGTTAGAGCAGGCGACTCATAATCGCTTGGTCACTGGTTCAAGTCCGGTAAGGGGGACCAACTCCACTTTTCCCGTCTTATTTTCTCTTACGTTTTCATTAACTCTAGCCTTATATATCAAGCCTTTCAAGCTTTTTTATCTTATTTCTTCTTACGCTTTATTGCGTATTCTTACGTTTACAACCGCAAATTTTAGTAGTAGATTTAGCAGTATCTTCCGAGAATACAAAATAGCAGTACTGCTAAATGCTTAAAAAACCATACCGAATAAGTATTCACCCTATTCTGGGCCATACTTCTATTTTGTTTAAATTTCACAGAACTTGAACAAGGGGCAACCTTTTAATCAGTTCACTTTTAACGTAATAAAACGATGTTATGGCACGGATCACGAAACCTCTTACTAATACAGAGATAGACAGAGCAAAAGCCAAAGAGAAAGATTTAAAACTGACGGACGGGCAAGGGCTTTTCTTATTGGTGAAAACTAATGGTAGTCGCTTATGGCGATTTAACTATTACAAGCCTTTAACCACGCCACCAAAGCGAACAGAAATTAGTTTAGGCAAATATCCCGATATTTCCCTTGCCCAAGCACGCAAGCAACGGGAAGAGTTTTTAGCGCTGCTGGCGAAAAATATCGACCCGCAAACATACCGGCAGCAGATTGAAAGCGAAGAGATCAGCAAGCGGGAAAATACCCTATACAAAGTGGCGGATAAGTGGCGGCAAAAACGGCTGAATGATGCCGCCAATGGTGAAATTCAAATAAAGACAATCGAGAAGAACTGGAGCAGGCTGGAAAAGCATTTGTTCCCGATACTCGGCAATCAGCCGATTTCCTCTATCACACCGAAGCTAGTCGTCAAAGCCCTTGAGCCGTTACAGGAAAAAGGAATAGGCGATACATTGCACCGTGTGATCCGCCTGCTTAATGAAATTATGAACTATGCCGTCAATGCCGACATCATCGAATTTAACAAGTGCGTGAATGTATCAGCGAATTTAAGCACGCAGAAAACCGAGAACAACCCGACTATCCGTCCCGAAGAATTACCCCTATTCCTTGAGCGATTAAGAGATTACAACCTTAGCCTACAAACCAAGATTTTAATCAAATGGCAATTACTCACGATGGTAAGACCACGAGAGGCAGCAACGGCAGAATGGGCTGAAATTGATTTTGAAAAAAAGCTATGGATTATCCCCGCCGAAAAAATGAAAGGCGGCAAACGTCCGCATACGGTTCCCCTCGCTCGGCAAGCGGTCGGATTGTTAGAAAAAATGCAAAAAATCACAGGGCTTAGTCGCTACATTTTTCAAAGCGAACTCAAGCCACAGCAAGCAATGAACCCACAAACAGCCAATCGTGCGATTAGATTATTAGGCTATCAAGGCAAGCTCACTGCTCACGGGCCTACGCAGTATTGCCAGCACTTACCTCAATGAGCAACTAATCAATTATGACGTAGTAGAAGCCTGCTTAGCTCACATCATCGCCGACCAAACACGAAAAGCCTATAACCGCACCGATTATTTAGATCAACGTGTGGCGGTGATGCAACAGTGGGCGGATTATGTGGAGCAGTGTGAAAAGCAAATAAAATTTTAAATAAATAAGGCGAATATATGTATTTTTTAACTTCATTAAAAGCAAAATGTATCTCAATGTGTCAATGATCTTCCAAAATTGAACCACAAAGATCCTTTAAAAGTGTTCCACTTTTATTATTTCTTAATTACGATGTTTAAATCGATAAGATTC
>NZ_JWIZ01000094.1 GCF_001038205.1 Muribacter muris | reverse complement strand
TATTGAAATAATTTGATTTTTATAAAGGACACACGCAGTGTGTCCCTACATTTTGTTAAAATGTCTATTTTTGTGCATTTGCTACATAATACCGAAATCTTTTAGGAAACCAACCGCTTGTTTGAGTGAACAGTGGAAAATCCCGTTCACGTTAAAGTCATATTAAGGAGTATCAAATGAGTCATAAAACATTTAGAAAGCTATTTAAAAAAGAGTTAATTGAAAAAATGCAGGCGTTAGGTTATCGGCAATTCCCAAGGCGCTATGAACTGTATTTTATTAAAGACTTAAAAAACGGTTTTTATACGATGGTTTATATTACATTTAATCGATTTGATGCCGATGAATTTACCGGTGATCTCTATTTATCCTTATATCCATCAGGTCTTTATGTGGATTTTTCTAATTATGAAAAATGCTATCGTAGAAGAGTAGGTGATTTTTTGTTAAAAGAAGAGCGTCAAACACTTTTAAATCCTTACTTACAAAATATAGAGAACGTGGGAGGAGAAGCTTGGTGGTATGCCAGTGATTGTGAGGGGCTGGATAACTTTATCGAAGCCTTAAAAATTTCTGAACCCCGCTTTTTGGCTCAGAAAGGGATTGAGCAAGCGGTATTGAATAATAAGCTGCTAAGACGGTGGTATCAAACACTTGTTTTAGAAATTATTCATTTGGCAACAGAGCCAAGCAATCAAATTGAAATGGAATTAGTGGCACAACCTAAAACTGATCCGTTTAAAATAGGGATGCAATGGTTTAGGGCAGCAGAAATCTATATGCACCAACGGGGATACGGTAAAATTAAGAAAAGTCAATTGGAAAATTTTGCTAGTCAAGCTTATATGACCTATTACTATCAACAGTTGAATGGCGATTATAACCCGATTTTATTAGCACCTTATGAGTAAATACAAGCGGTCGGTTTTAAGGAGATGTTTGCAAAATCTTTTAAGAAACCGACCGCTTTTTTGCGTGGGCATTGGAAAATCCCGTTCACGTTAAAGTCATATTAAGGAGTATCAAATGAGTCATAAAACATTTAGAAAGTTATTTAAAAAAGAGCTAATTGAAAAAATGCAGGCGTTAGGTTATCGGCAATTCCCAAGGCGCTATGAACTGTATTTTATTAAAGACTTAAAAAACGGTTTTTATACGATGGTTTATATCACATTTAATCGGTTTGATGCCGATGAATTTACCGGTGAGCTCTATTTATCCTTATATCCATCTGATCTTTATGTATATCCGTCCGATTATGGAACATTTTATCGTAGGAGAGTAGGTGATTTTTTGTTAAAAGAAGAGCGCCAAATGCTTTTAAATCCTTACTTACAAAATATAGAGAACGTGGGAGGAGCAGCTTGGTGGTATGCCAGTGATTGTGAGGGGCTGGATAACTTTATCGAAGCCTTAAAAATTTCTGAACCTCGCTTTTTGGCTCAGAAAGGGATTGAGCAAGCTGTATTAAATAATAAAAAACTACGACAATTATATCAAAAACTTATTTTAGAAATTATTCATCTAGCCACAGAGCCAAACAATCAAATTGAAATGGAATTAGTGGCACAACCTAAAACCGATCCGTTTAAAATAGGGATGCAATGGTTTAGGGCAGCAGAAATCTATATGCACCAACGGGGATACGGCAAAATCAAAAAAAGCCAATTAGAAAATTTTGCCAGCGAAGCTTATATGACCTATTACTATCAACAGTTGAATGGCGATTATAACCCCGTTTTATTGGAATCTTATGAACCTTATGAGTAAATACAAGCGGTCGGTTTTAAGGAGATGTTTGCAAAATCTCGGTATTATGCAGCAAATGCACAAAAATAGACATTTTAACAGAATGTAGGGACACACTCAGTGTGTCCCTACAAGCGAACAAAAAACAACTTTGTGCTACTGCTACATAATGTTGCAAAATCTTTTAGGAAACTGACCGCTTGCCGCAAATTACAGGATATTCTCAAACTGTTCTAACATTGCTTTCGGCCATACGCTGGATTGTACTTCGCCGATATGTTTTTTACGGAGTAAGAACATTGCCAAGCGGGATTGTCCGATACCGCCGCCAATGGAAAGTGGTAGGCGGCCGGCAAGTAAATCCTTGTGCCAATCCATTTCTAAGCGTGATTCATCACCGGTTAAACCGACTTGTAAGCGTAGCGCCCCTTCATCAACTCGGATTCCCATTGAAGATAATTCAAACGCTGTGCCAAGCTGCTCGTTCCACACCAAAATATCGCCATTTAAGCCTTTATAGCCGTTTTCGGACTCGGTTGTCCAGTCGTCATAGTCCGGCGCACGACCATCGTGCGGTTTGCCGTCCGAGAGTTTACCGCCGATTCCGATTAAAAAGACAGCGCCATACTCTTTACAAATCGCATTCTCACGTTGTTTGCTGGTGAGATCCGGATAGCGTTTTACCAAATCTTCACTATGCACAAAGGTAATCTGCTTCGGTAGGATAGACGGAATATCAAAGCGGGCTTCCACTGCCAATTCGGTCAAACGGATAGCTTTATAGATAGAATTTACCGTCTCTTTTAAATACGCAAAGTTACGGCGACCGGCAGGAATGACTTTTTCCCAGTCCCATTGATCGACATAAACGGAGTGAGTCGGATCAAGGGAATCTTCATCAGGGCGCAATGCTTTCATATGCACAAACAGCCCTTCGCCCTCTTTAAATTGAAAGCGGGCAAGGGTGTGGCGTTTCCATTTCGCCAAAGAATGCACCACTTCAAACACCGCATTCGGAATTTGTTTCACATTAACTTGCACCGCTTTTTCAATACCGGAGAGGTTATCCTGCATACCGTTGCCGACTTCACTCAAGATCGGCCCTTGCACCTCAATAATATCAAGCTGTTCAATCAGGTTTTGAGTAAAGGTGTTTTTCACAAAGCTAATTTCTTGTTGCTGTAAAATAAAGGATTTTTGCATAATTCAAATTCTCATCAAAAACAAAGATAGTGATAATTTAACGATTTTTGCCAAAAACTCAATACAAATCAAATAAAAAGCAATTTATGTTATATATTATCTAAAAAACTATGCTATATTTTAACAAATATCTAATCAAAGCTAAAAAAGGAGCAAAATTTGCCTATACGCTATCAATCAACCCCGCAGATCGACCAGCTTGATCAGCAAATTTTGCGTATTTTAACCCAAGATGCCCGCACGCCCTATGCTGAAATGGCAAAAAATTTCGGTGTCAGTGCCGCCACTATTCACGTTAGGGTAGAAAAAATGCGCCAAGCCGGCATTATTGAGGGGACGAAAATTCGCATCAACGAGCGCAAATTGGGGTATGATGTCTGCTGCTTTATTGGCATTATTCTAAAAAGTGCGAAAGATTATGAAAAGGTGATTGCCAAGCTCAAAGCGTTTGATGAAGTGGTGGAAGCCTATTATACCACCGGCAATTATTCGATTTTTTTGAAAGTGATGACCCGCACGATTGAGGAACTTCATCTCGTGCTGGCGGGCAAAATCCAGCTGATTGAGGAAATTCAATCGACCGAGACCCTAATTTCAATGCAAAACCCGATTTTACGAGATATTAAACCCTAACTTAAAGGAGAGAAAAATGTCAGATGTCTTCCATCTAGGTCTAACCAAAGCAATGTTAAAAGGTGCTAAAGTTGCGATTGTCCCCGGTGATCCGGCACGTAGCGAGCGCATTGCGGCGAAAATGGACAATCCGGAATTTCTTGTGTCTACCCGAGAATTTACCTCGTGGCTGGGCTATGTAAACGGGCAGCCGATTGTGGTGTGCTCGACAGGGATCGGCGGCCCGTCCGTTTCAATTTGTGTTGAAGAATTGGCACAACTGGGCGTGCATACTTTCTTACGCATCGGCACAACCGGGGCAATTCAACCGCACATTCAAGTCGGCGATGTGTTAGTTACCACCGGAGCAGTCCGACTAGACGGTGCAAGCCGCCATTTTGCCCCGTTAGAATACCCTGCGGTTGCCGATTTTAACTGTACCAATGCGCTTTATGCCGCAGCACAACAACACGGCATTACCCCTTATGTTGGCATTACTGCCTCATCGGATACATTCTATCCGGGGCAAGAGCGTTACGATACCTTCTCCGGCAAAATCTACCGCCACTTCCGCGGTTCTCTTGAGCAGTGGCAAGAATTAAACGTAATGAACTTTGAAATGGAATCCGGCACACTCTTTACAATGTGTTCCGCCCTAGGCTTGCGTGCCGGTATGGTATCCGGTGTAATCGTGAACCGTACCCAACAGGAAATCCCAAATGAAGCCACGATTAAAGGCTCGGAAGATACTGCAATCAATGTGGTGGTTACCGCCGCCGGCAAGTTGGCATTAGATTATCAATAATTTCTCAAACGAAAAATCCCTCGCAAATGCGAGGGATTTTTGATTAATCGTCTAAGAAACTACGCAACGTTTCCGAGCGGCTTGGGTGGCGAAGTTTGCGCAATGCTTTCGCCTCAATTTGACGGATACGCTCACGGGTTACATCAAATTGTTTACCGACTTCCTCAAGGGTATGATCGGTATTCATATCAATACCAAAGCGCATTCTTAATACTTTCGCTTCTCTTGGCGTTAAGCCTTCCAGCACTTCGTTTGTCGCAATACGCAGGCTCTCTGCCGTGGCGGAATCCAGCGGCAACTCCAAACTGCTGTCTTCAATGAAATCCCCTAAATGCGAATCATCGTCATCACCGACCGGCGTTTCCATTGAAATCGGTTCTTTAGCAATTTTGAGTACCTTACGGATTTTATCTTCCGGCATTCCCATACGCTCTGCCAGTTCTTCCGGCGTTGCATCACGCCCCATTTCCTGCAAACATTGGCGGGAAATACGGTTTAATTTGTTGATTGTTTCAATCATATGCACCGGAATCCGAATCGTGCGGGCTTGATCGGCGATGGAGCGGGTAATCGCTTGGCGAATCCACCACGTTGCGTAAGTCGAGAATTTATAGCCACGGCGATACTCAAATTTATCCACCGCTTTCATCAAACCGATGTTCCCCTCTTGGATTAAATCCAAGAACTGCAAACCACGGTTGGTGTATTTTTTCGCAATGGAGATCACCAAACGCAAGTTTGCCTCTACCATCTCTTTTTTCGCTCGGCGGGCTTTCAGCTCACCGGCGGAAATCCGGCTGCCAATCTCACGGATTTGCCCGATAGTTAAACCGGAATCCAATTCTAATTTTTGCAAATTGGCAATATGCCCACGGATAGAATCGGCATAATCCGCTAATTTCGGTGCGGCATCTTTTTTGGTTTTACCTGTGCCTTGAATTGCAATCTCGATCCATTGATCGTTGGTTTCATTGCCTTGGAACAATTTGACGAAATTTGCTTTGTTCATTTGTGCATATTCAACGGCATAGCGCTGAATTTGGCGTTCCTCACTACGCACGCGCTTCATCATTGATTGCATATTTTCAACCAATAAATCGAACTGTTTCGGCACAAGACGGAACTCACGGAAAATATCGGATAATGCCTGAATTTGCTTTTTCGCACTGGCTTTCGTCCGCCCGTGTTTTTGAATCGCTTCCAATGCTTTTTGGTGCTGATCCTTTAGAGCATAGAATTTTACGCGCGCTAATTCGGGATCGATAGAATTGTCATCGCCGGCATCACCACCGGATTCACTTTCCTCATCTTCGCTCTCATCGTCCACACTCGCCACGTCTTCCGCATCTTCATCGTCCAAATCATCGTGAATTTCATCAATCGGCTCGGCTTCTTCCGCATTCGGATCAACAAAGGCAGTTACCAAATCGGACAAACGCATTGTCCCTTCTTCGACTTGCTGATAGCGTGCAATCAAATCGGTTAAGGCTTCCGGATACTCTGCCACCGCACATTGCACTTCATTGATCCCTTCTTCAATGCGTTTTGCAATATCAATCTCGCCTTCACGGGTCAGCAATTCCACCGTCCCCATTTCACGCATATACATTCGCACAGGGTCTGTGGTGCGCCCTAATTCGGACTCTACGGTCGAAAGCACTTTAGTCGCTTCTTCCACCACATCTTCATCTGCGATATTGCCCGCCAACATCAGATCATCGGCATCCGGTGCGGTTTCCAGCACTTTAATGCCCATATCGTTGATCATCTGAATAATATCTTCAATTTGATCTGCATCAACCAGTTCTTCCGGCAGGTGATCGTGAACTTCGGAAATCGTTAAATACCCCTGTTCACGCCCTTGTGCGATCAGAAGTTCTAACTGAGATTGCTGTTCTTCTAATTGAGAATGTTGTTCCATAGTCTTATCCGTTCTGTGCGAGCAAAAACAAGTGGTAGATTATACCACTGCTTTTCCTTTCATAAATAGGTTTGCAAAAAATTCAAGAAAAATGACCGCTTGTTAGCGCGCCGAGAGCAAGGTCATTAACTCTTGCTTCTCCTCAAGACTTAATCCGGCGGTGCGATCTTGGGCTTGCAGCACCTCAATCCGCCTATCGACTAATCTCTTATAAAAAAAATCGAGGGTTTCAATAAAGGTATCTTCGATATTTTCCGCTGCCACCAAATGATCCCAGCTTGCCAAGGTTTCCAAATGGCGATAATGCTCGTGTTCCCGCAAATATTCCAACAAGCCGCCCATTGAGATGCCGACATTTTGCTGACAAGCGGTTACTAAAGTGAGAAATAACGCAAAGCCTTTTTCCTCAAGGGAATGGAGAAAACTAATATCCTGCGGCACATTTTCAACCAACTGCGGATTTTGTAGCAGTAACGCGATCAACAACCGCATCGGCGTACGTTCGATTTTCGGCATATTGTGGCGAGGCGTACGATTTTCAACGGCACGATTCGGCAATATGGCTTCAAGCTGACTCGGATCTAAGATCCCCAGTTTCTGCCCTAAGATATTACGCAAATAGACACGCAACATCTCCCCCGGAATCCGTTTGAGCAGCGGCACGGCTAACGAGGCTAATTTCGATTTGCCCTCTTTCGTGGATAAATCCACTTGTGTCAGCAACGTATCAAACAGAAAATCACTCAACGGCTGCGCATTTTGTAAATAGGCTTCAAAACCCTGCTTACCCTGCGCCCGTACGAAACTGTCGGGATCTTCCCCGTCCGGCAGGAAAATAAATTTAAGCTGCCGCCCATCGTGTAAATAAGGCAATGCGTTCTCCAACGCCCGCCACGCCGCTTCCCGCCCCGCACGGTCGCCGTCATAACAGCAGATAATCTGCTCGGTACAGCGGAACATCTGCTGAATTTGCTCGCCCGTGGTCGCCGTCCCCAAAGACGCCACCGCATTATCAATGCCGTATTGGGCAAGCGCCACCACGTCCATATAGCCTTCCACCACAAACAGATATTCAGGCGATTCATTGTGCTGCAAGGCTTGGTATAAGCCGTACAGTTCATTACCTTTGTGATAAGTAACGGACTCCGGTGAATTGAGGTATTTCGGTTTTTCATCGCCCGTTACCCGTCCGCCAAACGCGATTACCCGCCCCCGTTTATCTCGGATCGGAAACATCACCCGATTGCGGAAACGATCATAAACCTTGCCCCGATCATTTTTTGATAACATTCCCGTATCCAACAGTTTTTGGATTTCTTGGGGATTTTTGCCGAACGCTTTTAACACGCCGTTCATCGCATTCGGTGCAAAACCGATCTCAAACCGTTCAATGATCTCAGGCGACAAGCCCCGATCGACTAAATAGGCTTGGCTGGCGGGGGTCTGACGCAATGCCTGCTGATAAAAAGTGCTAATCTCCGCCATTAGCTCATAGAGATTACGGCGGGTTTGTAAACTCGCTTGGGGCTTACCATCACGGTTGATCACATTCTCACGAGGCACTTCCAAATTATGTAGTGCCGCAAGTTCTTCGATCGCTTCGGGAAATTCGAGTTTATCGTAATCCATCAAAAAGCCGATCACATTGCCGTGCGCTCCACAGCCAAAACAGTGGAAAAACTGCTTGGATTGGCTAACCGTAAAAGAGGGCGTTTTCTCGTGGTGGAATGGACAACAGGCTTGGTAATCCCGCCCTGCTTTTTTCAGTTTAACCCGGCTGTTGATCACCTCAACAATATTCGTGCGGGCAACGAGATCATCAATAAACGAACGGGGAATAGAGCCTTTCATTGTGATCGCCTTAAATTGACAAGCGGTAAGCTATCGCATATTTTCTGCAAAAACCCACCGCTTGTTTTGCTGAATCTATAAACATTAAAACCGTGATCCCAAAGGTTTCACGGTTTCAACGAAAAATGCGTTACTGAGAATTAGTATAAACGTGTATTACGAGCGTTCTCACGCGCATTACGTTTAGCGTGGCGTTTTGCTAAAGATGCTTTTTCACGTTTACGAATAGTGGTTGGTTTTTCGTAAAATTCACGTGCACGAACTTCAGCTAACAGACCCGCTTTTTCGCAAGAGCGTTTGAAACGACGTAATGCTACGTCAAAGGATTCATTTTCACGAACTTTAATTACTGGCATAAGCCATCACCTCAGGAATAATATGTTTAAATAAAGCCGCACTTGATTGACGGCGGCATAGAACTAGAAAAGGTGCGTTATTCTACCCTAGCCCACCCAAGAAGTAAAGAATAACTTATCACCTATTTGTGCTTACTTACCAATACAAAACGAGCTAAAAATATGCCCCAGCAAGTCATCGGACGTGAATTGTCCGGTAATTTCACTCAAGGCGTTTTGCACCAAACGTAACTCTTCCGCCAACAGCTCGCCGGCGTGGAATTGGGTCAGTTGAATATGCCCACGCTCCAGATGTTCGGCGGCGGTTTCGAGGGCGACTAAATGGCGGCGGCGAGCAAGGAAGCCCCCTTCGCTCGAACTTTGGTAGCCCATTGATTTTTTCAAATGCTCACGCAATAAATCGACCCCAATTTTCGTTTGCGCAGAAAGGCGGATCAGCGTAAACGGATCTTGCACGCTTAAACTTTCGCCTTCACCGCTCAGATCGACTTTGTTGCGGATCACCGTTACCGGCATATTTTGCGGCAGTTTGGATAAAAACGTTGCCCATTCTTGCTGAAAATGATCCGGCGGCGAGATCGTGCTGTCGATCATCAACAAAACGTGATCCGCTTGGGCAATCTCGCCCCACGCCCGCTGAATGCCGATCCGCTCGACTTCATCGCTTGCCTCTCGCAAACCGGCGGTATCAATAATGTGCAACGGCATTCCGTCAATATGAATATGCTCCCGCAACACATCACGGGTTGTGCCGGCAATATCGGTAACAATCGCCGCTTCCCGCCCCGCTAACGCATTCAGCAAGCTGGATTTACCCGCATTCGGCTTGCCCGCAATCACCACTTTCATTCCTTCCCGCAAGATTGAGCCTTGCTTGGCTTCGGCACGCACATTCGCCAGTTGGCTGCGGATCGCCGTTAATTTCGCTTCGATTTTGCCGTCCGCCAAGAAATCAATTTCTTCATCGGGGAAATCAATCGCCGCTTCCACATAGGTACGCAGATAAATCACATCTTCAACTAATTGATTGATTTTATTTGAAAATTCACCTTGAAGTGATTTTAGCGCCGAACGAGCCGCTTGCTCTGAAGTTGCATCAATTAAATCGGCGATCGCCTCCGCCTGTGCCAAATCCAGTTTATCGTTCAAAAAGGCTTGTTCGGAAAACTCACCGGCTCGGGCAATACGTAACCCATTGATTTTCAAAATACGGTTCAGCAGAATGTCGAGAATAACCTGTCCGCCGTGCCCCTGTAATTCCAGCACATCTTCGCCGGTAAAAGAGTGCGGCGCTTTAAAAAATAAGGCGATCCCTTGATCCAGCACCGTGCCGTCTTCGTCTTTAAACGGCAAGTAGTCCGCCACACGGGGTTTAGGGCATTTGCCCAATACCTGCTCTGCCACGCTGGCAGCAAGCGGGCCGGACACCCGCAAAATGCCGATCCCGCCCCGCCCAATCGGAGTGGCTTGTGCCACGATAGTTTCTTTCATTGTTATCCTGTTTCAAATTTGCAAAAAATGTTGCGCCGACTGCTTGCTACTCGGTTGGAGCGATTTCATCAACCGGCGATTGCCCTTCCGCTTCTTCCGCTTTAGTCGGCTGCGTAGTGTTATCCTTGCCGAGCGACAAGGCGTCCCAAACACTCGGTTTGGCTGCGACCACGGTGCTACCGCCACTGCAATAGCGTTGTCCTCGATCTTTCCACACCGGAATTTGTCGAGGGCTGCTGCAATCCCAGTTGCCGTAACTGCTGATCCCGACCCATTGGATCTGGTTGGAGCTTGGCAGTTTAAACACCAACGGTTCGGCACGTTTCAAATACTCTTTGTAGATTTGCAATGCCCCGCTTGAGCCGGTGAGGAGGGTGCTGCTGTTATCATCTTTGCCCAGCCAAACTGTCGTTACATTTTCGCCATCAATGCCGACAAACCAAGTATCCCTTGCGCTGTTGGTCGTCCCGGTTTTCCCCGCTAAACGCAGATGGGCAAAATCCGTCTGCAAGCTGCGAGCCGTGCCTCGTTCCACCACCTGCTGCATTGCGTAGAGCGTTTGGATAGCGGCTTCTTCCGGCAGCACTTGCCGGCTGGTTTGTTCAACATTCGGCTGATAGATCATCTCGCCATTGGCAGAAATAATCGCCTCAATGGTGGTTAATGGGGTTTTTAGCCCCTTATTTGCCAAGACCTGATAGGATTTGGTAACGTCATAGGGGGAGATCGAGTAAGAGCCGAGCAGCGTTGCCGGATAAGGCGGAATTTCCGCTTTGTCCCAGCCCATCTCTTTCTGCTTGGCGATCACCTTTTTCAAGCCGACTTTCATTCCGATATTGACGGTCGGGATATTCAGAGAACGGACTAAAGCGTCCATCAACATCACTGACCCGCTGAAACGGCGATCGTAGTTGCGTGGCGTCCACGGCGGGCTGCCCTTCACGGTAATCGTAATCGGCTGGTTTTTCACCGGCGTATTCAGGCGGAAAGTCTCCGGCTGTGCTAACGCAATGGCATAAATCGACGGCTTCACCAATGAGCCGATTTGACGCTTGGTTTGGATAGCACGGTTAAAGCCGGCATATTGGGTCTGCACCCCGCCGACCACGGCTCTGACTTTGCCGGTTTTGTACTCGGCAACCACAATTGCCGATTGCAGATCTTTCACCTTTTTATTGGCGTTTTCTAGATCCGACACGCCGTTAATCACCGCCAGTTCCGCCGAACGTTGCTGTTTTCGATCCAAGGTCGTAAAAATTTTCGCTCCGGATAATAACGCCGTGCGGCTTTCGCCCAACTCATTTTTAATATCCAAATTCAAAGCGTGCATAAATGCCGGTTGTTGGCGATAAATATTGCCTTTCTCTTTCACCCCAAGCGGTTGCTTACTCAAGGTTTCATACAAATCTTGGTTAATCACTTGATGTTCAAGCAAAATCCGCAACACCACATTCCGCCGCTCCATTGCCCCTTGCGGATTACGCCACGGGTTATATAAAGACGGGCCTTTGACCATTCCCACCAACAACGCCATTTGGTTGAGGCTAATCTCTTGCACGGGGCGACCAAAATAGAACTGGCTGGCAAGGGCAAAGCCGTGAATTTGATAACTGCCGTTCTGCCCGAGGTAAATTTCGTTCAGGTAGGTTTCGAGAATGCGGTTTTTATCGTAGCGGTAGTCTAAAATCAGCGACATCAAGGCTTCATTCACCTTACGCACTAAAGATTTTTCATTAGACAGAAAAATATTTTTGACTAATTGTTGGGTGAGGGTACTGCCGCCCTGCACCGTTTTGCCCGCTTGATAGTTCGTTACCAGCGCCCGCACAATCCCCAGCGGGCTAATGCCGTCGTGCTGGTAGAAACGCTTGTCTTCGGTTAGCAGCAGCGTATCAATAAGTAAGCGGGGATAATCTTGCAAACGCAATGCTTGGCGTTCTTCATCATTATCCGAATGGAGCATTGCGATCAATTTCGGGTCGAGCCGAAACTCATCAACCTCTTTTAAACGTACCAAGTCTTCAATGCGGGCGAGCTTCTCATTCACAAAGCGTAAACGCAGCACCCGCTGCGCTTCCGGCGTTTCAGGGAATTGAAAGGCCCGGCGCAATAACACGAGGGCATCGCCGTCAATTTTAAAATCGCCGGGTGTGGCAATATAAGCAACCTCACGGTAACCGTTATCAAGCAGTGCCAGTTTGACTTGCTCAAGGGTGAGATTATCATCAACACGGATACTCTCAATCCGGCTGTACACTTCCGCCGGCAATTGCCAGATATGCCCGTCCATTTTGGCACGGATTTTGCCGTCTAAATAAATGCCGTAAAGCCCGACACAACACACGCCCAAAAGCATCAATTTCAGGCAGGTCGGAATGATATAAGGCTTTTTCGCCGACTGTTCAGGCTGATCCTGTGGTTGTTTTTCCGTATTGTTTGACATTGTTTGACCGTTGATTAGGTAAGCGGTCAGATTCGGTAAAAAAATTGCAAAATCCGCCCGCTTGTGATCCCATTATTCCAAACTGATAGCGTCTTTGATTTTCTTTAACGCTTGATTTTCCAACTGACGCACCCGCTCGGCAGAAATGCCGTATTTGGCGGCAAGTTCGTGTAATGTCGCTTTATTATCGTCTAACCAGCGGGTTTTGATAATATCTTGACTGCGTTCGTCTAACTGTGCCAACGCATAGGCAAGCTGGGCAGTCGCCCGCCCCGTATGCTCCTCTTCTTCCAGCTCATCGGCAAAATTGGAGCTGTCGTCTTCAATATACATTGACGGCACATAGGCTTCATCGTCCGTTTCGCCCACCGGTAGATCAAAGCCCATATCTTGACCGGTCATACGGGATTCCATCTCTTTCACATCTTCAGGGGTAACGCCCAAATCGTCCGCGACTTTCTGAATTTCTTCCTCGTTAAACCACGCCAAACGCTGTTTATTTTTGCGTAAATTAAAGAACAGTTTGCGTTGGGCTTTGGTGGTGGCAACTTTGACAATCCGCCAGTTACGCAGCACATATTCGTGAATTTCTGCTTTCACCCAATGCACCGCAAACGAGACCAAACGCACCCCGACTTCCGGATTAAAGCGTTTTACCGCCTTCATCAAACCGATATTGCCCTCTTGAATCAGATCCGCCAACGGCAAGCCGTAGCCCAAATAGCCACGGGCGATATGCACCACAAACCGCAAGTGCGACATAATCAACTGCTTGGCGGCGTCCAAATCTTCATCATAGTAGAACCGTTCGGCAAGCTCTTTTTCTTGATCCGCCGTTAAAATCGGATATTGGTTTGCCATCCGAATATAGCTGTCAAGGTTTCCCCCTTGCGGCACAAGCATTGTATTGGCAAGGGCAGGGTGATTGGCATCATCATTCCCTTCCAGCAGTTCCACTTCGTCCGGCTCGATAATATCAACCTCATCGAGCTGTTTTGGTGCGTTATCCTGTTTCATTCCGTTCTTTATTTGTAAAAATATTGGCAGATCTTACCGCTTTATAATAGAAATGCCAAACGGATAAATTATGCGATGTGCTTAAAGCAATGACATTTTTTAAAGATTGTCATATTTTATACTTTCTGCTTGATTTTTGCCCATTCTCGGTAGATACTGCCGCCGTTCCCTTAGTCAGTGGAGATTGCATATGCGCATCACTCTTTCTCGTCGAACCTTTTTATTAGGTTTAAGCGGAACCGCCGCTCTCGCGCTCAACCCTCAACTAACCTCGGCAAACGGTTTTCAGATATATTCCGCTACCGAGCCTCGCCCCCCCAAACGATCCCAAAAGCACTATTTTGCCTTTGATACCGGTATTTATGCCGCCAATAAAATGCAAAATATGCGGCTGAAAATGGGGGAGGTCAAAAAAGATCAACGTAATCCTCTGTTTATTGACGGGATTAACGAAGACCCACCTAAACGCTGGGAACCTCGAATAGACAACGGCTATCCCAACGTTATCCTTGATGATAAAGGCATTTATCACTGTTATTACACACTGTTTGCTGTTGATCCGTCCGTTACCAATACACCGCGTGCTCAACGTGCCAACCAACCTTATGCGGCATCACGGGATCGCCAAGTCGGGCTTGCTTACGCACGCTCAACGGACGGCATTCACTGGGAAAAACCCGAATTGGGCATTGTCGAATTTGAAGGCAGCAAAGCCAATAACTTACTGATGCGTGATGTTGCCGGCACGGGCGTTCTGTTTGAACCGAATGACCCTGACCCGAACAAACGCTTTAAGCTGATTACACGCAAACAGAAAGAACGTAAACTTGCCGTGGCATTTTCTGCGGACGGTATCCATTTCTCCGAGTTAATCGAATGGAAAGCACATAGCCCGAAAATCGGGGCGGACTGTCATAATGCTGTCTTTAAAGACAGCCGCACCAACCAATATATCCTCACCACCCGTCTTTGGGCAAGCAACTTCCGCGTGCTTGCTATTTCGCGTAGCGATGACTTCATAAATTGGTCGCCTTTACACGAAGTGCTACGCGGACAAGGCTACGAAGAACAAGTCTATTCAATGCCCGTCTTTGAACATCACGACATCTATTTCGGTTTCGCCTCGATTTACAAACAGGGCGATAATACTCAAATGGATTGGGATACCGTTAATCTTGAGCTTTATTGGTCAACCAACCTCACCGAATGGAACAAAGCCGTCCCTGATCATAATATCCTCATTCCTGCCGGCGCCGGACGGGATCAATACCTCGAAGGCGAATTTGACAGTGCCACACTCTTTGCTGCGCAAATGACCGCCGGCGATAACCGCCTTTATTATACCGGCGGCAAAGGGAGACACCGCGGCTGGCGGGATACAGGCTTAGGATTGGCATATATAGATAAAAATCGGCTTGCCGGAATGGTTGCCCGTTCGCCACAAAAACCAATGAGCTTCGCAACAAACGGCTTATATTTTCACGGTGAAACACTGCAAATCTGGGCAGATGTCATACAGGACGGTGCATTACACATCAGCATTGACGGCAAAACAGGATTTGAAGCCGAAAACTGCCAACTGGAAAAATTACCGTCCGGTGCTTATCGGGTCAGCTGGAAAGGACAACCTCTTGTGCAAGCCAGCAAAAATGAAAAACGAGGGATCTCGCTCAACATAGTTGCGGCTAACAGCATATTTTGGGGACTTAGCGGCGAATTTGAAATGGATGAAAGCCGCTATTGGCGAGGTTAGCCGAGGCAAGCGGTCGGTTTGACAAAAAATTTTGCAAATCCGACCGCTTTCCATTAGAATTGCGACACTTTTGGGGCTGATTCTGGATTCGACGGGATTAGCGAAGTCCAAGGTGCACGTCGAGGTGCGGTAGGCCTCGTAAACAAACCGCAAAATAATAGTCGCAAACGACGAACAATACGCTTTAGCAGCTTAATAACCTGCCTTAAAGCCTTATCGCCTCAGCTTCCGCTCGTAAGACGAGGAGTCCGATAAGCCATCCAAAACGAGATCGTGTGGACGCCGCCGTTTGAGGATCGAAACACTAAATTAAATCAAACTAGCTTAGTTATCGCGTGTCTGTCCGCAGTGGCTAAGTGAAATCAAAGACCGACTAAACGTGTAGTGCTGAAGATGGAGTAATTTCGGACGGGGGTTCAAATCCCCCCAGCTCCACCACTGAAAGATTTCAAGAGGTTGCATAAGATTGCAACCTTTTGATTTTAAAGGTTAAACAGCCTTGTAACTGTTGCATATGTTTGCATTGATTGCATTTGTCAGCGTCATTGATGTAACTTTGATGTAACCTTTACAAAAAGGCAGCAGAAAAAAGTTACATCAACCCGATAAACCCTTTATTTATAAGGCTGATGTAGCAATGGCAAAATTTGTTAAACCACTCACAGAAACCCGCATAAAAAACCTTAAACCGAAAGCAACGCCCTACGGCGACGGGAATAACCTTTTCTTGCACGTTTATAATGCAGAAAAGAAAACGTTTATATTTTGGTATGTACACCCCATCACCAAGAAGCGTACTAAACGCAAGATCGGTGAATACCCCTATTTGTCCCTTGAAGATGCACGAGAAAAAGCAAGAGCCTTTAATAAGCTCATTTCTCAAGGTTTAGATCCTTTCGAGTACCTCGCCCGGCAAGCCGAGATGCAAGCAAGGCAAGAAATTAACCTGCTCGAATTTGCGCCTAAATGGCGAGATTTAAAGTTGGCAAAAGGCGAAAATAAACCGGCAACAATGGCACGGGAATATAGACGGCTTGAAAACCACTTATTTCCAATTTTCGGGCATTGCCCTATCAATCAGATCACCAAAATAGCCGTTATTGATGCGTTCTTTGAAATGTATGCGACAAAAGGGGATACAGTGGAAAAAGTGATCGGGCGGTTCGTTGAAATAATGGATTATGCCGTTGAATTTGGCATTATCGAAGCCAACCCACTTTCTACTATTCAGAAAACCTTCAAACGCAAAAAGGACAAACCAAACCCAACGATAAATGCTAAGGACTTGCCGGCACTGTTTAAGCGGCTAAATCTCGCAAATAACTTCATCACCTCAAAATTATTAGTTGAATGGCAGATGCTGACGATGCTACGCTCGAAAGAAGCCGTTAGTATTGAATGGGCTGAAATTGATTGGCACAAAAAGTTACTGGTTATTCCCGCAGAGAAAATGAAGGGAACGCTCAAAAATCCCCGCCCGCACACCGTTCCCCTCTCGACCCAAGCCCTTGCCTTGCTCAAAGAGATGAAAAAGCATAACGGACACCGCCGGCACGTTTTTGCTAATCGTTTAAAACCTGATGAACCTTGTAACAGCCAAACAGCTAACAGCGTGCTAAAACGCAACGGCTATCACGGCATTTTGACAGCGCACGGGCTGAGAGCAATGGCAAGAACCTATTTGGCAGATCAAGGCATAGATTTTCAAGTTGCAGAGGCGTGCCTTGCTCACCTTGTCGGCGGTGATGTAAGCCGAAGATATAACTACTCGGACTATTTAGAGTTAAGACGGCAAGCAATGCAAATGTGGGGGGATTATGTAGAGCAATGTAAGAAAAGCTAAAATAGGGAATAATGCGAGGAAACGGTCGCGCCCGCACGGCAACCCGACGCGGGCGCTCGTATCCTCACCACGCCCCCGCACTTAATGTGTCGATTTCAACGCAAATGCGTTAATGCCCTCACGCCTTGCCCTATTTGGTATGAATAGCATTCATACAGTCAGAAATTCTTACGCAAATCTACGCATAGTTATGCAGTTTTACATTCACAAAACGGCTAATCCGGCAAACAGGATAAGAGAGCAATGCGAGAACCACCCAATTTTGCAAAAAATCGCCCTAATCTGACCGCTTGTAAATCTTCCCCCTAAGCCTGAATAGTGCCTCAATCTGTCAAACTCCCTTTCACACTGCCGAATAGTCGCTAAATTTTCACAATGATTTATGCTTTCTCTCACTCGCCGGCAATGGCTGGCGAGAGCCATCATCTCAAGAGGTAAGCAAAAATGGAGAACAACCCAAATAGACAGCGATTTATCAAAATTGACGAAGTAAGTCGGCTCACCACTCTGTCAGAGAGTGCGATTTACCGCAAAATGAAAGCCGCCGATTTCCCCAAAAATATCAGCATAGGGGCAAATTCAAAGGTATGGTTAGAAAGTGAAGTGCAAGACTGGATAGCCGAACAAGTTAAACAATCCCGCAATGTATAGAGGAAAAAAATGAATATCGAAAAATTTAATCAAGAAAAAGCCGTATTTCAACAACAAGAGCAAACGATTATTCAAATTCAATCCCAATTTGAACAGAATAAACGTATTTTAGAGGCATTACAAAATGAACAAAGTGAAATTATCCAACGTTCAAAAGATAAACTTGCGAATAATCAAATGTTAAGTGTTGATGAATATGTGGAATTAAAACAAACAGACACCGGATTAAAAGCCCGCATTGAATATTACCAAGCTCTAAATCAAGATTTAGAATATCAATTAGCAGACAGCAAACAATCACTAATAAAAATCCAAAATCACCTAAAACATATTCGGGCAGCGATATTTAAAAACAAAGCTCAAACCCTAATGCAAGCCCTTTTTTCGGAAAATAAAAAGGCATTATCGGAAATTTTTATGTATTTAGACGGCAGCGATGAATTTAATCCAACGTCTTATGATGAAATCACCAAAGAGCAGAAAATTCTACGTTTTATGGGAGAACAGTTCAAAGGCTATATTGCTAAAAACGCCCCTATGCCCGATGAATATCGCCTTTCTTCCGCTCTCTTATCAGACAGCGACAAATTAGCTACACCGGCGCAACTGCACAAACAGGCGATTGCCCGCAGCCAACAAACCACCGGCTTAACCGGCTTAATCCAACAACTCACCGCATAGGAAACGAAAAAATGAGCATTTCACACTTTGCCCACGCCCTCAAATTAGATCAGAAAGGCAACACCGTTTATTTTGACGACAACCCCGCAGAACAGAAAAAGCTGCTTAAACGGCTCAAAAGAAACCGCCTATTTAAGCATCTCAACCTCGTTACAACTCGCTTTGAACAGGGCGATGCGATCGGCTTATTCACCCCGATTGCCGGCACAACCGACACCCTCGCAGGCGAGGAACGTTCGCCGAAACTCGCTCTTGCCCCTTATCAGCGTTATCACTGCGAACAGGTGAACCTAGACAGCTATATTCCCTATAGCCGTATCGATCACTATAACCTCGAAAATGAACTGGAAACCCACCTAAACGCACAGCTTGACCGCAGCCTACTCAACGGGCTACTAATGGTCGGCTGGTTAGAAAAAATCCGAAAAGGCAAACCGCAAGCTGTTATCAACGGGTCAACCGTAGGCGAAAACGGGCAATTTAAAAGCCTCAACGCTCTTATTAAACAAGCTCTCACCTACATTGCACCGGCTTACGCAGCGGGGGGCGAAATGATCGCAATTTGCGGGCGGGAAATCATCGGAGACAGCCCGATTGCCTTTCAGCAAGCGGATTTAGACGAAGAACTTGCCGAACTTTTAACCCTCTCGCAACGCACCATCGGCGGCTTAAAAGCGGTCAGCATTCCCTACTTCCCAAGTAATGTGGTGCTAATTACCCGCCTTGATAACCTCTCGCTTTATGTGCATTTAAACAATATCCGCCGAAAAGTGATAGACCAACCGAAATGCGATGCGGTGCAGACGTTCTACTCACTCAATATTGATTATGTGGTGGAAGATTTTAATGCGTGCTGCCTTGTGGAAAATATCGAGATCAACGACTAATGGAACACTACCTAGACCAAGCGGCGACAATGACGTTTACCGACAAACTCAATTTTACCCTTGCGTTACTCGAACAAGGCGACATTGACGAACCGGAAGCCTACCAAATCCTCACCGCAACGGGCAAACCCAAGCCCCAAGCCTCACCGGATACCGCCGGCGCAACGATTGACTATTTCTAACCTCAAGCACGCTCAACGCGTGCTTTTTCATTGCTCTCCCCTAACCAAAAGCGTTACACTCGCAACGCCTTGCAAGCGAGTGCAAGCAACGCCAAACGACTAACCAAACGAGAGCAAAACTAATGAGCAAATACCAACTACCACCGAGAAAATGGTACACCTTAGAACAAGCAATTAAACGAATAAAGCAACTCACAGGGGAAGAGTTAGAAATAGAAGATTTATTACATTTTTGGAAAATAAGGAAAATAGAAATTTGTGCATTTTGCCTAATGAGCCCAGAAGAAATAAAAATAGGTAATTTAGATATTCAGGATAGTGGCTTTTCATTTGTAATATATTATGATTATACTGAAGAGGAAGACTTCAGATACGTTCAAGATGACATTTTAGAATTACTAAAACTTTCCAAATTCAAATTTAAAATGAATGATATGTATTATGTGGAAAGAGAAGCAGAAAATGAAATATCAAAAATAACTGAATTAGTTACACATAAAGAATTTTATACTCAAAAACCGATAACACTAGATGAAAGCTACGAAGGCATATTTTATATAAATGGATTTCTATCTATTATTCAAGATAAAACAGTTGATTTAAGTAATAATTTAGCCTTTAATTACAACAAAATAACCTTTGCAACACCTAAATGTAATCAGTCTAATGATAGTCGCATTATAATAGAAATTGTGAATTTAGATCATAACTATGAGTTAAGTCCTGAAAACTTGTATATCCTTAATAGTGATTTAGAAGATTTTTTAAATAATAAAGCAGAACCACCTAATAAAGTATCAAACAACAAGACTATAAACACACAAGCAGAATTTATTAGAAATTTAATTTCCGTTACCTACGGCGAAGATGTGGCGAATAACATTCGCAAGCATTTAGATAATCCCCAAAGCGAAATTTCAAGAGATTTTGAAACAAAAGGACTCACCGCTCCAAGTGGCAAAACCGTTGATAAATGGATCAATGGTTAATTCTTTGGAATATTCCAAAGCTCTTTTGGAATATTCCAAAATTCCCCCCTTCCTCTCCCTACAATCGCCCCGACAAATGCAATCAATACAGACCTATGCAACGTATAAGGGGAAACAATGGCAAAAATCACCTTTTCAACCTATATGAAACCCAAAGAGGTTTGCACACTTATCGGCATCGATCCGGCAACGCTCTACCGCTGGACGAAATCCGGACAATTCCCACAACCAATCCGTATCGGCTCAAGCCCACGTTACAACGCTGAAAAGGTAAAAGCCTTTTTGGATAGTTTGGAAACATCACAGGAGGCGCACTAATGGCAATTAACGTGAAATGCCCTTTCTGCGGCAATGCAACCCAAACCCGCACCAGTTGGCAAACTGGCATACTCTCCCTACAAGCCAGCGTTTACTGCCCGAAATGCGGAGGGCTAAAAGCCGATTTTGTCGGCCAGCTTATCAACGTCAAGCGAGCAGTATTTGTGGACGCACCTGAAACGGCAAAATGGGACAAAACCGAACAAGAATTACAGGCAGAAAACCGCTTACCCAAAATTAGCAATGAAGAGCGCCTAGCGTGTATCCGCAACGGCGAAAAGCAACCGGATTTATTTAAACCCAAGCAAGCCGAAGAAAAACCTGATTTAACCCCACAGGCACGAGTAGAACGGCGAAAAAAACTACAAAACCGATAACCCTACGCCAATTCTACGCAATTCACAGAGGCATAACCCTGCAAAAATGGCGTAGAGACACCGGCAAATAACAAGGGCAGCTAATGAAATTCAATCCCAATAAGGAACTTATTCAAATGTTAGAACTGATGAACAAACACCCGAAAATCAACCGTTTTATATGGTTTATTTCAAGTTCAGCAATTGTACTGATTTTAATCTATATCTTACCGACATTGATTGAAGCCATTATCAAATGGCAACAACTGACAGGGAAATAACAGGGGTAATGATGACAAGGCGAAAGCGGAATAAACAGCTATCCACAAGCCGAGATGTACCCACACAGATAAAAAATCAAAGCGGTATTTTCCGATTTATTAACAACATCATAACCACGATTAGCATAGGAGGCACAATGAGCGAACAAGGTGCAGACCAAGCAGGCAAAGCCATTTCAGACGGCTTTAAGTTTTTTCTAAAAGCGGTGGGATTAGGAGCGTTTTTTGCTTTGGTATTTTGGCAAGCTCCAAATATTACCGAAGCAATGTTAAAAGTTATTACCACACTAAAAGGCTGAGGCAACGAAATGACGCAATTCCCCCCAATCCCACCCTTTTTCTTTTTTGCGGTAGCGTTGGCGTTAATTTTATCAATGCCATAGCACAGCCAATAAAAAAGGCTTGCCCGCCAGCAAACCTTTTGACTTTCTAACCAATTACTAACTAATCACAGGAGCAACCCTAATGATATGTCCGTATTTTACCCAAAAAACGGCTCAAACGCCAATTTTTCACTTTACAAGCGGTTCGAAAATCGCTAAATTTCGCAACGTGTTAGCAAAATCTAACGCCAGCCGTCAGAAGCTGAATTTACCAAAGGCGAACAGCACGCCCAAAGCGTGTTTTTTAGTTCGTAGCTTTTCTGCACCCCAAGAACGCCGAGCGTTTCCCGAAAACCGTGAGCGTCATTCTATGGTAGCGTGTAATAGGAAAGGTTCGCCCTTTGCCGTTTTTCCTTTGGTAGCGGTTTCTGACCCTGTTACACGCTATCGCCAAACCGTCAGAAGTTTAGCGATAGTCTTTGATAAATTTACCGAAGGACTATCAGCAATGCTTTATACATTCAAAGCCTTATCACGCCTTGATTTAGGCAACACCTCAAAACCTATTCAATCTTTCCCTTGCTATACGCTACGCATTCAAGCCAACAGCCTCAAGCAAGCCAAAACGAAAGTCTGCCCGTTGTTTGCCGTGTTGGAGGTGCGTTATGCGTAATACCGCTAATTACTTTTCCGGCTGCCATATCGGCGTTGTTCATACCGGCGAGCTATCTGTTACCCAACATTACCACGTTATCGTGCATCTTAATATCAATCCGGCTCTTAAAGAACAGGATTTAGTTAATCAGTTTTTTCAAGGCTCGGTTGCAACCGTTTTCGGACAACAAACACAAAAAGGGGGCGATGATGCAATTTAAGCAGAGCGAAACCGAGAGTTTGCAAGATTTGCTATTAAAAATAGATAGCCGTATAGGGTCGATTGAAGCCCAATTTGAGGAACTCACCCAAACGCTTAATCGCCGTAATAGACCGATTTGGACAGAACAGCAAATTGCTGATTACCTAGGCCTAAGTTATGGCTATGTAACGACCAAAATTGTAACCCTTGAAGATTTTCCTAAGCCAATAGACTACGGCAGCACTGGCATACACAGACGCCACCGCCGTTATTTTTCGGCGGAAATTATCGCCTATTTTAAACAGCAGGAAAGAAGGAAACAAACCAAGCGGATCATTCAACGGCGTACGCAACAGGATATTGGTGAATTAGTGGTGCAAGCCCGTAAAAACGCCATTAAATCGTTACGAGGCTTTACGGGAATTTAGGGGGCATTATGACTATTGCAATCAGACGATTAAAAAACGGCGAACCACGTTACAGAGCGTGGTATAGACGAAATGGAGTGAGTACATCTAAAACCTTTTTGAGTAAATACGAGGCGCAATTATGGCTTGAAGAGTTAGATCGGTTGGTTTTAGGTAGCCAATTTGTTGATAAGCCTTTCTACACCTTCGAAGAGGTTATCGACCGTTATTTGAAAGAAATAACACCGGAGAAAAAATCAAAACGGGGAGAGTATTTTAGGCTCAAGCGGTTTATGAAAAATAACCCTGAACTTATCAAGATGTTCATCACCGATATTCAGGCAGAGCATATCAACGAATGGCAACAGGTACGGCTTACACAGGTAAAATCAAACTCAGTATGTCGAGAAAAAAGCACGCTTTCTGATATTTTTACGAAAGTGATTAAGTGGCAATACTGTGCCTATAATCCCGTAAAACAGGCGGACACTATTAAAGAGCCACCGCCGAGAAATAGACGTTATCGAGAAGAAGAGATTAGAAAGCTGGTCAGTGTGAGTGGATACGATCCACACGGCGAAAATCGCACACAAAAAGCACGAACAGGGGCAGCGTTACTCTTTGCGATTGAAACCGCAATGCGTGCTGGTGAAATCTATAAATTAACGTGGGAACACGTCAATTTAGAAAGACGGACAGCGTTTTTGCCGGAAACAAAAAACGGGCATTCTCGAACTGTTCCCTTATCCAGTAAGGCCATTGATATTCTGCACACGTTGGCACGGTTAAAACCGGAAAAGACGGGGCGGATTTTCGGATTTAGTAGCGATCAAATGCTTTCTACATTGTTTAGAAAGATAAAAAAAGAGGCAGGGTTAGAAAACGCTAATTTGCGTTTTCACGATACACGGCGGGAGGCTCTCTCACGCCTTGCAACGAAATTTAACCCAATGGAGCTCGCAAAAATCAGTGGGCATCGGGATTTTACGATTTTACAAAATACCTACTACGCTCCCGATATAAGCGAATTTGCAAGCAGACTAGCCTAAAAAAATAACGGGCGAGTTTTTCGCCCGTTCATCAAAATTGCGAGAAAATAACAATGGAAAAAGCCCCTTTTTTTGATAAACAGCCGACCGATGCGATCAGCGAAATCATTTGTTTAGTCGGATCTAAAGCGTGGAATGCCTTAGGCTACGATAAGCAAAGCAAACAAGCCAACGGCGAGGAATGGCAGTTACTTTGCCAAGCACTCGGCAGAAAACCGAGCAATTTGCCGTTAGTGATTGGCCCGAGCCAATTAAACAGTATTCATCAAATCAAACTCACCGATACGCAAAAAGTGATCCGCTTATGTTTGTTTGGTGAGCTTCACGAAACCCACAAAACCGCCCTTTTGTTAAGTATTGCGAAATTCACACCGCTTGAAACGGTAAAATTTGCTGATAATCTCGCCAATGAAACAGAAGATGTGAGCGGTTACATTCAGCGTTTGCGTAATGATGAAATGAGCCGAAATATCGCCGAGATGCAGGCGCAAAAAATCGCCGATAACGCACCGAAGAAGATCCCTTATATTGAATTTAGACACTCCGCACAGGGCGAAGGCTTGCATTATGTGATCCCCAAAATTGATAAAGAGACCGGCGAAGTGTTTGATGAAAAAGCCTCGTGGATTTGCAGTGATGTTGAACTGGTAGGGCAAGGCAAAGACCTACAAGGCGAATATTATTACCTCTTCCGCTGGCAGAATAACGATGAACGGACACCACGCATCGAAGCGGTTCACCTTGCCGATTTTGGCAGCGAAACCGGCTGGAAGCAGTTAAAAGCCAACGGCTTAAAAATGGTGCAAGGGGCCGGCTTAACCGCAAAACTTACCGAGCATTTCCACGCATTAAGTAAAGCCGTGCCGCATAACTGGAAAATCACTGCCCTTGCCGGCTGGCAAAACGGAGCGTATCTGCTCCCGACCGGTGAAATGATCGGGCAACCGCAAAGCCCGATTTACTTCACTAAAAAGAGCATAGATACGCTCGGCTACAATACTGCCGGCACATTGGAAAGCTGGCAGACGGAAATCGCCGGCAACGTGCGAGGCAACCATTCAATGATGCTGGGCATTGCCACCGCCCTCTCTGCGCCGATGCTCTCGATTTTGGGCTTATCCTCGTTCGGGGTACATTTATATGCCGAAAGCTCAAAGGGGAAAAGTACCACGTTACACCTAGCCAACAGCATTTACGGCGAAAGCGACAAGCTAATGCGAACGTGGAGTGCGACCGCTTATTCCATTCAACAAGAGGCAGAAGCCCGCAATGACGGCTTTATTACTCTTGACGAAATCGGGCAAGCCAAAGACCCAAGAAACCTTGAAACAATTGCCTACGATCTGTTTAACGAAACCGGCAAGATGCAGGGCAAAAAAGAGGGCGGTAATCGCAAGGTGAACCGTTGGAAAATCTCCGCCTGTTAATGATCCTGCAAAACTGTACCATGCAGACGCAGGAAGATCATCGAAA
>NZ_JWIZ01000093.1 GCF_001038205.1 Muribacter muris | reverse complement strand
CGTCATCGCATATCATCTCGCCTTTGAAGAACAAGACATTTTCGAAGGAAAAATCGAGGTTGATGAGAGTTATTTCGGTGGTCATCGCAAAGGTAAACGAGGTCGGGTAGCAGCCGGAAAAGTCGCAGTTTTTGGCTTACTAAAACGTCAAGGAAAGGTGTTTACCGTTGTGGTTAAAAATACCAACGCAGAAACGCTAATGCCTGTTATGACAAGGGAAATCAAGCCTGACAGTTGGGTTTATACCGATCCTTATCGCAGTTATGATGCATTAGATGTCAGCGAATTTCAGCACGAAAGCATCAACCATTCAGAGACTTTTGTTGAGCGTGAAAATCACATTAACGGTATTGAACATTTTTGGAGTCAGGCAAAACCCGTGCTGCGAAAATACAACGGAATAAACCGAAAAAACTTCTTCTTATTCTTGAGGCATGTGAATTTCAGTTTAACTTTGGGACACCAAAAGCACAACTAAACACGTTACACAAATGGTGTGATATTTAGGGCTAATCTACTACAGCCCCTTCATTTTTAACTATCTTAGTTAAAATATTGTAGACATTTTTCTAAGAAACATTGCTCCACTCGTAGCTTCTCCCACAGAACAATCAAAAGAAGAAATAGTTAATCCTACTGTCAATGCTGCCCAACCGAATAATTCAGCATAATCTGATAAATTATTGTTATAGTTGGTATTACAGCTACTAGCTTTAGAAGTAATTGAACCAGAGTTAGTAGCTATTCAAGTAACGATTTTCTTCTTGAATAATATATGAGCCTTAAAGGAATGCCATGTTAATATAATTAAATTTTTGAATATAATATGTCTATTCTTGTTTTTGAATAAACTCCACATCTTATTCTATTTCATAATCATAATAAATTAGACCTTAATGATTAAAGTTAATAACCACACCTTTACGTAAATACTCAAAAGAATCACACCCTTCTAAATATTTATTTTCAGAAATAATATCTACTACCCTCCCTAGACTCTTAGATAACTCAACTCTATCACTAAGTTTAACTTTAATCCCATTATAATAATTCAGAGGCTGTCCTAATTATCTAGAGCAGTCCCTAAAAATATTCTCCGCAGGAAATTACCAAAGAATTAAGCCTTCCTTCGCCTCGCCCGATTTATTATTAAGCGGAAAAATACCGGTGACAAAATATGCTCGGTGAACGAGGGATTGAAGAGCTGATCGCTTTGCGAATTGTAACCTTGATTGAAACGAAGCGGAACTGAAAGAGCTTGATGCGTTAATAAAGAGGGATATCCAGTATAAAGCCCAGTGGTCGAAGGCAAATGAACTATCAATCCAAACGACGCTATTGAGGGAATAACAGAAATCCTGATGCCTTACAAGCCTTGATAGTAAATACTTTGTTGTGTCTGGAGAACTCGGATCAGTTCGGGTCGGATATTGTCTTCCTGTATTGTAAACATTACAATCACCTTTCATAAATATAAAGGAGAGAGAATGTACACACTGAAGCAAACACCAATGTTTCGAAATTGGTTTAAAGACATAAAAGATCCACTGGCTAAGATGATTTTAATGGTGAAATACATTGAGCAATCCGAACGGGGTATGTTAGACGAGTGGAAATTTGTAGGGAGTGGCATTTATGAAATGCGGGCAAATATCAGTGAAGGCTACCGTATTTATTTCGCACAAGGTGAAGGGAGACTTTATTTATTAACTGGCAGTAATTGTAAAACATCGCAACAAGAGGATATTGAAAAAGCAAAGTTATTGTGGTCTGAATATCAGCAATTAAATAAACAAATTAAAAAATATAGAGGCAGCAATGAATAATGAAAATCTTTTACCGGAAACAGAATATCAAATGGATATTACCCATTTTGATGTTGCAGAATATTTAGAAAATGATGAATTGATCGCCTTATATCTGGCGCAAACGTTAAAAAACGGTACGGATGAGGAATTTATCCAAGCGTTAAACCATATTGCCAGAGCCAAAGGAATGAACGAGCTAGCGAAAAAAGCGGGCATTGGGCGGGAAAGCCTGTATCAGACGCTTTCGAGCAGTAAGCCTCGCTTTGAAACAATCTGTAAAATTCTAAATGCACTGAATATTGAATTAGTGCCTACGGTCAAAACCGCCTAATTCTGTTGAATAAGGGTGAGGTTATCGCCCTTCTCTGCCTAACGATTTACAATTTTAGCCGCTGGGTTAGAATAGTCGATATACTTCCACACCACTTCTTTTACCGCTAATGAAAATGCCTAAGCGTAAACGCCCGACGTTACAAGATATTGCCGACCATCTTGGGATCACCAAGATGACGGTTAGCCGCTATTTACGCAATCGCAATACGGTTGCGCTTGACACACAAGCCCGTATCGCTGAGGCGATCGAACAGTTTGGTTACATTCCAAATCGTGCCCCTGATATTCTGTCGAATGCGAAAAGCCGAGCCATTGGCGTGCTAGTGCCCTCTTTAACCAATCAGGTGTTTGCCGATGTGATCAAAGGGATTGAGCAAATTACCGATCAGGCGGGTTATCAGACAATGTTAGCCCATTACGGATACAGTGTGGAGAAAGAGGAACAGCGGATTGAATCGCTGCTTTCCTACAATATTGACGGCATTCTGTTATCGGAAAACCACCATTCCGCCCGCACCCTAAAAATGTTAGACGTGGCGCAAATCCCGGTGATTGAAATGATGGACAGCAGCGAGATGGGGCGGCAACAAGCGGTCGGTTTTGACAATATTTCTGCAGCGCAAGCAATGGTTGAAACAATGATTGCAAGAGGGAAACGCCATATCGCCTACTTTTGTGCGAGAATGGATAAACGCACCCAGCTCAAAATGCAGGGCTACCAACGTGCAATGACAAAACACGGTTTGACGGCACATTGTATCAGTACCGAAGAACCTTCTTCGTTCACTTTGGGGGCAAAGCAGCTTCGGCAAGCGTTGGCGGAATATCCGGTGTTAGACGGCATTTTTTGTACCAATGATGATTTAGCGATCGGCGCGCTGTTTGAGTGCCAGCGGCTTGGTATTGCCGTGCCGACGGAGATGGCGATTGCCGGCTTTCACGGTCATGATGTCGGGCAATCCCTTACGCCGCAACTTGCCACCGTCATTACCCCCCGTTTAATGATTGGCAGAACTGCCGCCGAGCAACTGTTAGCCCGTATTCACGGAGAGGCACAATCTGCCGGTCTGATTGATTTAGGCTACCAAATCCATTTAGGTGAGAGTATCTAACCTGTTGCTTGAATGACCTCAATACAGCGTGTTACCACTTGCTCAAACGGAGCATCAATATCAATAAAGCAGACACCTTGTTCGTCCGGCTGAGGCAATTCTAAGGTGTCAAACTGACTTTTGAGCATCGCTGCTTTCATAAAATGCCCCTGCCGTTGCGCCATTCGCTGTAAAATTAATTCAAATTCACCGTGTAAAAATAGGAATTTTATTGGCGGATTATCGGCTCGGATCTGATCCCGATAGGCTTTTTTTAAGGCAGAGCAAACAATGATCCCCTGCTCGTTTTTCTGTGTCAGGCTAAATACTGCATCGTTGATACGAGCCAGCCAAGGCTGGCGGTCATCATCATTAAGCGGCTGCCCTTGCGCCATTTTCACAATATTAGCACGGGGGTGGAGATCGTCCCCGTCAATGAATTTTAGCCCTAAATGTTGCGCAACCGCCGTGCCGATTGAGGTTTTACCAGTGCCGGATACCCCCATTACGATAAATGCTTTTCCGATAGTCATAAATAATCCCTAAGTTACCGATAACAGAGTGAAAGCACCAATTTACCATTTTTATCGCTGTTTTTTCTGAAAAGTTAATCAAAATGTGAAGATGTTCACACTTTTTAAATAAAAATTAGCGATATATTTCCTATGTAACTAAATAATGGTATGTTACCGATAACAATAACTAAAAGGAGAGGAAAATGCTGATTTTTATTATGGTTGCCGCCATTTTATTATTGCTGGTGCTGATCATTAAATTCAAAGTGCACGCTTTTGTTGCGTTAATTACGGTCAGTCTTTTAACCGCATTGGCCGCCGGTATTCCGGTGGATAAAATTATGTCGACTTTATTAAGCGGCTTCGGTAATACTTTAGCATCGGTTGCCTTATTGGTTGGACTGGGGGCAATGATTGGGCGGTTACTGGAAATTACCGGCGGTGCAAAAGTATTGGCGGATACGCTCATCAACCAATTTGGCGAACAAAAAGCACCTTTTGCTTTGGGTGTAGCGTCCCTTTTATTCGGTTTCCCGATCTTCTTTGATGCCGGTTTAGTGGTGATGCTGCCAATTATTTTTAGTGTGGCGAAACGGTTTGGCGGCTCGGTGTTGCGTTATGCGTTTCCCTCTGCGGGCGCATTTGCCGTGATGCACGCTTTCTTACCGCCGCACCCCGGCCCTGTTGCCTCCGGTGATTTATTGGGCGTAAATATGGGGTTGTTAGTCATTGTCGGCTTGGTATGTGCTATCCCGACTTGGTATATCGGCACTTACCTTTTCAGTCAGTTTATCAGCAAACGGATACAGGTTGATTTGCCCAAAGCCTTTCTCAATGCCTTATCGGTGAACGATGTTGCGGTACAAAATCCGCCGTCCTTTGCCCGAGTCATCACCGTATTATTATTGCCGATCGGTTTAATTCTATTTGATACAGGGTTAAACACCCTAACGGTTGCAAAAGTGATTGACGGTAAGGAATTATGGGTACAAAGCCTACGTTTAATCGGCAAAACGCCGGTTGCCCTGTTAATCACTTTGATCGTGGCGATTTTACTTTTGCGGGATAAACGCAGTTATGCGCAAATTGAGCAGATTTGTAACAACGCACTGGGGCCGATTTGTGCGATTGTATTAGTAACCGGAGCGGGCGGAATGTTTGGCGGCATCTTGCGAGCCAGCGGTATTGGCGATGTTTTATCTGCGATGATGTCTGATACCGGAATGCCGATTGTGGTGGCTGCTTTTATTATCGCTGCGGTCTTACGGGTAGCGCAAGGATCGGCAACCGTAGCACTGACTACAACCGCCGCACTCATTGCCCCGATGGTTACCAATGCAACGGATTTAAGCCAGTTTGATCGCTGCTTTATCGTGATTGCCATCGCCTCCGGTGCGACGGTGTTATCCCACGTCAATGACTCTGGCTTCTGGCTAATGAGCCGCTTTTTAGAAATGGACGAAAAGACCACGCTCAAAACCTGGACGTTACTTGAAACCTCAATTGGTCTTGTCGGCTTTGGCATTGCGTTGCTGGGTAGCGCATTATTGTAAGAGGCTACAAGCGGTCGGATGAGAGGAAGATTTTGTAATTTATTGAATAGGTTGATGATGCGATTAAAGTCTTGATTTCTAAACGAAGCAGTATATTCATTCTGCGGTATAAACAAGAAGTCCTCTTGATAGTCTATACCAAGAGGACTTTTTTGAATTGGAAATAATGAGACTAAGCCTCAATTGGTGCACGCCAGTCATCAGAACCGGATGTCCCTGCGGAAGTATGTTCCCAGGTAACTTTACGGTAAGCTAGGGAAAGCTCAAGTAATTGCGTAAATTCACGTTGTGAAGGGTCTTGGGCATGTGGCATTTTTAAGTCAATGCTGACGATAGTGGCATCTTCCAATGATGTGGTGAAGAAATGCTCTTGTTTTCCTTCCACAGAGGTACGATACCATTTTAGTTCCACGGTCGGTAGCATTTCACCGGAGGCTAGTGCATTATAAAGTAATGGCACAGCTTTATTGAGTGCTACCGTTAATTTGAGTGGTTTGTGTGCACGTTGACCGGAAGGTTGACCGGATTGTGGATCGGTTGGGGTTTCAATAACGTGTTTAACTTCTTGAACCAGCATTTCATCTTCGTGTCCTTGGACAAAAATATTCCCGACAGATTCAGCCGTAAAAGCACCCGCAGTAATATTGCCCTGTGTTTTACCGGTAATGGAGACATAACAAGGAGTTGGCATAGTAAACCTCTTTAAGTTAAATTTAGGTAGTTAAGAAATGAAAGAATATAGCTTTATATTCTCGTGATCAATTCAAGTCAGATATTACTTTTTCTCCCCTCCCTTTGCAAGCTAAAATTTGTTTATTGTATGAGCAGAACAGTTCTGTTTTTTGACAAAATAGGGTAACATATCCCTCAAATGGTTAAGGAAACAGCACTATGGCAAAGACTCCCCTTTCTTCTTTATTGAATCAAACAGAGGCAATTAGCAACGTAACTGATACGCTTAATGAGGCAAACGGCGTGGTTGGCAATGAAAAATTAGCCAAAGCCCTATCAAATACCGATAAAGTTATCAATACGGTTAAAGGGGTGGGTCAGTTAGCCAATGATGTATCCGCTATGGCGGTTGGGACGGATTCTGTGATGGCGGGGCTGAATACTGCCTCACAACTCGGTATTGGGGGTGAGAAAGTGGCAAAACGGCTAGGCCAGGCTCAAGAGGTTATCCGATTAGCTCAAAAAGCCGGTAAAATGGCAAATCAACTGCCTGCACTGGCGCAATCCCCTGTCAAAGCGATGTCTGCAATGCTGTCCGGTCAAGCCGCAACGTTTCCTGCCGGTTTACAATTTACGTTTCAAGCCTTTAATCTCCCGCCTGAGACTTTTTCCGTTGTCGAATTTAAAGGGGAAGAGGGATATAGTGAGCTGTTTCAGTTCACGCTTACGCTCATCAGTGATAAACCGAATATCGCATTTAATCAAGTGTTGGATTCACTGGGCACACTGTCCATTTATCGAGACGGTATTTTATTACGCAGCTTCACCGGTATGGTGGCGGAGTTTGAAAAAGGTGAGACCGGTTTTCATAAAACCTATTATACCGTTCAACTCCGCCCGGAATTTTGGCGAACGACATTGCGTACAAATTCACGGATTTTCCAGCAAAAAGACCTCAAAAAGATTGTCGGCACGATTTTGACCGAACACAGCATCAGCCAGTATGCCTATAATTTCAAAGACGCTCACCCGATACGGGAGTTCTGTGTCCAATACCAAGAAACAGATTTTGATTTCCTCTGCCGTTTATTAGCCGAAGAAGGCATTTTCTTCTATTTTGAATTTCAACCCAAACAGCATACGCTGATTTTCTGTGATAATGCCGATTCATTAGTTACGGGCGAAACCATTAGCTATAACCCCAATCCGGAAGCGACCCGGCGTGAATCAATGATTTGGCGCTTTAAGCGGGCAGAACGGGTGCGGGTATCAAGCACTCAATTACGGGATTACACCTTTAAAAAGCCCGGTTGGAATGCCCAATTTGGCAAACAAGCGAGTGATTTAGACAATCAGCGGCAAGCCTATGAATATTTTGAATACCCGGCTCGCTTTAAACAGGCGGATAGAGGCAAAGCGTTCAGCCAATACCGACTAGACAGTTTACGCAATGAAGCTCATCAAAGTGCAGGGGAAAGTAATGCAACGGAATTAGTATTAGGCACGCGGTTTGTATTAAAAAACCACCCGGATAAATCGCTCAATCGCCCTTGGCAACCTATTCGCCTTAGTCATTTCGGTCGTCAGCCACAGGGGGCTGAAGCCGAAGCGGATTTACAAGGCAGCGGTACTTACTATCAAAATCATTTTCAATTTATTCCGATAACTCAAACGTGGCGACCGCTTGCGATACCGAAACCGCAAGTCTTTGGTCCTCAAATGGCGATGGTTGTCGGGCCGAAAGGGGAAGAGATTTTTACCGATAAATTCGGGCGGGTGAAAGTCCAATTTTTATGGGATCGATACGGTGAAGGCAATGACCGCAGCTCGTGTTGGATCCGGGTGAGCCAACCTTGGGCGGGAGCCGGATTTGGTGGCATTACCATTCCGCGTATCGGGCAAGAGGTCATTGTCAGCTTCCTTGAGGGCGACCCCGACCAACCGATTATTATCGGACGCACCTATCACGCCGAAAATCTCCCACCGGGTACGTTACCGAAAGCGGCAACCCAAACGATTATTAAGTCCCAAACCCACAAGGGCAAAGGGTCTAATGAACTGCGTATGGAAGACAGCAACGGCAAGGAAGAGCTTTATCTCCACGCTCAAAAAGATATGAACACAGTGGTGAAGAACGACCAACGGACGACGGTGCAAAAAGGGAATAAAGAACTGTTCGTGGAGTTGGGTAACCAACTCACCCAAATCGGCATTGGTTTTCTCACGGAGCGTATTGGTGGCGGTCGGATTACCGAATCAAATATGGTGAGTGTCAAAACCAGTAAAGCAGGTGTAGGGGAAGCCGCATTACCGGGGACGCAGACTTATCAGGCAGATGATGAAATCTTACTGAAAGTGGGGGAACAGACCTCAATATTGATGAATAATGAGGAAATCCAATTAAAATTTGGTGAGTCGATCGTCAAACTGAATGCCAATGGTGTGTTTGTGAATGGGTCGAAGGTAGGGTTAAATAGTCCGAAGGCAGAGAGTGATACGGGAGAAGGCGCACCGGCGGCGGTGTTATCCCCGACAGAAGAACAAGCCCAAGACGGCGGTGGTGGCAGAATGGCGCACGGGGGCGAAATTGGACAAGGCGGTGCGAGTGGTCAGGGTTCTGCGGGAAGTTCAGGAGGTAAAGGCGATAAGGGGGGCTTAGGCGCATCTGGTGAGATGTGTAAACCACCTCAAATGGGGCAATCTGGCAATCCGTCTTCCCCGCTTTCCGGCGGGGTTGGTGATGTGCCTCCGGGTGCAAAATCTTTTATGCCGGATAAACGTACGCTCTCTAATAAGCAGTGCCCAAGTGTTGGGCATCCGGTTAATCCTGTGTTGGGGATTAAAGTATTGGGTGAGGAAGTGGATTTTGCTTTCGAGGGTATTCTGCCATTGAGTTGGACACGCAGTTACTACTCCGACCAAATCGGGACAGGCTGGTTAGGTCAAGGTTGGAGTGTGCCGGGGGTACAGCGTTTAGTGAAAGTGCCGGCGGGAATGCGCTATATTGATGAGCAAGGTTCGGAATTAGCCTTACCTGCGCTCGAACCCGCCTCCGGTGCGGTCTTTTTACCGGAACACCAACTTTGGGTGCAACGAACCGGGTATGATGATTATGTGCTTCAGCCGTTAGACCGTCGGTTATCGTTCTCTTTTACCGGGCTACGCTTGCAAGATGGCGTACATTATCCGCTCACTAAGGTTGAAGACCGCTACGGCAATCAGCAACGTTTTATTTATCAACCACAAACAGGCTTGCCGCAATATATGATTGACGGTAACGGTCGCACATTCAGCCTCTTGTTTGACACGATTAACGAAGGGAAAGATACCCGTCTTATCTCTATTGCGCTTTTAGCTAAACAGGCAGACTTATCCGAAGCACAGAAAGACCTTCACCGGCAAGGCGAGATGCTGGTTGGTTATGCCTATGATGAGGCGGGGGATTTATCTCAAGTCATTGACCGCTACGGCAATATTACCCGCACCTTTAGCTACCGCAATCACATCATGGTGTCTCACCGAGACAGTGCCGGCTTAGAGGCGTATTATGAGTATGACAACCCAAGCCTAACCGGTAAAGTGCTTCGTCATCACACCAATCTGGGTGAGCAATGGCAGTTTGTTTACCACCCAAGCTATACCGAAGTGATTGATACGTTAGGCAGACGGGAATATTACTATTTTAATGAACACCAAGAATTAACCGGTCAGATATTTGCCGACGGCAGTCAAAGTCAAAATGAACGGGATGATATGGGGCGAGTGGTTAAACAAACCGACCGCAATGGTAAAACCACCCGTTATGTTTATACGCCACAGGGTCAGGTGAGTAAGGT
>NZ_JWIZ01000092.1 GCF_001038205.1 Muribacter muris | reverse complement strand
AATTGCTTAACTCTTTATTGGTTAATTTCCCAAACATTTTGATGCGGTGCCGGCTGAAAATATCGAAGTTAACGGCGAAGGCTGGACGATTATTGATGTGTTCGGTGGGAGCGGTTTGCTTTCGCATACCGCAAAGCGTAAAAAGCCATTGGCACGGGTGATTTACAATGATTTTGACGGTTATGCCGAACGGCTGAAATATATCGCTGACATCAACCGCTTACGGCGGATTATTTTCGGTTTAGTCGCGGATTTGCCGAAAGGCAAGCGGTTAGATAAAACGAAAAAATTGCAAATCATTGAGGCAATCAACGCCTTTGACGGCTATAAAGACCCGCATATTCTGTGTTCGTGGCTGCTGTTTAGCGGGCAACAAGTCAGCAGTCTTGATGAATTATTTAAAGAGGATTTTTGGCATTGCGTGCGTAAAAGCGACTATCCCGAAGCAACTGGCTATTTGGACGGTGTGGAAGCTGTCAGCGAGTCGTTTCATCAGCTTTTACCCAAATATCAACATCAAGCAAAAACGCTGTTTGTGCTTGATCCACCCTATCTCTGCACACATCAGGCAAGTTATAAGCAGGTACACTATTTTGACTTAATTGATTTCCTACGGCTGATTCACTTAACCCGTCCGCCGTATATTTTCTTCAGTTCAACCAAATCGGAGTTTATCCGGTTTATTGACGCAATGATCGAAGATAAATGGCAGAATTGGCAGGCTTTTGAAAAGTACAATCGGATGACGCTACAAACAAGCGTCTGCTATTCGAGCAAATACGAAGATAATTTGGTGTATAAATTTTAATGAAAATGCCCTTTAGGTGAAGTTTAAAGGGCGTTTTAAGTAAAAGATCTTTATGTTTCATTGTTTAATTCGGAGAGTAAACAGTAAAACGGTGGGGCGAAAGGGGCAAGTGTCGAAGTGAATTTAACGACACTGTCTTTGCGATTATCGTCAATAAATCGAATGTCCAAGAAGGCAATATTATAGACAAAGGTGGTGCCGCGTCCGTTTGGTAGAGAGTACTGCGTGCCGTCGGTGATAAAGTCAGCTTGTTCTTTTACGG
This sequence comes from Muribacter muris, assembly GCF_001038205.1. Taxonomy (GTDB): domain Bacteria; phylum Pseudomonadota; class Gammaproteobacteria; order Enterobacterales; family Pasteurellaceae; genus Muribacter; species Muribacter muris. The sequence goes on along the minus strand of NZ_JWIZ01000092.1, from coordinate 255 downwards.
CAATCAGAGCTAATTCCTGCATCATTTCCTGTTCTGTCCGCATTGTGAAAGTCGTCATTGGAGGTTTCCTGTTTTGCTTAATGTGTGTACAGGATTGCTCTCTTCAAAGGACATATCAAGTCTTGTTTTAGAAGATAAAGCGGATAGGCGATATTGTGAGCTGGGGATAAAAATGTAAGACTGTTGCAGTATGTGAAACAAGTCGAGAAGTAAATTATCTCACTTTTTTCGCAAAACTTATCTCGCTCGCTTTTA
>NZ_JWIZ01000091.1 GCF_001038205.1 Muribacter muris | reverse complement strand
TGTTCGTACTATTATCACCCGTGCGAATATTCATTCCGCCGGTTGATGCCTCTTTTTGCAATCCGCTCATAAAGCTAATTGCCTGAATTTTCTTTTGGTCGTCTAGTGCATTAAATGCGGTAAGAGCCATTTGTTGAGCTGTATCAAGTTGATTTTGTACTTGATCAAATATAAGCCAATCTAACGAAAGATTATGAGATTTTGCAAATTCTAGTATTACTTCAAAAGGTAGATTATTTCGACTTCTCCAATTTCTTACCGCAGTGGCTGCTTTATCTTGCTCCTTGCCTAGTTCAATTCCCAAGTCTTCATCATTTTTAATGTTTAAGTATGACTTCATACGCTCAAGAATTGAGTAAGTATCCAAAATTTTCATAAGCTTCTCTTCTCCCCATAAAAGCCAGTCTAAACTTATTTGATGTGTTGATGAAAATTTAAGTATTTCTTCTAAAGGGAGTGCATTTCTTACTTTCCAGCCAGATAAGGTTTGAGTCGAAACGTCCAGTTTTTCCGCCAAGTCTTTGTTTGTTCTAAGATTTAAAGCATTTTTCATTCGCTCTAAAACCAATTCTGTTTGTAAAAAACTCATTTTTACTTTTTATTGATCCCAATCACCGTTCCTAGGGTATTCCCGTGGAATACTTGATTATTCGTAGTGCTATTATTAACTGAATGAATGTTTGTACCCGTTTCTGATGATTTTTGTAATCCGCTCATTTGAGTTATGATTTGCAATTTCTGCTCTTGGTTCATTTGTCTATAAGCAGATAGAATCATTTGTTCATCAACAGCTAGTTGCTCTTTCGTGCTATTTTCTTCTTTACCCAGCACAAGCCAATCAATAGAAACTTCCTTTTTTAAAGATACTGCCAAGATAGCTTCAAGAGGTATAGATCCTCTGATTTTCCAATTTGAAGAGGTTTTTTCCGAAACCCCTAATTTTTCCGCTAGTTCTTTATTAGTTTTTATTCCCAGTGACATTTTCATTCTGTCTAGAATTTCATCAGAATTTAACACTTGCTAAAAAATCTCCAAAACAATCAAAAAATAACTTGATTATGAACAAAATGGGGATATAATCTTCATTAAGTTCATTGATGATATTCATCAACTTTCATCAGAAAAATAGCAACAAATCAGGGGGTTGTCTATATGGCAAAACGTGATCTACCTCAAAATTCCGAGAAAAAGTCGGATAAAGAAAGCGTTCATATTGAGCTTGCCATTGAGGAAGCAGAAGCTTTTAAGCAAGAAATGAAACGCATCGGGTTAAGGTCAAAATCGGCAATGGGGCGAGTGTTAATCCGCAAAGCCCTAGGGCTGTCGAAGTAGGGGGGAGTATGCGAGAGCAAAATCAAAAATGCCCTGACTGTGCAGGGCAAAATGAGGTTAAATCTGTAGTTCCGAGTGGTTCGCCAGTCGGGAATGACGATAGAGATTGCGGAGTGCGTCCGCTTGAGTTGGCTGTTGATTTACTTGCAATGCTGTCAGCGTCCGCTTTAATTGCATCTCAAACTGGCGATGAGCCTCACTGTCTGTGGGTATCACCTGTTCCAAGACAGAAATTGCTTGCATTGCTGCAGCCTGAGCCGACGGATTCGCCTGATATGAAATGCCTAAAGCAACAATTATTAGCAAGATGTTCTCTTCGAGTTGCGGATATGCCTGCAGTAACGCATAGAGCGTGGTTAGGGTTACAGAACGATTTATTAGTGGCGTTGAGGTCTGCATAGGGCTCTCCTTAAATATCATTTGGGTGGTGTGTATGGGTAAACAAAATCAAAAATGCCCTGTTTGTACAGGGCAAAAGGAAATTAAGCACGGGTGGGAAACAGCAGAGCTTCGACATCGGCTGCCGCCTGTTGAAGTGCCGAAT
>NZ_JWIZ01000090.1 GCF_001038205.1 Muribacter muris | reverse complement strand
TCGCAGACAAAGTGGTGATAATCACCGTTTTAGTATAGCGGAAGGGGATAATTTTAAGGCGGTCAAAGCCTATTGGCACGATACTAATACGGGCAAGCGGGGCGAAGTGGTCTTTGATGAAAATACCGAAGTGAAAAAAGTGGTGAAGCCGACAATGCGTAAGGTAACGAAAGTCAAGCGGGGCAAAGCGGGCGAGCCAATGCGGGATAGCAAAGGCAGGGTTAAAAAGGATAAAAACGGTAATATCAAAACCTATAAAAAGGGCAAAGTTATCAAAGGCAAAGACGGACAAAGCATTAAGGAAACCGTGTTTGTCAAAGGCAAAGGGCGTAAGGTAAATGAGGTTGTACATCATAAACCCGTAGAAAGTGATTCGGAGAATATTAAAACTCTACGGCATACCTATGCCACTCAACAATCGGCACTCAATGCGTGCAAACGAAATTTTGAAAAATTGCAGAGAGGCTTAGCAACTTTCAGTCTATCCCTTGCGGAAGGCAATGCCGAGTTAATGCCTGAAATGACGGTGAGTGTGGCCGGCTTTAAGGCTCAAATTGATTCAAACGATTGGCTAATCACCCAAGTAACCCACAGCCTAAATGCAGACAGTGGGTTTACTAGCCAAGTGGAGATGGAGTTGAGGGCGAGGGAAATTTAGATCTACTTCACAAATTTAAATATTGACATATTCTAATATTGATTTTTGTATTTTAAAAAGTTAGTATAAAAAGCAGTAAGTAATACTGATGCACAAAGAACGATAGAGGCGGCTACTTTGTGTGATTCCGCCTAGTGAGGAAATTGCAAGATTTTGTGAGGACACTCAACGGACAGGCTGAAAGGTCTGTTGCCTCGTGTTAAGTTTAATAGAGTGGGTATTTTAGTTTGGTTTCTCTTGATTTGACTAACCTAGGACCTTGAGTAGGATCATAGAAATACCAAATATTAAATTTCTTTTCGGTCATTAACGTATCGTATTTTAATGCTTCCCATCCTAAGTGATGGGCAATTAGAGTTGAAAGAGCCAGTTTTCTTTCAGAAGTAGATTCTTTTTGATAGGCATTTAACACCGCACCTAAAAGTAAATCGCATAATTGTACTCCGTGGCAGTATTTTGAGTTCACTTCCTTTAAGTTTAAAATAGCTTCTGATATTCCAGTATTTTGTCTAATGATATTATTTGCAATAATCTGCATTGTTTCACCTGCTTTTTTATAACTGAATGGTAAATCATCTACAGATAATATAAATCGGTTCTTTCTGTTTTTATTTCAGATTCAAATTGGGATAATTTGCCTTCTTTTATCCATAATGCACCAAAAGCGTAATATGGTTTTCCACTGATCCCAGATTCATCACGGAACAAGTGCCAAATATTATTCATAATTATTCCCTGATTTACTTTTCTAAGAAACGCATCACTCTCCCCAATACGCCACCACGTTTTACTTTGCTGAGTTCTCGTTCGTAGTCGGCGACACGATTTTGGGCAGTGGCAAGGTCGATTTTTAATTGCACCACCTTGGCTTTTTCTTCGGTCAGCGATAGGCGGTGCTTCTCTTTATCTTGATACATTGAAAACAGGACATTTTTGATTTCGTAGAATTTTCTAAACTCCTCATCTTTTAATTTCACAAACATAAAACTACCGTAGAGGCGGGTGCAGGTGTTTTGCAGCATTTTAAAGAATACCGGATCACTATCTCGCAGTGCCATTATTTCTTGGTGCAATTTTTCCCGCTCAAACGGGCTGAAAAAATGCTGATGTATCTCAATTTTAGTTTGGTTTTCGACATTGATGCCGTTTACCTGATTGACCCCACTGTGAAAATATTGGTTATTTACATCACCCATAATAGACCTCCGTGGTTGTTGTGTTTAGTTGTCTATCTTCGTTTTGCCCGTTTTGAACCGGAACGTTTTTTCTTGGTATAGGCTTTACTTACTTTTGATTTTGTTGTTTTAGCCGATTTGGTTTTCTTCCCCGATTTCCCGCAGACATTTTCGCAGGGGATACCGTCATTATCTCGGTCTAGACGGTGTACGCCGCATTGATTAAGGTAAAAACGTGCTTGCTCGCAAGATACCATCGCTTTGCAATAAGGGGCAGGTGTATCGCAACTATATGCCCAAGCTGACCCCGCAAATAGACCGGATGTAATTAGGGTAAGGTATTTATTCATTTTATTGTACGTTTACTTATCTTATTAGGAAGTTCTATAATTGTGATAAATAACCTAGACAGGTTTGCATTGTCGCTTGTTGGTTTTCTGCATCTTCCTGTAAGAAATTATCTGTTAAATAATAATCGGCAATCACACGTTGTTTTTTCATTCTATCCATATAATAGGCTAAATCTCGACCCGTATCGGAATAATGTTGGATTGAGCTAATTGCTTTTTTATGTACGCCTCCCTTGCCTTTTAATAGGTCAATACTGTTTTGAGTGGCAAATTGTTGTAATTTATGGTAAACCGCATAATAGGCAAGGCGGGTACTTTCTCGCCAATATATTTCTTCTGTTTGTGTAGAAAATTCGTTTGATTTTTGTATTAAATCATCGGGTGTAATCATACTTTATCCTTATAGCGCCCAATAAAAAACATCACATTTTCATAAGGGTAGTCATTATTATGTGCTTTAATATATGCCAACATATGAGCCGCTAATTTAAGGTCATATTGAATACGTTGCTCTGATGTAAGATTATTATCACGAAGAATATAGATAAATGCGTGTTCATCTTCGACATCGGGAATCAAATGGGGTTGGCGTAAATTGATATTATGCTCAAACGCAAATTGGTAAGCGTGCTGTATGTAGTCGAGTAAAGCTGCTTCGGGAATTCCCGTCTTTTTTAGCCGTTGAGCCATATCAAGATCAATAAGTAGATCTTTTGATTGGAACTGAGGATTGAGTGCATTGATTTGTTGCATAAGTTGCTCTGCCTTTGTTGATTGTCA
>NZ_JWIZ01000009.1 GCF_001038205.1 Muribacter muris | reverse complement strand
AATGAATCTTATCGATTTAAACATCGTAATTAAGAAATAATAAAAGTGGAACACTTTTAAAGGATCTTTGTGGTTCAATTTTGGAAGATCATTGACAGTCATAGATACACTTTGTATAAAATGTATCACCTGTTGGTTCTTCACCAACATTCGTTGCAGATTCCCAGTCTGCCAACGCAGCCGCTGAAACACCACACAGTACTGCTGCGACTAACCATTTTCTTAATTGACGCATTTTTCACCTCATTTCAATAGCTTTAGAACAAATTTGAACCTAAAATAGGTTCAGATAAATTATATAGCGAACCTGAAATGGGTTCAACTGAATTTGCACCTAGAATGGGTGTAATGGGAAATTTAAGATTATCAATACATTCCGCCGAACATATTTGGTTGCGGGAAAAGCTGCTTAAACAACGGTTAGATTTGGGGCTTTCACAACGTGCCTTAGGTGAGAAAATGGGGGTGTTATACTCCTTTATCGGCAAGGTAGAAACGGGCGATAGACGCTTGGATATTTTTGAGTTTATCGCCTATTGCAAAGGCTTAGGGCTTGATCCCATTCAACTGTTGCAGGAAATTGAGCGAAAATTTGGCAATTAAGCCGAAAACACGCGGTGAGATTTGTTCGATTTTTTGCAAAATCCGTTAGAATAGCCAGCGTAACGGAGGCACAATGAAAACCCTGATTCTTTATCTCACTCGAGACGGGCAAACCCGCAAAATCGCCGAAAAAATGGCACAGATTATCGGCAATACCACCCTTATTTCCCTCAGAGAACAACCCGATTTGCCCGAAGCACATTTAAGTCAATTTGATCAAATTATCATCGGTTCATCTATCCGCTACGGGCATTTCGACCCGATATTAGAACGCTTTATTCAGCAACATTTTGAGTTGCTTAACGCAAAACGCTCCGCTTTTTTTAGCGTTAATCTCACCGCCCGTAAAGCTAATCGCAGCACGCCGCAAACGAACACTTATACGCGAAAATTATTGGCACGCATTGCGTGGCAGCCAGACTTGGTTGAAGTATTTGCCGGTGCATTATTGTACCCTCGCTATCGCTGGTTCGACCGTATGATGATCCGTTTTATTATGAAAATCACCCAAGGGGAAACGGATACCCGCCGAGAGTATGAGTATACCGACTGGCAGCAGGTCGCCCAATTTGCGGAAAAACTGCGTAAAGTTGCTTAAAGAGAATACACAATATTAACAATTTCATTATAATTGCGCCCAAATTGCAATCGGGCAATTGATGATTGGATAATTAGGAAAACTAAATGAGCATTTTAAAAGAGTTCCGTGAATTTGCGGTAAAAGGTAATGTAGTAGATTTGGCAGTCGGTGTGATTATCGGCGGCGCATTCGGTAAAATCGTGTCTTCTTTAGTCAGCGATGTCATTATGCCACCTATCGGCTGGTTAATCGGCGGCGTCGATTTCAAAGATTTGGCGATCGTATTACAAGAGAAACAGGGCGAAACCGAAGCGGTAATGTTGAAATACGGTGCGTTTATCCAAAACGTTTTTGACTTCTTAATCATTGCAATGGCAGTATTCGCAATGGTGAAAGTGATTAATAAGTTGAAAAAAGCCCCAGCACCGGAGCCGGAAAAAGCCCCTGAACCTACCGCAGAAGAAAAATTACTCACCGAAATTCGTGATTTATTAAAAAATAAATAACCGATTTTCTTTAAAATCCACCCGTTGCGGTGGATTTTTTGTTCCAGCTCAATTCACAGGGGATTAAACGAGATTTCCCCTTTATTTTACTCTCGGCAAGCGGTTAGAATACCGCTGTTTTTTGCAAATGACGGATCGCTTATGCTTGCCGAACTGGGCTATTTTTGTTTGATTTTCGTGGTGGGCATTGCTGCCTTACAGGTGTTGTTTTCAGTGATGGGAGAAATAACACGCCGAGCGGATTTGCTCGGTCTTAATCCACTGTTAAGCGGCATTCAATCACTCCTCTGCCTCACTGCCTTTGCCTGCCTTGCCTACGGTTTTTTAACGGACGATTTTTCCCTCAGTTATGTTGCCGCCCACTCGAATTCGCAATTACCCGCTTTTTTTAAGTTCGCAGCAACTTGGGGGGGACACGAAGGCTCAATGCTGTTTTGGCTTACTGCTCTTGCCTTGTGGACAGGGGTATTTTGCCTGTTTTCCGGAAAAATCGACCGCTTGTTTGCGCACCGTACCCTTACAGTGTTAGCGTTGATCATCTTTGGCTTTGCACTGTTTATTGTGTGGGTATCCAATCCGTTTGAGCGTCAATTTCCGCCGCCACCGCAAGGGCGGGATCTTAACCCAATGCTGCAAGATATCGGGCTGATTTTTCACCCGCCGTTGCTCTATCTCGGCTATGTCGGCTTTGCAGTCAGCTTTGCAATGACGGTGGCAATGTTACTGGGCGGTGTGTTTGATTATGCGATTGCCCGTTGGATTCGCCCGTGGACAATGATTGCGTGGGGTTTTCTCACCGCCGGCATTTTGTTGGGCGCGTGGTGGGCGTACTACGAACTGGGCTGGGGCGGTTGGTGGTTTTGGGATCCGGTTGAGAATGCCTCTTTAATGCCGTGGCTGCTCGGCACAGCGTTAATCCACAGTTTGATCGTGAGCGAGCAACGGGGTATTTTCAGCTATTGGACAATCCTGCTCGCTATTTTTGCCTTTGCCTTGAGTTTGCTCGGCACATTTATTGTCCGTTCCGGTGTTTTAACTTCGGTGCACGCTTTTGCGGTCGATGCCGATCGGGGCATTGCACTGTTGGTTTTATTCTTCAGCCTCAGCTTTGTTGCGCTCTCGCTTTTTGCCCTTAAAGTAAATCTGTGGCAAGGGGAAGTGCGTTTCAAACTGCTATCCAAAGAGACGGCGCTGCTTACCCTCAACAGCTTATTTGCCTTGGCAACCGGCGTGGTGATCCTCGGTACATTTTACCCGATGATTTTCAGCGCAATGAACTGGGGGGCGATCTCGGTCGGTGCGCCCTATTTCAACAGCATCTTTACACCTTTAGCTCTTATATTGCTTGGCATAATGGGCTTTGCCACGATTTTACGCTGGAAAAGCCTGCCGAAAAAAAGGGTATGGCAGAGGTTGTCCTTGCTGCCGATTGCGGTTCTGCTTAGCCTTGGGTTGAGCTACCATACGGTTGCACAGCAATCCGCGCACATCGTTTCGCCCCTTGCGACCCTGTTTATCAGCCTAGCGATATGGGTTGGTCTGACGCACATTCCTTATCGGCAATTTATGTGGCAGATCCGACCGCTTGCAATGCGGCTTGCCCATATTGGCTTTGCGATTTGTGTGATTGGGGCAATGATGAACAGTTATTATGGCGATGAAATCGGGGTACGCCTGAAACCAAATGACACGGCAAGTTTAGCGGGATTTCATTTCCATTATGCCGAACACCGGTATGATGTCGGGCAAAATTACACTGCTGAAATTGCCACCTTTACGATTAGCGATCGCCAACATCGACCGCTCGGCACGGTTTATCCTGAACGGCGTTACTACGATATTCGCACAATGACAATGGCGGAAGTCGGCTTGGCACACAAAAGGTTGGACGACATTTATATTGTGATGGGCGATAAGTTCGGTAATAAAGAGTATGCGTTCCGTTTGCACTATAAACCCTATGTCCGTGCCTTGTGGCTCGGTGGCATTTTGATGGTATTTGCTGCATTGCTGGCAATGGTTGGCTATCGGCAGAAAAATATGTTGTCTGTCAAATAACAAAAGCGTTCATTTGTAATGAACAATTTTATTTGTTAGTATTAAACAAATTTGTTTGATAGCAATAAACGGAGAGGGGAGATTATGATCAGAAAATCCGATCTGCTGGCAACCATTGAAAATCAGCAGAGCAGGCTCGTGTTGCAGAAAAGCTACCCGCGTAAAGCATTGAAAAACCTAAATTTATTGCCTGATTTTGCACTGATAGTATCGGGTATTCGCCGCTGTGGAAAAAGTACATTACTGGCTCAGTTACTTTCAGAGCAGACTTTGCAGGTGCTGTTTATCAATTTTGATACGCCGACATTGTTTGATTTTCAGTTTAACGATTTTCAGCTTTTAGATGAAATTATTGAGGAAAAGCAGGCAAAAATACTGTTTTTTGATGAAATTCAAGCGGTTGAAAATTGGGAAATTTATGTAAGAGGTAAGCTCGATCAGGGCTATCAAGTGGTAGTAACAGGCTCAAATGCTTCACTATTAAGTCGTGAATTAGGCACAAAATTAACGGGGCGGCATATTACCGAAGAGTTATTTCCCTTTTCTTATATAGAGTTTTGTGAATATCTAAATAAACCGTTTGATGCAAGTTCTGTAAAAGACTATTTAACGCAAGGCGGTTTTCCGCAATATTTAACCTTACAGAAAAATGAGATTTTAGAAATGTTAATTAACGATATTTTATATCGTGATATTATCGTGCGTTATAATATTCGTAATGAAACGGCGATTAAACAGTTACTGTTATTCTTAGCAGGAAATGTGGGTAATTTAATTTCTGCGACTAAATTAAAAGCCCTCATCAATATTACTAGCACGGCGACAGTACAGGAATATTTATCGCATTTAGAAAAAAGCTATTTAATTTTTCTGTTGCCAAAATTTAGTTATTCTTATAAATCTCAATTAGTGAATCCGCGCAAAATCTACTTTATTGATAATGGGTTACAACAGGTTATCAAGCCTTCTTTCACGGATGATTGGGGTAGAAAATTAGAAAATGCTGTATTTTGGTCGTTACGTCAAAAAACACAAGAACTTTATTATTTTAATGAAAATAACAAAGAGTGCGATTTTATTTTTTGCCAAAACAATACACCAAAACAGGCAATTCAAGTGTGTTTGACATTAAATGCAGAAAATAACCATCGAGAGCAAGAAGGGCTATTAGACGCAATGCACTATTTTAATTTGGATAAAGGCTATATTATTACCCTCGATCAAACGGATAAAATACTTATTGGGAATAAAGTGATTGAAGTTCTACCATTTTATTCTGATTGGCTATCATATTTGGAATAAACAATGAAAAAAGCACTTCTCTTTTTACCCTTAATTTTATTACTGGCGGTGGTCTTTTTTTTAGTAGTGCAACTGAAAAATCCGGATAATCTTGCACCGAGCGAAGATTGGCGGGGCAAACCGTTTCCAGAATTTAGCCTGCCACATTTGCAGGATATAAATGCGGTGCTTAGCAAAGAGAGCTTGCCGAAAGAGCCGTTTATTTTGAATGTGTGGGGCAGTTGGTGTACTTGGTGCATTAAAGAGTTTCCGATACTCTTGGCAATGAAAGACAAGGGCGTGCCGATTGTGGGGCTGACTTACGCCGATCGTCCTGACGATGCCCGCCAAGCCCTTAAAAAATGGGGCGATCCTTTTGTGTTCGTGATCGATGATTACGCTAAAGCAATGCTGATCGGCACTTTAAATATCAATTCCGCACCCACCAGCTATTTAATTGATAAACAAGGGGTGATCCGCTATCAGCAAAAAGGCTATAACCCTAATTTTGAGCAGGATTTTCTGCCCCGTTTAGAGCAATTAAGACAGGAAAGCCGATGAAAATACACTTATTCACACTGGGGCTTGGGCTAACCCTTTTTGCCCAAGCTGAAATGGTCGATACCTTTCAATTTCGCTCCGATGCCGACAGAGTGCGGGGCGTGGCATTGGCAAAATCGCTCCGTTGCCCGCAATGTCAAAATCAGAATTTGGTGGAATCCAATGCCAGCCAAGCCTACAAACTGCGTTTGGAAGTGTATGAAATGGTTAATCAAGGCAAAAGTGATGCGGAAATTATCCAACTGATGACCGAGCGTTTTGGGGATTTCGTCAATTATAAACCGCCGCTCAATAGGCATACTTGGGCGCTATGGGGGCTACCCTTCGGCTTGCTTGCTCTGATATTAGCGGCGATTGCTTGGCGTGTTAAAAGGAGATCAAAATGCCATTAAGAGATCGGTTAAACCAAGCGCATTATCAGCAAGCGGTTCGATCCGCCCGTTTTTTTGAAAAAGACGAGCAGCAGGCGTGGCTGGCTGAAGTTGCCGATCGCCACGCATTTGAACAGGCACAGCAAGCGGCATCGGCTTTGCGACAAAATGCGTCAAAACGACCGCTTGCAAAACGTGCTGTGTGGGCGTTGGTCGGTGTGTTATTACTTTGCAGCGGTTATTATTGGCAGACAGGGCGTTTGCAGATCGTACAAGCCGGACAGCAAGCCTTCAGCGATTTTCAGCAGCAGACTCAGAACGAAGATAGCCAACAACGCAACGATCATTATATTGTCAGCCTACAAAATCAACTCCGCCAAGATGTGAATAACGGCGAGCTTTGGCTGGAACTGGGGCAAGCCTACTCGCTGAATAATGAGTTTGAATCGGCGTTGATCTGCTTTGATTACGCCCAACGGCTACTTGGGGCAAAGCCCGCTATTTTAGGCGCAATGGCGAGTGCCGATTACTATCAGCACAAACAAACGCTCACCCAGCAGGGTAAGAAATGGATTGAGCAGGCGTTGCTGCGTGATCCGAAAGAGAGTACCAGCCTATTGCTCCTTGCCTCTAATGCCTTTTTGCACAATCAATTTCGTGAGGCAATCGGCTACTGGGAACAGGTGTTGGAGAGTGAAAATCCGGCGATCGATCGTCAAGCTATTATCAAAAGCATCAAAATGGCACAGCAACGGATTGCGACATCAAAATAAATATAAATTCATTTTTATTGCATAATTATTCATTTTAACTTGTCATTCGGATCAAATCTGCATACACTAGCTTGCAATTCATTTTGACAGGAGTTGCAATGGCACAATATCGCATTTTTGTGGACGGCGCAGTCGGCACAACGGGGCTGCGGATCCACGAACGCTTGAGCAATCAGGCGGACATTCGGCTTTTAACTCTCGCAGAGAACGAGCGGAAATGTTTAACCGCCCGCCTCGCTAAAATCCGTGAAGCCGATCTCACATTTCTCTGCTTGCCCGATGAAGCGGCGCGCGAGATTATTGCTTTAGCCCCCGATACCGCCCGCATTTGCGATACGTCCACAGCCCACCGCACTCACGCCGATTGGGTTTACGGCTTAGCGGAATTAAGCGGTCAGCGGGAAAAAATTGCATCGGCAAAACGGGTTGCCGTGCCGGGCTGCCACGCCACTGGCTTTATCAGCCTGATCCGCCCGTTGATTGAACGGCAAGCCTTGGCAGCGGATTATCCGTTGGGCTGCCAATCGCTGACCGGCTATTCCGGTGGCGGTAAACCAATGATTGCAGACTACCAAGCCACCGATCGCCCTGCTGCTTTTAATGCGCCCCGTCTATACGAGCTTGGTTTGCAGCACAAACATTTGCCGGAAATGCAGCGGTTTACCGGCAGCGAAGCCACTCCGATTTTCACACCAGTGGTCGCCGATTATCACAGCGGAATGCTGGTGAGCGTGCCGCTTCCCCTTGCGGCAATCAACGCACCGTTTCGCAGCGGTGAAGCCGTTCAACAATTATTGGCAGATTATTACCGCCACGCCAAATTGATTCGGGTACAGCCTCACGCTCAAATGGATACGGACGGTATGTTGGCGGCAAACGCATTAGCCGGCAAAGATCACCTTGAGATAAACGTCTTTAGCAACGAACATCAGCTTTTGCTGACTGCACGATTCGATAATCTCGGCAAAGGGGCATCGGGGGCGGCAATTCAATGTATGAACTTAATGCTGGGTCGTAACGAAACGGCAGGCTTGGAATGGCACTAGGACAAAATATGCAGACCACACAACTTACGATTCAGCCTCAATCAACGCGACTTGCCCAATACACCGGCAAAACGATTGTGGTGAAATACGGCGGCAATGCGATGATTAACGATACGCTGAAACAGGCGGTAATGCAGGATTTATTGGCACTCAACCGACTTGGGATCCGGCTTGTATTGGTTCACGGCGGCGGGCCGGAAATTTCACAGGGTTTAAAACAGATCGGCAAGGAAAGTCAATTTATTCAGGGCTTACGGGTAACGGATCGAGAGACGATCGAGATTGTGCTACAAATGTTAGCCGGCAAAGTGAATAAACAGTTGGTTGCCCTATTACAAGGAAAGGGCGTAGGGCTATCTGGCATTGACGGGGCAATGTTGCAATGCCAAAAATGCACGATACACGGCGATCTTGGCTTTGTCGGCGAGATTGTAAAAGTCGATCCGACCTTGGTGAAATTAGCGCTAGAGAGCGGTTTTATTCCGGTGATCTCAACAGTCGGGGTGAGCAGCGAAGGGGAGATCTACAACATCAACGCCGACACGGCTGCCAGCCAAATAGCCATTGCACTCGATGCAGCTAAATTGGTCAGTATGACGGATATTGCCGGACTGTTGAGAGATCAGCAGGATCCGCACAGCCTAATCACTTCACTGAACTTGAATGAAGTGCAACCGCTGATAGATAATGGGGTTATTCAAGGCGGAATGATCCCCAAAATTCAAGGTTGTGTCGATTTTCTCACAAATGGCGGCGAGGAAGCCTCAATTATTGACGGGCGGATCGCTCACGCTATTTTCAATGAGCTACTCGGCGAAGAACGTTGTGGCACCACATTATATGGAGCGAATTGTCAATGATAAGCGAACAAATCAAACAATTAGATAGCCACTATATTGCCCAAACTTACGGGCGCTTTGACTTAGTTTTGAGCCACGGTAACGGCTGCGAGGTATGGGACAGTGAGGGCAACAAATACCTTGATTTTACCAGCGGCATCGGCACGAACAGTTTGGGCTGGGGCGATACGCAGTGGGTCGCCGCAGTCGCACAGCAAGCCGCCAAATTGCAGCACTGTTCCAATCTTTTTTATAGCGAACCGGCTGCGCAATTAGCCGAAAAATTAGCCAAAGCAAGCGGTCTAAAACGGGCATTTTTTTGCAATAGTGGGGCGGAAGCAAATGAAGGGGCAATTAAAACGGCACGCAAATACAGTGCGGATAAATACGGCGCAAATCGCTCGACCATTATTACCCTAGAAAATTCCTTTCACGGTCGTACCCTTTCTACCCTAGCTGCGACCGGGCAGGCGGTGTTTCACCAACATTTTTCGCCGTTTACCACAGGCTTTGAGCATCTTCCGCCCAATGATCTTGCCGTTTTAACCGCTCGGCTTGCTGACAATGATGTTTGTGCGGTAATGCTTGAGATTGTACAGGGCGAGGGCGGCGTTAATTCGCTGACACAAGCCTATTTACAAGGCGTACAAGCCCTTTGCCACCGCCAAGATGTGCTGCTGATTATTGACGAAGTGCAAACGGGCATTGGGCGTACCGGCTCACTGTTTGCATACCAGCAGTTCAATTTAACACCGGATATTGTTACCCTTGCCAAAGGGCTTGGCGGCGGTTTACCTATCGGCGCATTTTTGTTGGGCGAAAAATGCCAAGACACATTGGGGAAAGGCGATCACGGTTCAACTTACGGCGGTAATCCGGTCTGCTGTGCGGCAGCTAATGTAGTATTAGACCGCCTTGATGCCGCCTTTCTTAACGAAGTGCAACAAAAAAGCGCTTGGCTGCGATCACGTTTAGCTGCTTTACCGAAGGTCAAATCCGTCAGCGGTTTAGGGCTAATGATCGGGGTTGAATTTGAGGCGGGCATTGATGCACAACAAATTGTCGCCGAAGGTATTCAGCACGGTTTATTGATGCTGACCGCAAAACAGAAATTGCGTCTGCTCCCGCCATTGACGATCAGCCAGTCAGCTCTTGAGCAGGGGATCGCCATTTTAGCCAATATTTTAATATCAAAATCGTTTTAGCCCTTTAACAAGCGGTCGGTTTAACTGATTTTCTGACAAAAAATCATCAAAAAACCGACTACTTACATTTTGGGTATGCTCTCTGTTATACTCTTTCCATTGTGTAAAGTGATTTTAACGGGATATGATGGGACTCTTTGAATCTATTTTGATCATTATTTTATTGATTATCATCAGTGCGATTATTTCCTCAAGTGAAATTTCCCTTGCCGGTTCACGCAAGCTCAAATTGCAGCAATTAGCGGCGGACGGCAATAAAAAAGCCGAGCAAGTGATTGCGTTGCAGGCGCAGCCGGGGCAGTTTATTACGGTGGTGCAAATCGGGCTGAATATGGTTGCTGTTTTGGGCGGTATGATCGGGGAGGGGTCGCTTACCCCTTATGTGCATCAATTTTTAAGTCAATATAGCCAAGCAGAATGGCTGGAAAGTGCGGCATCGTGGCTTTCGTTTGCGATTGTTACGGTGTCTTTTATTATCTTTGCCGATTTAATGCCGAAGCGGTTGGCAATGGCAAATTCGGAAAATGTGGCGATCAAAATGGTCGGGATTATGTCGTTTTTTATCCTGATCTTTAAACCGTTGGTGATTATTTTAGACGCAACGGCAAATATGCTTTTCCGATTATTGCGGATTTCAACCGTCCGCCAAGATACGATGACATCCGATGATATTATCGCAATGGTCGATGCGGGCGCAGAGGCGGGAGTGCTAAAAACCCAAGAGCAATATTTGATTGAAAATATTTTCGATATGCAGCAGCGCACGGTAACGTCAACAATGACGACCCGTGAAAATATCGTCTATTTGGATAAGGGCTTTTCCCGCCAACAAATATTGGATTCGCTGAGTGAAAATTCCCATTCCAAAGTGGTGATCTGCGACAGTAGCCTCGATAAAATTTTAGGCTATGTGGAATCCCACACTTTGCTGACGCTCTATTTGCGTGGGGAAGAAGTTTCCCTCACCGATAACCGTGTGCTACGCAAAGCACTTTATATTCCCGATACTCTCTCACTATTTGAGGTGCTGGAACTGTTTAAATCCTCGGGCGAAGATTTTGCGGTCATTATCAATGAATATGCGTTGGTTGTCGGTATTGTAACGCTAAATGACGTGATGAGCATTGTAATGGGCGAGCTTGTCTCCAATGAAGAAGAGCAAATTGTCCGCCGTGATGAAGATTCGTGGCTGATTGACGGTTCTACTCCTTTGGAAGATGTGATGCGGGCGTTGGAGATTACCCAATTTCCAAATGAAGAAAATTATGAAACGATTAGCGGATTTATGATGTATATGCTGCGTAAAATTCCGAAGAAGACCGATTTCGTGCTGTACGATAAGTATAAATTTGAAATTATTGATACGGAAAATCTGAAAATCGATCAGTTAATGGTTTCATTGCGTAAAGATTTAAAAAGCGAGGAATAGCCAATGATCACCCTCTATCATAACCCGAAATGCAGTAAATCCCGTGAAACGCTGGCGATTTTGCAGGCAGCCGGTGCTGAAGTGCAGATTGTCGAATATCTCAAAACCCCTTTAACGGCACAGACGATTGAGCGGTTAATTCGGGAAAGCGGCATCAGTGTTCAGCAAGCAATGCGAACCGATGTGGCCGCCTATCAGCAATTTGTTGCCGAAAAAACATTGAGTGATACACAGTTGATTACGCTAATGGCGACCTATCCGGAATTGCTCAACCGCCCTTTTGCAAGCGGTCGGAAAGGCACAAGATTTTGCAGACCGCCTGCGTTAGTCAATGAATTATTATAGGAAGGCGATAATGAAAAAGATTTTACTGCTTAACGGCCCAAACCTGAATATGCTCGGCAAACGAGAGCCTCATCTTTACGGTTCGCAAACGTTGTCTGATATTGAACAACACTTGCAGCAGACGGCAGTGCGCTACAATCTCGCATTGGATTATTTTCAGTCGAACAGCGAGCAAGCCTTGATTGAACGTATTCATCAGGCTTTTCAGCAGGTCGATTTTATTATTATCAATCCGGCAGCGTTTACCCATACTAGCGTGGCGTTGCGTGATGCGTTACTGGCAGTAGCAATCCCTTTTGTCGAGGTGCATCTCTCTAATGTTCACGCCCGTGAACCGTTTCGCCACCATTCCTATTTGAGCGATATTGCCAAAGGGGTGATCTGCGGCTTAGGTGCAAAAGGCTATGATTATGCTCTGGATTATGCCGCGCATTATTTACAAGCTCGCTAAAGCAAAAGGCACAGCGTTTAACTGTGCCTTTCTCATTCCTATTGATTAAGGTTTATAGATAATCTCGACGCCTTCATCGTCTTCTTCCGTCCAACCATCATCGTCCAGATCGTCCCAATCTTCTTCAGTAATCGGGTTTTGCATCGCTTGTTGGTGGTAATCGTCCCACTTAAAGGCAACCGCTTCCGCAGCCGGTTTTTCTTCGGTGTCAAGGCGAGGGTTAGCCTCGATAAAATCCATAATATCACGGGTAAGGGCTTGCACATTTTGACCGGTCACGGCGGAAATAAGGTAATAATCGCCCTCCCAGCCGATTTGTTCGGCAATCTCTGCTGCTCTTTGTACCGCCTCTTCTTCGCCGATCGTATCAATTTTATTAAAAACCAGCCATTGCGGTTTTTCGGCTAATTTTTCGCTATATTGATAGAGCTCCGATTCAATCACCGAAATATTTTGTGCCGGATCGCTCTCATCAATCGGCATAATATCCACCAAGTGAATCAGTACTCGGCAGCGTTCCAAGTGTTTTAAGAAACGGATACCCAGCCCTGCGCCGTCCGCCGCACCTTCAATTAACCCCGGAATATCAGCTACGACAAAACTGCGATCCGAGCCGACTCTCGCCACCCCAAGACTTGGTACAAGCGTGGTAAACGGATAATCGGCGACTTTCGGCTTCGCCGCAGATACCGCACGGATAAAGGTCGATTTGCCCGCATTGGGTAAACCGAGCATTCCGACATCTGCCAACAGCATCAATTCCAGTTGTAAATCCCGCTTTTCACCCGGAGTACCATTGGTTTTTTGGCGAGGCGCGCGGTTTACTGAGGATTTAAAGCGGGTATTGCCTAAGCCGTGATAACCGCCTTTTGCCACTAGCATTTTCATACCGTGTCGGGTTAAATCACCCAACACTTCCTGCGTATCGTGGTCGATTGCGCGCGTTCCGACCGGCACTCGTAAGGTAATATCTTTGCCCCGATGCCCCGTACAACCGGCACTGCGCCCATTTTCGCCACGCCCTGCGGCAAAGCGTTTTTCAAAGCGGTAGTCAATCAGCGTGTTTAAGTTTTCATCGGCAATTAAATAGACATCGCCGCCATCCCCACCATCGCCGCCGTCCGGCCCGCCTTTAGGGATAAATTTCTCACGGCGGAAACTGACACAGCCGTTCCCGCCATCACCTGCCTCAACACGAATCAAGGCTTCATCAATAAATTTCATTTAATGTCCTAAAATCTTCTAAAAATGGCGACATTCTAGCAGAGAATTGAAAATGTGGCTAAAGCTAGAGGGTATCACGCATAAAAATGCACATTTTATTTCAGTACATTTGCTATATATCCAAGGTACTCTCTTTGCAAATTTTCTGCCAAAACGAAGCGCTTGCAATCAGCGTAAATGCAACTTTTTTACCAATACATTCAGCAGTACGCCATAAAGTGGTAAAAAGAGCTGTAGGCTGACGAACAGTTTGAATGCGTAGTCCACAAGGCTGATGGTAAACCAATGCTCCGCCATATAAGCATCGCTGCTTTGGTGGAAAGCGACGGCAAAGAACACAAAGGTATCAATAAAGCTGCCGAAAATAGTCGAACACGCTGGTGCAAGCCACCAGGTTTTGCCTTGACGCAGGCGGTTAAACACCAAAATATCCAGTAATTGCCCCACAACATAGCCGGCAAAGCTGGCTAGAGCAATCCGAAAGACGAAGAAATTAAACTCGGCTAAGGTGCCCAATCCTTGAAATTGCCCTTCAAAGAAAATGACTGAAATGATATAGCTGACCAAGAGGGCAGGGAACATCACGATAAAAATAATTTTACGGGCTAAATTTGCCCCGAATACCCGTACGGTTAAATCTGTTGCTAAGAAGATGAACGGGAAAGAAAACGTGCCCCAAGTGGTCGGAATTGCCATTTCACTAAAGGGAACGGGAATTTCAAAGGCAATCTGTACCAAATAGTTGCTAAGCGTAATGATAAAAATGTGGAAAAACGCCAATAGGCATAATGAACGGCGCTTTTGCCCGTCCGAAAGGTAATCGAAAAGTATCATTTTGTTTCCTTTTTGAACAACATAAAATGGGGTGAGGGAACCCAGTTAAAAAGAGGGGCGAAATCATACCGTCCTATTCAAAAAATGCAAGGCGTTTTTTTATTCTTTCAAATGAGAAAGGCTGATGCCGCCTTAACCATTTTTATGGTCTGTATGAGTATAGTAGGTTGCACACAACCTACAATGTGAGGCTTGATCTGAATGTGGAACAAAGTTAAGGGTCATCAACAGATGAAACTTTGGTGGTATCAATATAGGGCAGATAAAAAACAAAGATAGGGCTAGATAATTATCGCAGTTACTGGCTGTAAGTGATTTAATTCTTAACGGTGAGACATTGCACAATGGTGATCGGATTTGACGATTTAAACTCTCACCGACGTCGAGTTCTTATTTTTCATTTAGTCTAAACGCAAGCGGTGGTTTTTTTGCAAAAATATGCAATGATCACACCGCTTGTATGCTCTACTTAGTCAGTAGATCCAACGCTTCTTGGTATTTTGCCACTGTTTTTTCGATTACATCGGCAGGCACTTTCGGGGCGGGGGCTTGTTTGTTCCAGCCACTATTTTCCAACAAATCCCGTACAAATTGTTTATCGAAAGAGGGTGGGTTTGTGCCTTCTTGGTAGGTTTCTACCGACCAAAAACGGCTGGAATCCGGCGTTAACACTTCGTCCATTAAGGTTAATGTGCCGTGTTCGTCTAAGCCAAACTCAAATTTGGTATCGCAGATAATAATGCCTTTCGTGAGTGCATAGTTTGCCGCTTCGGTGTAAAGCGCTAAGGCGGCGTTTTTGACTTGTTGAGCTAACGCTGCACCAATTTGGCGTTCACATTCGGCATAACTGATATTGATATCGTGATCGCCCACTTCCGCTTTGCTGGACGGAGTAAAAATCGGTTCGGGCAATTTGCTTGCTTCCATTAAGCCGGCGGGTAAAGCCAAACCGCAAATCGTACCGGTTTGTTGATAATCCTTTAATCCGCTGCCGGTTAAGTAGCCGCGCACGATGGATTCAATTTTTACCGGCGTTAAGCGTTTGCAAACGACAGCCCGGTATTGCACCGCTTCCGCTTCGGCTTTCGGCAGCACGTCAAAAACGGAGTCGCCAGTGAAGTGGTTCGGCATAATGTGAGCGAGTTTGTTGAACCAGAAATTTGAAATTTGGGTCAAGATTTCCCCTTTGCGTGGGATAGGATCATCTAAAATTACATCAAAGGCGGATAGACGATCGGTGGCGACCATTAACATTCGTTTATCGTCAATCTCATAAAGATCCCGCACTTTACCGGAATAGATTTTTTTTAAACTGATTTGCATAGCTCAAGCCTTCTTAGAAATAAAAACAGATGAATTATAACAAGTTACGCAATCGTTTGCTATTTTTTCATTTTTTCTCAAAAAAAGTATTGCATACGCCCAAATTTTTGCGTATAGTCGAAAGCATTCAACTTTGGAGTAAGTTATGACCTTTATTCGTATGAAACATCATCACCATCATTTTCCTGAATAATCTTTCGGGCATTTGGTGTATTCGGAAGATAACTTCCGAGTACGAATGAAACAGAACGCAATTCAACCCCTCGGAAGCGATTTCGAGGGGTTTTTCTTTATCAAAAATAACAGGAACACAATATGACAACCAACAGACTTCGCATTGCAATGCAAAAATCCGGACGGCTTAGCAGCGACTGCCAAACTCTCTTAAAACAGTGTGGCGTGAAGATTAACTGGAATGAACAGCGCCTTATCGCCTATTCCGAAAACCTGCCGATTGATATTTTACGGGTGCGAGATGACGATATTCCGGGGCTAATTTTTGACGGCGTGGTCGATCTCGGTATTATCGGCGAAAATGTGCTGGAGGAAGTGGCGTTAGGGCGGCTCGCCGGTGGTGAAAATGCCGACTATAAACTGCTCAAACGCCTTGATTTTGGCGGTTGCCGCCTTTCCCTCGCGTTGCCGAGGGATGCCGCTTATCGCAATATCGCCGATTTAACCGATGCCCGTATTGCGACCTCCTACCCCAATCTGCTCAAACGCTATATGCAGCAACAGAATATCCCGTTTAAAAACTGTCTGCTGACCGGTTCGGTGGAAGTCGCCCCAACCGCCGGTTTAGCCAACGCCATTTGCGATTTGGTGTCGTCCGGTGCGACTTTGGAAGCAAACGGCTTACGAGAAGTCGAAGTGATTTACCGTTCTACTGCTTGTTTGGTACAGCGTGCGGCTGTGCTCGATTGCAAAAAACAGGCGCTTATCGACCGCTTGCTTACCCGTATTCAAGGGGTGCAACAGGCGGCAGAATCGAAGTACATAATGCTCCATGCCCCAAAAGATCGGCTGGCGGACATTACCGCCCTTTTACCGGGGGTGGAAAACCCGACAATTCTCCCACTTGCCCACGATACTAATCAAGTTGCGATGCACGTCGTCAGCCAAGAAAATCTGTTTTGGGAAACAATGGAAAAACTGAAAGAGATTGGCGCAAGCTCAATTTTGGTGTTACCGATTGAGAAGATGATGAAATAGCACCTGACTTTTCATTATTTAAAATAAAAGGAATACGAATGGCATTATCCCTACTGATTTATTTCACCCTCTCCAGCCTGCTGATCGCCGCGCTACCCGGACCGGCAATGATGCTCACGATTCAAGGCAGCATTGAACGGGGTTGGCGGAAGGGTATGGCAATTACGCTGGGTATTTTGTTGGGCGATATTGTTCTTCTTATTGCTGTGATTGCCGGAATCGGTGAGCTATTAAGCCAATCCCCGACCGCGTTAAGCATAATGGGGATTGCTGCCAACGGCTACTTAATTTACCTCGGTATCATCACACTTTGGGCGTTGCGTTCGCGACATTTGGCACAAGAAAATCAAGCCAGCCAAACCGATTGGAAAACCGGTTTTTTCATTACTGTGATTAACCCGAAAACCATCGTGTTTTTACTGGCATATTTTCCGCAATTTATGGACGCCGATAGCGATTGGAGCACCACCCAACAACTGTTGTTATTAGCCGGCTTATTTTTAATTGCCGTGGCAATCGTAATGGGCGGCTACGCCTTGAGCGCCCATTTTGCCAAACGTTTTCTCAACCGACTTTACGTCCGCAAAGTAATGACCGCACTTTTCGGCACATTATTGATTTATCTCGGCATCAGCAGTTTTTTAAATTAACACGACAAGGAATTGATTATGCAAACACTTATTTGGAATAACCTCACCGACACCGAACGGCAGCAAGCCTTAACCCGTCCGGCAATTTCGGCTTCCGATGAGATTAAACAAGCGGTCGGAAATATCCTCGATCTTGTAAAATCACAGGGCGATCGGGCGTTATTTGAACTGACTGAAAAATTTGATAAGGTCAAATTAGAGAACCTCACCGTGTCGCAAGCCACTATTCAGCAGGCAGGGGAACGCCTTTCGAGTGAATTAAAACAGGCAATCCAAACGGCGAAACAGAACATCGCCACCTTCCACCAAGCGCAACAACCGCAGGCGGTAGATATTGAAACCCAAAGCGGCGTGCGTTGCCAAGTGCTGACCCGCCCGATTGAACGGGTGGGATTATATATCCCCGGCGGTTCAGCGCCCCTGTTTTCTACCGTGTTAATGCTTGCCGTGCCAGCGCGGATTGCCGGTTGCAAAAAAATTGTGCTTTGTACGCCGCCGCCGATTGCCGCTGAAATTCTTTATACTGCCGAGTTGTGTGGTATTGAAACGGTCTATGCCGTTGGCGGTGCACAGGCGATTGCAGCGATGGCGTTCGGGACGGAAAGCGTGGCGAAAGTCGATAAAATCTTTGGACCGGGCAATGCATTTGTAACAGAGGCGAAACGCCAAGTGAGCCAACGGCTTGACGGTGCGGCGATTGATATGCCGGCAGGTCCGTCCGAAGTATTGGTGATTGCCGATGAATTTGCCGATCCTGATTTTGTCGCCAGCGATCTACTCTCACAAGCGGAACACGGGGCGGACAGCCAAGTAATTTTAGTTACAAATAGTGAAACCGTGGCAAAATCGACCGCACTTTCGATTGAAAAACAACTTGCAAACTTGCCACGAAAACAGACTGCTTGCCAAGCCCTTGCTCACAGCCGCATATTTCTTGCCGAGGATTTAGCCCAATGTATTGCGATTAGCAATGCCTATGCACCGGAGCATTTGGTCGTACAAACAGCAAACCCAAGAGCATTGCTTGACCAACTTGATAACGCCGGTTCTATTTTCTTAGGCGCATACAGCCCGGAAAGTATGGGCGACTATGCCAGCGGCACGAATCACGTTCTCCCAACCTACGGCTACACAAAAACCTACTCAAGCCTCGGTTTAGCGGATTTCAGCAAGCGAATGACAGTACAGGAGCTTAGCCCGCAAGGTTTTAAAGCCCTCGCCCCAACGGTTATCGCAATGGCCGCCGCCGAGCAGTTAGAGGCTCACAGACAAGCTGTAGAAGTGCGGTTGGCAAAGTTGAAATGCTAAACACAAGCTGAAGATTTGTGATTTTATAAAACCTTTAGTTAAAAATAATTTACCCCTTTATAATCAATACTTAGATAAAAGGACAAAAAATGAAAATTACCTGCCCTCATTGCCAAATAAAGAATGAAATTGAATTTGCCAACCATATCAAGTGCAAATGTTGCCAAAAGAGTTTCCAAGGGTATTCCTATGGTATCAAAATGATCACGAAACCGATTATTGTAGGAGCATCAGCTTTACTGGTTACGGGTGGGATTATTGGCTATCAAGTTGAAAATAGCTTAGATCAAGAGCGCTACCTCCCCAAATTCGAATACGCCATTATTAACCAATGTGCAAATCCTAATAAAACATATCTTTCCAATAAGGATTTTGAAAGAAATATTGACATATGTAGTTGTGCTTTACTAGAAACTATACGGGAGGTTGGCTACAAGGAAGCTATTGATTCAGATTTTAGGCATAGTTTTCAAAATAATCTACAGGAATGCAGATAGGTTATTATATAACCCATCTGCTATAAATTAAAGATTATTTTCTAGGAGGGTTATTTCCACGCCCTTTTCCAGAAGGATTTCCTGTTTGGCTTGGTCCATTTTTTAAAAATGTCGTACTCATTGCATTGCTCCTATTTTTTGCCTTGATAACGAGTATTGTTTGGATTGAGCTGGTTAGAGCGATTATCTTGTGCTTTCTGATACGCCGGGTTATTTGGATTTAACTGGTTAGCGTGGTGATCAAGATTTTTTTGGTTTTGTACAGAAGACATAGTTTTCTCCGTAGTGTGAATTAAAGGTTTAAAATCCTCTGAAGGAAATCTCCTTCATTGGCTGGGTATTTTAATAATCAAAATGGGACAATTTGGGACAAATGATTAAAAAACAAGCAAAGGAACAAAAAATTCAAAATTTATTGGAAGAATTAAAAGTATTACTCAGTGAGGTTGGATGGAATAAGAAAGATTTGGCAAAAAAAGTAGTTCAGTCTCGAGAAGAATCCTTAACTGACACCGTAGAGGAAACAGAAAAAGAGATTAAGAAAGAGTATCAAAAAATAATAAAACTCTTTAATAGACTACCTAAAAATGACGATAAATTAAATTTTTATATCTCTTTTATTATCAGAGAGAATAAACATTTAAATTTTTGTAAACTACCCCAATTAGACAACTTTGATTATGATCAAAAAGTATTTTTAAATGGTATTGCAGAAATTTCTAAAGCATTTCTTGTTAACAATAAGAAATAATGTGTTTCATCATAATCCTATTTTTCTAAAAAGGAGTAAAAATGCAAAATCCGATTGAAATCTACCAAACTCAAGACTGGCAAACCCAAGTTGAAGTGCGGTTTGACAATGATACTGTGCGGTTTTCACAGGCACAGAAGATCGTCCAGTAACATTCTATGATTTAGAAACGGTTATTTCTGTTGGTTATCGAATTAAATCTCCTCAAGGTGTTGCATTTCGCCGTTGGGCAACCGCTCGCTTGAAAGATTATCTTGTTAAAGGCTATGCCTTAAACCAAAAACGCTTGCAACAAAATGCGGTGGAATTGGAACGGGCATTAGCATTAATTCAAAAAAGCAGCAAGATCCGCTGAATTAACTTTGGCAAGCGGTCGAGGATTTGTCGATGTTGTTAGTTGTTAGTCGTTATGCTCAAGCGTTTTTATGGCTGCAACAATGATGAAGGGCTTTTGAGCGAGCCTCAAACTCAGCAGGGAGGTATATCGCCGACTATCAGTGAGGCTCGGTCAGTATTGCAGCAGTTTAAGCAGCAACTTATCGAAAAAGGAGAGGCATCAGATTTATTTGGCAGAGAACGAGATGATGGGGTACCTTAACATTATTAGTCGCAGAATCTAATCCCAAACAAAAAGAGACGCTGATTCGGCTGATTATGCATATGTTAAAAAATTAAACACGATAATAAAACGAGAAATAGACTAAATATGAAAAGACGTATTATTTTGATTAGACATTGCACACCGAATATCCCTAATGCCGTGTGTTCGGCTAAGCAGGCTGATCATTATTTAGAAGAATACGATAAGACGGAAAATATTTGTCTTGATGAGATTGCAGCTTTTTCTTCTCCTGCAATACTAGATGAAATTAAGCAGTGCGAGTATGTATATAGTTCTCCTTTACCTCGTGCATATCTTACAGCGCGCCATTTATTTGAACAGCATAAAATAATTATCTGTGATGCGCTTAAAGAATTTAATTTGAATATCGTAAATATTCCTTTTATTTCATTATCTGTACAGCATTGGTTTGTGATTTCGCGTTTACTTTGGCTCATCGGGCTAAATCAAGCAACTAAAACAGTGAAACAAGAAAAATCAAGGGTAAAGCATTTTATACAGCAATTGCCGACAGAACAACGTTGCGTGATTATTGCACACGGTTTTGTGATTCGAGAAATAAAAAACACACTATTAAAACAAGGCTTTTCTTGTATTTTTCTTGAAAAACACGGGTGTTTTAGTGTAACTATTTTAGAGTATAGTAGTGATTAGATAAAATATTATCTCTTAGGGTGATAAAAAATAAAAGGAGACAATAAAATGACAGAATTAAAACATCATTATCCTAAATTACAGATTTTTGTAAAAAGTCTTTTTTACACTCAAATACTAATGATATTAACGATTTTTATCTCTTATTGGTTAGAAAGAGAATATGATAATCCGTTTGAAAACATTAATGCAGTAGTTAATAAGCTATTTTTTATTTCTACAATACCTACTATTTTAAGTCTGTTATGGATTATTTATAAACAATATACAAAACAAAATGAGGTTAAAGTATTTGCAGCTATTGTAATTGTATGGTTTATCAATATAGGTATATTAATCAGTTTTAATATACCTTTTTATAATAAAATCAATAAATTTTCAGGTGGTAGTTTAGCTATCGTCATTCCATTATTGATTATCCCGAAATTATTACCTAAAACATAAAAACAGGAAGCTACTATGACAATTGCACAACTTTCCAGAAAAAATATTCAAGCGCTTACGCCCTACCAATCCGCTCGCCGTTTAGGCGGCAAGGGGGATGTGTGGCTAAATGCCAACGAATACCCGACTTCGCCAACGTTCGATTTAACTGACCGTGACCGTACTTTTAATCGCTACCCTGAACCGCAACCGCAGGCAGTGGTGGAGGGGTATGCACGCTATGCCGGTGTTCGACCGGAAAATGTATTAGTCAGCCGTGGCGGTGATGAAAGCATTGAGTTGATTATCCGTGCATTCTGTGAAGCAGATGATACTGTTTTATACTGCCCGCCGACCTACGGAATGTATGCCGTAAGTGCGGAAACCTGTGGCATTGCCTGTAAAACTGTGCCGCTGACCGTTGATTTCCAACTTAATTTGGTGGAAATTGAACGGCAATTAGACGGCGTGAAAGTGGTGTTCGTGTGCAGCCCGAATAACCCGACCGGCAACCTGCTCAAGCGGTCGGATTTGCTCGAACTTTTGCAAATGACCGCAGGACGCGCGATTGTGGTAGTGGACGAAGCCTATATTGAATTTTGCCCCGAAGCAACAATGGCAACAGCGTTGGCAGATTATCCGCATTTAGCCATTATCCGCACGCTCTCCAAAGCCTTTGGTTTAGCCGGATTACGTTGCGGTTTTACCTTGGCGAATGCCGAGCTGATCCAAATTTTACAAAAGGTGATCGCCCCTTATCCTTTGCCGATTCCCGTTGCGGATATTGCCGCCCAAGCCTTACAGCCGAACGGGATTGCCCAAATGCAACGCCAAGCGGCAGAGATACTGGCAAATCGTACTGATTTACAAAAAAATCTGGCTAACTCACCGCTTGTTGAATATATTTTCCCAAGCGAAGCCAATTATATTTTGGTGAAATTTAAAGAGGGGCAGCCGCTATTTAACGCTCTGTGGGATCAAGGTATTATTCTACGCAATCAACATAACGCCCTCGGCTTGCAAAATTGCATTCGGATTACGATTGGCACAGCAGCGGAAAATGCGAAAGTCATTCAAGCTATTTTAAATATTTAATGACTCTGTTTGCCTAAATTGATTAAAGGCACTATTTTACACTCTGCATTGATATTATATTAACCCCTATTGAACAGGATAAACAAAGAGGACAACAAGATGCAACCCACTCTATTTATCGACCGAGACGGCACACTAATTGACGAACCGAAAACCGATTTCCAAATTGACAGTTTGGAAAAACTGAAATTTGAGCCGAACGTTATTCCTGCTTTGCTGACATTGCAAAAACGTTACCGTTTGGTAATGGTGAGCAACCAAGACGGCTTAGGCACAAAATCCTTTCCGCAAGCGGATTTTGACAAACCGCATAATGCGATGATGCAACTCTTTTCATCACAAGGCATTCATTTTGACGAGGTGTTGATCTGCCCGCATAAGCCTGAAGATCACTGCGATTGCCGCAAGCCGAAAACGAAATTATTACAAAAATATCTCGATGAAAAACGCTTTGATCCCAGCCAAAGTTTTGTGATCGGCGATCGGGAAACGGATGTGCAACTTGCTGAAAATTTGGGAATTCGAGCCTTACAATATCACCCTGAAAAGTTGAGTTGGGATCTGATTGTTGAAAAATTATCAATGCAACCGACTGCTTGCATTGAGCGTCCCCCACGCTATGCCGAAGTGGTGCGTAAAACCAAAGAAACCGACATTAAGGTGCGAGTTTGGTTGGATGAAACGGGAATGAATGAAATCAGCACCGGCGTGGGTTTTTTCGACCATATGCTCGATCAAATTGCGACACACGGCGGGTTCAGAATGAATGTGTCTTGCAAAGGGGATTTATGGATTGATGAGCATCACACTGTCGAGGATACCGCCCTTGCGCTTGGCACAGCAATCAAACAAGCTCTTGGCGATAAACGGGGCATTGCCCGTTTCGGCTTTGTGCTGCCAATGGACGAATGCAAAGCAGAATGTACCCTCGACTTATCCGGTCGCCCGTATTTTAAATTCAAAGCGAAGTTTAAACGGGATAACGTCGGCGATTTCAGCACCGAAATGACCGAGCATTTTTTCCAATCCCTCGCCTATACCCTAATGGCGACCCTGCACCTAAAAACTAAAGGCGACAACGACCATCACAAAATCGAAAGCCTGTTTAAAGTGTTCGGCAGAACCTTAAGACAGGCAATTAAGGTGGAGGGGAGTGAGTTGCCGAGTAGTAAGGGAGTGTTGTAATTTTCCACAAAACGGAAATACTGTGATCAGTAGGGGACGCCACGCTGGCGTCCCTAGAATGATTAGCTTGAAAGTGCGGTGGAATTTTGCAGAGTTTTTGGGATATTTGACCGCTTGTATAAGGAGAAAATCAATGAGGTACAATCAATTTAATCAACCGATAGGTAAAGTTCTGCCCGATTTTTCTAACGGCGAGTTACCGAATATTGCGTTATTACAGGGGCAATATTGCCGTTTGGAGAAATTATCCGCCGCTAAGCATATTGATGATTTATTTGAAGTCTATTCTTCACCACAGCATTATTGGACTTATTTGCCTTTAGAGCCTTTTCAGCAAAAAGAGGCGTTAATGGCTTATTTAAGCCAAATTGAAACCTCACAAGATCCTTATTATTTTGCAATTATTGATGAAGCGACTCAACAGGCTATCGGGACATTTGCGTTAATGCGGATTGATCAGCGTAATCGAGTGATTGAAGTGGGTTGGGTGATCTATTCCCCTAAATTACAGCAAACCAGAATAGCGACAGAAGCCCAATTTTTACTTGCCGAATATGTGTTTGAAATATTGAAATATCGCCGTTATGAATGGAAATGTGATAGTTTAAACGCACCTTCTCGCAAAGCTGCGTTACGTCTAGGTTTTATTTATGAAGGTACTTTTAGACAAGCACAAGTTTATAAGGGAAGAAATAGAGATACGGCTTGGTTTTCTATGCTAGATAGTGAATGGGAGAAAAATAAAGCCCGTTTTCAACGTTGGTTGGCAAATGACAATTTTGATGAAAACGGCAAGCAAATATTATCTCTTTCTAAGATTTGAAAATAATAATTAAGGACATTATGTGAACATCACCATCATCGACACAGGCTGTGCAAACCTGTCATCTGTCAAATTTGCCTTTGATCGCCTGAATATTCAGGCGGAAATTAGCCGTGATTTAGCTAAAATCAAATCCGCCGACAAATTGTTGCTCCCCGGTGTGGGAACAGCACAGGCTGCGATGCAGATTTTAAAAGATCGCAATTTGATTGACACAATCCGAAATGCGACCCAACCGATGCTTGGCATTTGCTTGGGAATGCAGTTAATGACCGAATTTTCTGCTGAAGGCAATGTGGCAACATTAAACGTAATGCAAGGCAAAACGAGCCTGTTACCAAATTGCGATTTACCCTTGCCGCATATGGGTTGGAATAAGGTCGGTTATAAGCCAGATCACCCGCTTTTTACCGGGATTGAGCAAGATAGCCATTTTTACTTTGTGCATAGTTATGCGGTATTGCCAAATCAACATACGATAGCAACGGCTAATTATGGCGTGCCGTTTTCCGCTGCGATTCAACGGAATAATTTCTATGGTGTGCAGTTCCACCCGGAGCGGTCGGGGAAAAATGGCGCATTATTACTTAGAAATTTTGTGGAAAATGTGTAATTAAAGAGAAGCTAAGAAGGTTGAGGAAATGCAATTATTAAAAAAAGCCAAAACTGAATTATCTGGGTTGAAAGAAATACCTTTTAAATTAGAGAAAGATATTCAGAGATTAGTGGAAAAGAATCTGAATGATATAACCGGTTTAATTTTTGTGAAATCAGAATTTAGCGTACAAAATCAGAGAATTGACACATTGGCATTTGATGAGGAAAACAAATCCTTTGTGATTATAGAATACAAACGTAATCATAATTATAGTGTATTTGATCAAGGTGTTGCATATTTACATACATTACTAAAGCATAAAGCTGATTTTATCTTAGAATTTAATGAACAGCTTAATAAAAAGTTACGTAAAGATGAGGTGGATTGGTCGCAGAGTAAAATTGTATTCGTTGCACCAACATTTAATAAAAATCAAAAACAAGCTGTTGATTTTAAAGATTTAAATATTGAATTGTGGGAAATTAAACAATTTGAAAATGATATTGTTGTTCTTAATGGTCTTGAAAAGTCTGCTTATCAGCCTAGCATTAAGCAATCTACTAAAAATACCGATGAAGAATTATCCGAAATTACTAAGGAAATTAAAACTTATAGTGAGGAAGATCATTTAATTGGGAAGACTGATGAAACAATTGAATTATATGAGAGCTTTAAACAAGCAATTTTAAATCTAAATCCTGAAATCAGTTTAAACGCAAAAAAACTCTATATCTCATTTAAATTAACCAGGAAAACGATTGCGGATATTCAAATTCATCAAAGACAATTAAAGTTATTTATTAACTTAAAAAAAGGTAAATTAGACGATGCTCGGAATTTAATGAGAGATGTTTCAAGTATTGGGCATTGGGGAAATGGTGATTATCAAGTTATCGTTAAAGATACCCAAGATCTTGAATATATTATGAGTTTAATTAAACAAGCGGTTTAGATAAGGAAAATATATGCAAACTTCACTTATTATCCCTGCCCTTGATTTAATTGATGGTAAAGTCGTGCGGTTACATCAAGGGGATTATGCCAAACAAACAACTTATAGCGATGACCCTATCGCTCAATTTGCCGAATATATCAGCCAAGGGGCGAAGCAACTGCATTTGGTTGATCTAACTGGGGCGAAAGATCCTGCTAAAAGACAGACTTCACTTATCGGCAAGATTATCGAAGCAACAAACTGCCAAATTCAGGTAGGCGGTGGTATCCGTACTGAGCAAGATGTGGCGGATCTACTGGCAGTCGGTGCAAATCGTGTCGTGATTGGCTCAACGGCAGTGAAAGATCGTGCAAGGGTAAAAGGATGGTTTGAGCAATATGGGGCGGACAAATTCGTTCTTGCCTTAGATGTCAATATTGATGTAAGCGGTCAGAAAATCATTGCAATTAGTGGTTGGCAAGAGGCAAGCGGGGTATCCCTTGAAGAATTGATCGAAGAATACCAAGCGGTCGGTTTACAACACGTTTTATGCACCGATATTTCCAGAGACGGCACGCTTGCCGGTTCAAATGTTTCCCTTTACCGTGAAATTTGTGCAGCTTTCTCTGAAGTTCAATTTCAATCTTCAGGCGGTATTGGTTCACTTGCCGATATTGTTGCACTCAAAGGCACGGGCGTTGCAGGTGTGATTGTCGGACGCGCCTTATTGGAAGGCAAATTTAATGTCGAGGAGGCAATTAAATGTTGGCAAAACGGATAATTCCTTGCTTAGATGTGAAAGACGGGCAAGTGGTTAAAGGGGTGCAATTCCGCAATCACGAAATTATCGGCGACATCGTACCGCTTGCACAACGCTATGCCCAAGAGGGTGCAGATGAACTGGTATTTTATGATATCACCGCTTCATCGGACGGTCGCACCGTGGATAAAAGCTGGGTGGAGCGAGTGGCTAAGGTGATTGATATTCCGTTTTGCGTGGCGGGCGGTATCAAGACGGTAGAAGATGCTGAAAAACTGTTTGCCTTTGGGGCGGATAAAATTTCGATCAACTCACCGGCGTTAGCCGATCCCTCTCTGATTTCCAGATTGGCGGATCGCTTTGGTGTACAGGCGATCGTAGTGGGGATCGACAGCTGGTTTGAAGCGGAAAGCGGCAAGTATTGGGTCAATCAATACACCGGTGATGAAAAACGCACTCGTCAAACCCAATGGCAGTTATTGGATTGGGTGAAGGAAGTACAACAGCGTGGTGCGGGGGAAATCGTACTAAATATGATGAACCAAGACGGTGTTCGCAACGGCTATGATTTGGCACAATTGAAAAAAGTGCGGGCAGTGTGTGATGTCCCTTTAATTGCTTCGGGCGGTGCAGGGGAAATGGTGCATTTTCGTGATGCGTTTATTGAATCTAACGTAGATGGTGCATTAGCAGCGAGTGTGTTTCATAAACAAATTATTCAGATTGGGGAGTTAAAATCTTACCTCAAACAAGAAGCTGTGAACGTTCGTATATAATTAACTGTAGCAAAACCCTAAAACAACTAGAAGAGCATTGAGGAATAATATGCAAATCAATCTAACCGAAATCAACTGGCAAAAAGTCGATAACCTTCTCCCCGTTATCGTGCAAAATGTAACAACCTGCGAAGTGCTGATGCTGGGCTATATGAACCCGCAGGCATTAGAAAAAACACTATTCGAAAAAAGAGTAACCTTTTATTCCCGTACCAAACAACGGTTGTGGACGAAAGGTGAAGCCTCTGGGCATTTTCTTAATGTGGTAGATATGAGCCTGGATTGCGATAATGACAGCCTGTTAATTCTAGCTGATCCGATAGGCGAAACGTGTCATACGGGAGCGGAAAGTTGTTTTCATCAATTTGAGCAGAGCGAGCTGGATTGGATCTTTTTCAGCAAATTGGAGCGGTTAATTGCCAGCCGTAAAGGGGCAGATCCGCAAAGTTCTTACACCGCCCAACTCTATGCCAAAGGCACAAAACGGATCGCCCAAAAAGTCGGCGAGGAAGGAGTGGAAACCGCCCTTGCTGCCACAGTGAAAGATCGTGAGGAAACAATTTGTGAAGCCGCCGATTTAGCCTACCACCTCACCGTCTTATTGCAAGATGCCGGCTTGTCTTGGGGTGATGTGATTGGTAAATTAAAACAACGTTCCGGCAAATAATCGTATTTTATGCCTCGTTGTATAAAATAAGGGACACAGTGTCCCTTATTTTATAGCGCATTTGCAAAAAAACGAGCCAAACCTACCGCTTGTTATGCTACGGCTAATTTTGCCGTATAGTAGGTTTCATATTGCTGTAAAATATCAGCGATAAGTTCATCTTTCGTTAATGGCTGAATTGCGTAGGATTTATCATTGGTGTAAACCGTTAATTTATATTCGTTTTGTGCGGATTTTTCCATTATCAGTGTGTAATGAAACGGCTGATTTTCTTGGTTCTCAATCCATAGTGTGATTTTCGGTATATCCGCATCAAAATCGGTTTCTAAATGGCTGCTTAACTCGTAAATACCAATCAGTTCTTGACGCAACTCTCGCATTGCAATTTGCGCCGTGCGTTTGAGATAAGTCAATATATCCTGTTGCTGATAAGGGGTTAATAGGTTTTCGAGCTGCATTCGCCAATCCTTTTCCGACCAAGATTGCGTATGGTATGTGTTATGGTGGTAGTGATAATCCAAACGTAGTCCTTTTAGTAGGCTTACCGCCATCATTAACATCAATAGAGCAAAGGGCAAAGAGAAGATCAGCATTGTGCCTTGTAGTGCTTCAATGCCACCCGATTGAAACAGAATAAAGGTGGTAATGCTCATCAACCCGCCCCAAAAGATGATTTGCCAACGGGGTGATAGTTGGCTTT
Organism: Muribacter muris; assembly: GCF_001038205.1. Taxonomy (GTDB): domain Bacteria; phylum Pseudomonadota; class Gammaproteobacteria; order Enterobacterales; family Pasteurellaceae; genus Muribacter; species Muribacter muris. The sequence continues at coordinate 19,951 of NZ_JWIZ01000009.1, read as the reverse complement.
TATCCCGTGATGAAATGTGATTGAGGATATAAACGCCAAAATCAATGGTTGTCATAAATAGCACTAAAATCAAACTTAATGTGGCAAGGTTTAATATTGAAGCAAAGGGCAGATAATCTAAAAACGCAAATAATAATTTTCCGCTTTGGTCGATCATTTCCGCTAATTGCCCATCGGCAAAATAGGTATTTACCCAAATTGCCCCGTTACCAAAAATAGAGAACCACAGAATAAAAAACAGGCTGGGGACAATTAACACTCCCAAAATAAATTCCCGTACCGTTCTGCCTTTTGAAATGCGGGCGATAAACAGCCCAAACGCCGGCGCCCACGAAAACCACCAAGCCCAGTATAAAATCGTCCACTGATTAAACCATTGTTGATGTTGCTGTTCGTAAATATAGGTTTTAAAGCTGGCGCTAACCAAACTACTCAAGTAGTAGCCGATATTTTCGGTAAAACTGGCAAGTAAATGAGCGGTTGGGCCGGCAAGCAACACGAACAGCATTAAGCAAAGAGAGAGGGCAAGGCTTAATTCACTGATTATCCGTAACCCTTTGGTGATCTTTTGGGTTGAAATGATAATTGCAATGAGAAAAACCGCCCCGATAATCAATTGAATGGTTACGCTAAATTCTTCGCTCAAGGCAGCATTAAGGCGAATTGCACTATACGCCAGTGTGGTAATCAAGCCGAAAATGGTCGCACATAGCCCCAAAATATCGATCACATCGCCTAATTTGCCGTTAATCCGTTGCTTGAGTAACGGATAGAAGCAGGAACGCAGTGAAAGCGGTAATTTATAGCGAAAACCGAAATAAGCAATCGCCAGTGCGATTAAACCGTAAATCGCCCACGCATTGATGCTCCAATGGAAAATGCTTTGAAACACCGCTTTTTGTTCAATGCTCTGTTGAGAAAGGGGAAACAGGGCGTGGGAAAGGGGTTCGGCAACGCCAAGGAAAATAATCCCAATCCCCATTCCGGCGGTAAAAAGCAGTGCAAACCAACTGGTAAGGCTGAGTTCCGGCTCGCTTTCATCATCACCCAATTTGGTATCACCGTAGCGGCTGAGTACCAAAAAGCCGAGAAAAAAGATGAAAAAAGCACTGGTGAGAATATAAACCCAGCCGAAATGGTGAAAAATCTGCTCCTTTGCCGCCAAGATCAGCGTAATTGCCGTTTCACGATCAAGCAATACAACGCCGATGATGGCACTGCAAAACAGCAAGCTAATCAGTACAACCGGCTTATTAAAGGTGGTGGCGAAAGGTACTCGCATTCAATTTCTCTCAATTTCGGCAGGCAAGCGGTGAGAATAGCTCCTCTTTTTGCAAACTCTTGCCCTAAACTCACCGCTTGTTTTTACTCTGCCAGCTCGGTTTGTTCGTGAGCCATCAATTCCTGACCGACATCATCTAATAAGCTGAGATAGCGTTCATACTGTTTGAGAATATCGGCAATCAGCTCGTTGCGGGTCATATACTGTACATCGTAACCGCTACGCCCGTCAAAGAAGTAGGTTATCGGCTGATAGGTCATTGAATGTTGCAAGTGCGGCAGATTTTCATCATCTAACAACTGCTCCGACACTTCGTGTCCGACCGATTTGATGCCGTACATAAAATCCCGCATTGATTCTTTACGGATAATCAATTCGACCGAAGGCTCTTCATTTTCAAAGGCTTGTACAATCTCAACATTCAGATTATGCACCCCGATTAACTCTTGACGTAGTTCCCGCATTGCCGGTAACGCCGTTTGTTTTAAGAATTTCACAATGTCTTTTTCTTGGGTTTGATTGAGCATTTGCCCTAGGCGCTCTTTCCATTTCTCGCCTGTCCAGAAAATGCTGGTTGGTGTAACTTTCGCGTCAAAATATTTTTTATCCACGTTCAGCCCTTTCCATAGGCTCAAGCACATTACCAACATTAACATTGCAAACGGCAGAGCGACAATCAGTGTCATCGTTTGGAGCGTGCTTAATCCGCCAGCACCCAGCAGCACAATCGCCACAACTGCCATTAACACGCCCCACATTACCGCTTGCCAGCGGGGAGAAGCCAAACTTTTATCCCGTGAGGCAATATTATTCAGCACATAAATGCCTGAATCGGCGGAAGTAATAAAAAACAGTGCAATAACAATCAATGTTACGACACCGGTAATCATCGGTAGCGGTAAGTAATCTAAAAAGGTGAACAGCAGTTTCTCCGGTGCGTTGATTAACTCGTGTAATGCACCGTTAGCCACGTTGAGATCGAACCAAATCGCACTATTACCGAAAACAGTGAACCATAAAACGCAGAATAGGCTTGGTACGGCAAGCACGCCGAAAATAAATTCACGCACGGTGCGTCCGCGGGAGATACGCGCGATAAACAGTCCGACAAACGGTGCCCAAGAACACCACCACGCCCAGTAAAGCACCGTCCAGCCGGTAAACCATTCGGTATTTTCCGTTTCGTAGGCATAGGTTTTAAAGCTCAACTCAACAATATGGCTTAAATAGAAGCCTAAATTATCGCTAAATGCAGAAAGCAAGTAGAGTGTCGGACCGGCAATTAACACAAATAACATCAGTAAAAAAGCCAAGCCTAAATTGATTTCACTGAGCATTTTGACGCCTTTACCGACACCAGAGATCGCCGAAAATACGGCAAGTCCCATTACCACCACAATAATCGCAATTTGGACAGCAAAGTTACTTTCCGATAGCCAGCCAAGTTGTTCAAGCCCTGCCCCCAGTTGTGATGCGCCAAACCCGAGAGTAGTGATAATCCCGAACAGGGTAGCAATTAGCGCCATAATATCAATACCATCGCCGATCTTACCGTTGATTCGCTCTTTTAATAACGGGTAAAAGCAGGAACGCAGCGCCAAAGGGAGCTTATAGCGGAAAGCGAAATAGGCAAGGGCAAGCGCTATTACGGCATACACCGCCCAAGCGTGAATCCCCCAATGGAAAACGGTGTGCAATAGTGCCTGCTGCTGACGTTGTTCCAAACTGCCGTGGGTAATATTGGAAAAGTAGTGGGTGAGCGGTTCGGCAACCCCGAAGAACATCAATCCCACCCCCATTCCGGCGGCAAACAGCATTGCCAACCAAGATAAAAATGAAAACTCGGGCGTTTCTTCGTTTGTGCCGAGTTTGATATTGCCTAGGCTGCTCACGGATAAGATGAGCAAGAAGCCGAGAAATATTGAAAAAGTTAAGACATAAAACCAACTAAAATTGGCAAAAATAGCGGCTTTTGCCCAGTTGAGTACGGATTGGCTCTGCTCGGGCAAGATTAAGGTTGCTAAGATCAGTAGCACCACCAACAATAAGGTCATTGAAACTACAAACAGATTAAATGATGAGTTATTTTGAATCTTTTTTAAAATCGTCAAAACATACACTCCTATTTTTAAATTGAGGTGATAGATCACAGTGTGAAATATCAATCGAACAGCCCGCCAAACGAGCGGGCAAACGGCGCATATACTGCGAGCGGGAGGGTGAATAAATACCCAAAAATAAGACGAAAATCAGTGATATTATGTTACTAATTTCTATAATTCCTTGAAAGTATAGCACATTATCCGTTTTTACGCAAAAACACCGTATTTTGTGCTTTTTTAGGCGAGATTAAAGGGAGGAATAATCGTGAAGTTCTGCGGTAAGCAAGCGGTTAATTAAACGGCATTTTTTGCAAAATATATGCTCTGCCGAAGTGATGGAAACTTGAACTTGGGTATATTGTCGGGACATTACGTCTATACTCGTTTAACCATTGTATTTTTATGATGAAACGATAACGTAGCACCCTACGGTTATTGACATAATCTCTTTATATACCGACTAGATAGGGGCAGAAATAGATGATCTAGCCGGCTGAATAGGAGAGAGCTATTGTGATTGTACTAATGGCGGTGTTTGTTGCTCGGATACGGTGTTTTCTACCGCTTTCGGATCCGGTCCGTATCGGTTGGTAAAACGTTGACCGTCTTTCAACAACAAAATACCGTGGAACACAAAGATAAACAGCAAGGAACATAAAATAATCAAATTAGTATAAGCGATTGTACTGCCGATTTCTCGCATTTGAGTTTCATCTATATGGGCGAGATTCGGTGGGACTAGCTCAAGGTATGATGTTATAAAGACAGAACCGGCAATGCTAATCAATAGGGGCGGCAGATAAGCGGCAAGCTGCCACCAGCCCGACCACCCTAAATCGTGTAGGCGGCGGGCATTTAGGCTGAACGTTGCCAGCGATATTACAATGACGTAGGCGAACAGCGCAATGCCAATCAATGCCATAATTACCCACATACCGATAAAACTCGTTTCAGACAAATTTGGCGATGTCGAAAAGAGATTAAGGGAAAAGAGGGCAGCGATAAGCATAAACACAAATTGGAAGCCGAGCTGCAATAGGATATTCGTCAGGATAAACCAACCGTATTCCGCCCGTCTTGCCCGCCCTTGATAGTTAAAAGTATTTTTTAATGCGTGAATAAACCATTTCATCGTCAAACCTCACAAAGAAAACATATTGCAAAAAAGTAGGGTCATTTGACCGCTTATCAATCAGGGGCGACTTAGCCCCTGCGACATTACATTTTTTCCACCGTCTTAATACCGAGTAAATCCAAGCCTTGTTTTAAGGTTTTGGCGGTTAAATACGCCAGTTGTAAGCGGCTTTGTTTTACGCTTTCTTCGGCATTGAGGATCGGGCAAGCTTCGTAGAAGCTAGAGAACACGCCTGCTAATTCATAGAGGTATTGGCATAAAATATGCGGCGTCCCCTCTTTTGCCACCACTGTGATCGCCTCTTCAAATTGCAGTAATTTTAGAGCGAGGCTGCGTTCTTTATCTTCGCTAAGGTGAATTTCGCCGCTAAGTTGGGTTGGGTCGATGCTCGCACGGCTGAAGATCGAACGAATACGGGTGTAAGCATACTGCATATAAGGGGCAGTATTGCCCTCGAAGCTCAGCATATTGTCCCAATCAAAGACGTAATCGGTCGTGCGGTTTTTGGAGAGATCGGAATATTTCACTGCCCCGATTGCCACCGCTTCAACCACGGCTTGTCGCTCGCAAGCGGTCAGATCCGGATTTTTTTCTGCAATTAATTTTGCCGCACGTTCTTCGGCTTCGTTCAGTAAATCGACCAGACGCACCGTACCGCCGGTGCGGGTTTTAAACGGTTTGCCGTCTTTGCCGAGCATCATTCCGAAGTTGTGATGTTCAAGGCTGAAGCTGTCCGGCACATAACCGGCTTTACGGGTAATCAGCCACGCTTGCTGCATATGCTGGCTTTGGCGAGAGTCGGAAAAGACCAAAGCACGATCGGCTTTGAGGGTATGGCAACGGTATTTTGCCGCCGCAATATCGGTGGTGGTATAGAGGAAACCGCCATCTTTTTTCTGCACAATCACGCCCATCGGCTCGCCGTCTTTATTTTTAAATTCATCAAGGAAAACCACCAATGCGCCGTCATCTTCCACTGCCAAGCCTTGCGCTTTGAGATCTGCCACAATATCCGGCAGCATTGGGTTATACAGGCTTTCGCCCATTACGTCTTTTTCGGTCAGCGTAACATTTAAGCGTTCATAGTTACGCTGATTTTGCTGCATTGTAATATCGACTAATTTTTTCCACATTGTGCGGCAATACTCATCACCGCTTTGCAATTTCACCACATAATGACGGGCTTTTTCGGCAAAGGCTTCGTCGTTATCATAGTGCGCTTTAGCGGCACGGTAAAAGGCTTCCAAATCACCCAGTTCCATTTCACTGGCGTGTTCGTTTTCCATTTTTTCCAAGTAGGCGATCAGCATACCGAACTGTGTGCCCCAGTCGCCGACGTGGTTTGCCCGAATGACCTTATTGCCCAAAAATTCCAGCACCCGCACTACGCTGTCGCCGATAATGGTTGAACGTAAATGCCCAACGTGCATCTCTTTTGCCACGTTTGGCGAGGAGTAATCCGCCACCACCGTTTGCGTGTGGTTCAAATGAACGCCGAGTTTGTCATCGGCTAAGGCGTGCTGAACATTATTCGCCAGCCAAGTGGGATTGAGAAAAATATTGATGAACCCCGGGCCGGCAATCTCTAATTTGTCGGCAATGCCGTTCAAATCCAGTTGATCCAACACGTTTTGGGCAAATTCACGCGGGTTTTTCCCCAATTTTTTGGCAGCGCCCATTATACCGTTTGCTTGGTAATCACCGAATTGCACCTTGCCCGATTGACGCACAAGCGGTTCAACATTGTCGTCTGCCCCCGCCTTAATCATTGCGTGCTTGATTTTTTCCGATAGAATGTGTTGAATATTCACGATAATTCCTATTGATGATACGTTACAAAAATGGCTGTAATGATACTAAAAAACCCCGCTAAAAACTCGCCTTTTGCAAATTTTTTCGTAAAACTGACCGCTTGTTTCGGTGAGTTAGCCGAGTTTGAACGGAAAATCCGGCAAATTAGCGACATCGCCCGCCTGCCCCTCGCACAGTTTGAGATCGATCATTTGGCGGTGAGAATGAATAATATTGAGACAGCACATCAATGGCGAACCTTGTTGGAAGAAGGTGCAGCGTTGCTGAAAGAGAGTGAAGTCAATGGGCGACCAATCAGCTTATTTCGTCTTTATCAGCCCCTCGACTTTCTCGGTCAACGGGTGTCGGTGATTGAATTGCCGTTTCCGAAGGGCAAAGTCTATGCTGAACAAGGTTGGGAACATATTGAGGCGGTTGTGCCGCTGTTGCCGGCAGAAACGATCGAGCAGTGGATTACAAGGGTATGCACACAATTTCAGTTAGCGGAAAATCCGGCGTTAATATTGAAAATCAGCCAGCCGTACGTGAGCGGTGAAAGATTAGCCAATCCGACCATTGCGATCCGATTACGAGATGCAACTTATAGCAATCCTACTTGTCTGAAGCTGCATCCTTATTCGATTGATGACGTTGTACGTTCGGAATCTAGAGATTAACCTTTAATTTTTTGGAGCATAAAATGAAAAAAATCGGTTTAGCCGCTGCGTTAATGGCAAGCTTTGCATTGGTAGGTTGTTCAAATACGGATATTTACAGTGGTAGCGTATATAGCGGTAGCCAAGCGAAAGAAGCGCGGGCAATCAGCTACGGCACGATCGTTTCGGTGCGTGAAGTGAAAATTCAAGCCGAAAATAACGGTGTGTTAGGCACAGTCGGCGGCGGCGTATTGGGCGGCATTGCCGGTTCAACCGTGGGAGGTGGCCGTGGGCAAGCGATTGCAACCACTGTGGGCGCAATTGCCGGTGCGATGATCGGCAGTACCGTTGAAGAAAAAGTGAGCCAAGTTTCCTCCTTGGAAATGGTTATCCGTAGAGATAACGGACAAGAAATTGTCGTTGTGCAGAAAAAAGAAGCTGGTTTTGTGCCGGGCAAACGTGTTAGAATTGTTGGTTCAAATTCGGCTCTTAATGTTTCACTGCTATAATCTTTAGCATTCGGATTATAAATGAAAAAATTTTCTCTTATCCTATTTATCAGCACAGTGATAACGGCTTGCTCTACTCTTGATGAAGAAAAAGGTAATGCCACTATCTTGAGTATCCAATATTTGCCTGACAACCAAGTTGAACTGGTCGTTCAAAAAGATAATGGCGAATTAGCCGTGTTATTGCGGGAGTACGATGAGCACGATATTGCTATGGGAAAACGTATAGATGTAGAGGAAGTAGAGGAAACAGAACAAACCATAGAGAGCAATGAAGAGCCAGCTCTAAACCTTTTGCCAGGTGAAGAGGCAAAATAATCTTTCGGCAAAACCTCGACACGCTCGAGGTTTTTTCCGGCTGAAATTCGCCTAAAATGGCAAAAAATCGCTGAAAACAGACCGCTTGTATGAACACCTTGCTCAAAAAGCTCTCTTTCGATTGGTTGAATGCGAATATTGTCGGCACATTACCCATTTTCTTTGCAACCAACCTTGCCGCCCTTAGCATTTGGCAGCTCAATATTTCCGAACACACAATGCCGTTGATGCTGGGGATTATCGCCGCCGGCTTGTCCGATTTGGATAACCGCCTAACCGGCAGGCTCAAAAATCTCTTTTTTACCTTGGTTGCCTTTGCGATCTCTTCACTGTCTGCGCAACTTGCACTGAGCCACGGTTGGCTGTTTATTCCGCTGATTACCCTGATCACCTTTGTGGTAATTATGCTCGGTGCAATCGGGCAACGTTACAGTACTATCGCTTTCGGCACTTTGCTGGTCGCCCTCTATACTACATTGAGCTACAACCCGACTGTGCCTTGGTATAGCAATACCTTGCTGATTTTATTCGGTACGCTGATCTACGGTTTTGTCGCAGTGATTGTCTATCTTTGTTTCCCGCACCGTGCGGTACAGGAAAATATGGCGCAATATTTTGAGGCACTGAGCCGATATTTGCAGATCAAAGCCGATTTTTTTGACCCTGACGATACCGATTGCCTCCCCGCCAAGCAATTCGCCCTCGCTCAAGCCAATATTGCGGTAATGAGTGCATTTGATAAAACACGGGTGGCGTTGTTTTATCGCCTGAGGGGGCAGCACCGCCATTTACGCACCCAAAAGATGCTGCGTTACTACTTCATCGGGCAGGATATTTGGGAACGGGCAAGCTCCAGCCACTAGCAATATGATACGTTGTTTGAGCAACTTAAAAATACCGATCTGATTTTCCGCTTTCAACGGGTTTTGGAACTACAAGCCATTGCCTGCCAACAGGTAGCAACAGCTTTACGGCATAATCAGCCTTATCAGCACAATGTGCGTGGTGAAAAAGTATTGGCGGGTTTGATTCAATCCCTCCGTTACCATCAGCAACAGGGTGTGTTACAACGGCATAAACTGCAATCCATTGCGGATAATCTGCGCAATATTGAGGGGCAGTTGGCACAACTTGCCGACGATAAGAAGAATATCGATCTTCGCAAAAAATCACCGCCAACCGCCCGCTTGATCGCCGAAAATGTGTCCGGATTTCGCAATATGGTGCAGGCAATCCGCAGCCAGTGCCATTTGGGATCGCAACTGTTTCGCCACGCCGTACGGCTTTCGATTGTGGTATTTTTATCCAGTTTAATGGTAGAACTGTTTTCGATTGAGCAGGGCTATTGGATTTTGCTGACCGCTGTGTTGGTGTGTCAGCCGAACTATTCCGCCACCAAAAAACGCCTGACACAACGTGTAATCGGCACTGTGCTGGGGGTGATAGTCGGGCTGTCTTTCCGCTATCTTTCCCCAACCCTTGAAGCGCAGCTCGGCATATTAGTTGCGTCCAGTAGCCTGTTCTTTTTCTTTCGCTCCAACAATTACAGTTTTTCCACCTTTTTCATCACGATTCAAGTGTTGGTCAGTTTTGATGTGGTCGGGTTAGATCCGAACGGCGCAATGTTGCCGCGGATTTTTGACACACTGATCGGCGTAGGCATTGCGTGGTTTGGGGTCGCTTATCTGTGGCCGGATTGGCGGTTTGTCAATCTGCATAACAGCTTGCGGGAAACCTTAAAAGCCAGCGCTCACTATTTACGCCATATTGTTGCCCAGTTACAGTTCGGCTATCGGGATCAGTTTTCCTATCGAGTGGCACGGCGGGCGGCGCAAAACGCCGTTACCGGATTAAGTACGGCGGTATCAAATATGGCGGGCGAGCCGAAAAAATACCGTCAGCCCCTTGAGTTTGCCCCTACTTTGCTCGGTTTGAGCTACACCTTGCTCAGTTATATTTCTGCTTTAGGTTCGCAGCGTACCCAAAGCGAGAGCCTTAATCATCATATTGATTTTGCCGCTATTTTCTTCAAACAGGGTAAACAAATCGCCAAATTATTGGACAATATGGCAAAAGGTGTCGATTGCAACGAGCAAAAGATTTTGGCGATGGATACGCAGCTACAAACGTTTGAGGCACAATATCAGCACTGTATTGACGAGCAGAGCTTGGTACTGTTGCAGCAACTACGCCTAATTGTGCAGATGCTGCCGCAACTTTGGCATTTTGTGGAACAGGAAAAGCATTATAATCACCACAAAAAGCAGCTTACACCTGCCTAATTCACCTTATTTGAGGTGGGAGAGATAGACATCAAAGCGATGATTTTTGGTGGTCTGACTGAAATCCGGCGTTTGTCCGGCGAGAAACGGCGCATAGTCGGGGCGTTTAACCACCACGCGTTTACGGGCAAGCCGTTTTGCCGGTGCAAAAAACGCATCGCTGTCTAAATCTGCGCCGACTAAATGTTGAAAGACCCGCATTTCTTTTTTGACTAACGCACTTTTTTGCTTATGCGGGTACATTGGGTCAAGGTACACCACATCGGCAAACTCAGTATCGGGAGATAATGCCTCGATCGTGCGTGCGTCCGCCAAGACCATTCGTTGTTGCATAAAGCCCCCGATTTCCGCATCTTGATAGGCACGTTGCAGACCGTCTTCCAGCAAGGCACAGACGATCGGCTGGCGTTCAACCAGCACCACTTTGCAGCCGACATACGCCAGCACAAAGGCATCTCGCCCCAGTCCTGCGGTGGCATCGATCACGGTCGGCAAATAATCCCCTTTAATCCCGACCGCTTTAGCAACCGCTTCCCCCCGTCCGCCGCCGAATTTGCGCCGATGTGCCATTACACCATCGACAAAATTGACCGCAATCGCCCCCAATTTCGGCTCGTCCAATTTGCGCAGTTCCAATCGCTCATTTGTTTGTACTAACGCCAAGATTGCATCGGGGGTATGCGTGAGCTGCCATTTTTCGCAAACGGCTTGAAACCGTTCACGAAAATCACTTTGGTTAATCAACTGGATCATAAAATAAACCGTTCAAAAATCTCATCAAGGTGGGCAAGCAAACAGGCTTTACCGGCAATCTCTTCACCCTGCCACGCCGTTTGCAATATTTCAGCAGTAAACGACCGCTCGTACTGCTCGGCAAGGGGAAAATAGCTGATATGCCACGGCTCTTGCCCTATGTGTTTGTCCGTTTGCTCTAAAAACGGAAAGTAAAAGCCAAAGGTCTCGCTATTGACGAGCAGCCAGTTAGTGAGTTGTTGAAAATAGCCGCCCGTTTGGTACTCCCAAGGTTCAAGCCGCAAAGTCTGATCCGGCGGCAGTAAATCGGGATCGAAAATATCAATTTCCGTCCCCCAATGATGGCGGCTCGTCCCCGGCATTGCCGACCAACGCAAAATCGCTTGGCTTTTTTGCCAATCGGACAGCCCGCTAAATTCAATCGCGCAACCGTGATCATCGTGGACTTTTCGCTCACCGTTAAATTTAGCGTTCCAAATCATTTTTTGCCGCTCAAAGTCCCGATAGGTGCTGGCGGGCTGAAGATTAAAGCCCGCTCGTTTCGCCGCCTGTTGTAACGCAAGAAAGGCAGTAACCGCCTCAGGTTGTAAGGCGTGTTTATCGGATAACGGGTTCGGTAAACCGGCTAAATGCTCACGGCTTTTACCGGTCAGAACCGCGTTGAAATTTGCAAAATTAGGCATTCATCTCACCGCTTGTATGGGTTTATCACCGTGCTAATTATAAGAGAAAACCACAAAATCAAAAAATATTTGCCGCCGAAATCGTTCTTAAGTTTTTCTTCATCTTTTCTTGTTTAAATTGCTGCCGTATTCACACAACACTTAAAATGAGGTCTTTATGAAATCTTTAGCAAAAATGAGTTTAACTGCTCTGTGCCTTGCTACCCTTACCGCTTGTTCCAGCGGTGGCAAAGGCGATGACGATTCCAAAGTGGTTTCGCCAAATCGTGTCGGCACACCGACTGCGGTGCAAGCGAACGGTAATACGCAAGCTCAATCCGGTAATGCGTCCTCAAATCAAGCCGCTAACCAAAATGCAGCAGTGGCTTCAACGGGCATTCAACAAGGCACGCTTTCGCCGACCACATTAGTGGTGGACGGCACAAGCTATAATCTTGCACCGGTTGGCGTTTCTGCAAGAGAAATCCACTCGTTTGGGGCGAATGTCGAATTAGTGCGTGAAGTGGAAGACAACGGCCAGTATTTCGGCTTTACCTCAAAAGGGACAGGCACACAACGTTACGCCTATGCCGGCAGCTTAGTGCCGGAAACGCAAAATATGCCGACACAAGGCATCGTACGCTACGAGGGTGATGTTGTGTATAGCTACGGCGGCCCGATGAGAGACGGCGATGCGGAGCTGATGGCAAATTTCGGGACGAAAACCCTATCCGGTGTCTTTGAAAACAGCCACTACGGTAATGTTGCCGTGAATGCCACAATTAACGGCTCGGCATTTAACGGTCAGGCGGTGGCACAAGGTGTTGCCCCAGCCACCCTTTCCGGTAAATTCTACGGTGTGAATGCCAACGGGATTGCCGGCGTATTCGGCAATGCGGATAACACCTTAGGCGGTGCATTTGGGGCGGATAGAGAATAATTTCCCCAATACTCATTAAACGGGAGCGCCGGTTTTATCCCGATAAAATCGGCGTTCCCATCATAGCTTAATATACCCGTTTACCCGCCTGTTCAATCAAAGATTTGAGATAGGGAATGTCATCGTGGCTTAACATATCAATGAGACCGGCACGAAGCCATTCAATAATCTCACTTTCGGCATCATAGCCGTATTTCGCATTGTAGGCTTGGGTGGGGCTAATACCGTCTTTGGACTCGTGCAGATACAAGCGGACGGATAGCCCCGCTTTTTTGTAAGCCTCTAAATCATTTCTATGTACATAGTGATATTCCACACAGACGCTGTCGGCATTAGACGCCAACACCGCAGCGAGCTGGTTTTGGTAACGCGCTAGGGTAACGACTTGTAATTTGACTTCGGGATAAAGTGATTTAACCTGATTGATCAACGTGTGGTCGAATGCCAATAATAGAATGTGATTCACCGCCCCGGTTTCTCTAATAAGATCCGCCAAGACTTCCGCAAATCGTTGATGATTCCGCCGCTGCTTCGCTTCAACGACTAAGCCCAAATTATGTTTCACCGCCCAGATTAGCACTTCTCTTAGCTCTGGAATTTCCGTGCCGACAAACGCCGAGCCAAATTTTGCTCCATAATCATATTGGCGTAACTGGGCGAGGGTCATTTGTTCGACATATCCTTCACCATTAGATACCCGCTCAATCGAAAAATCGTGAATGACAACGATTTTTTCATCTTTGGTCATCGCAATATCCAATTCGACACTGTGTGTACCCGCTTGATACGCACCGACAAAGGCAGCCATTGTATTTTCCGGATAAGCAGCACTGTAACCACGATGGCTATTCGCCAACACAGTATTGTGCTGGCTCACGTTAAACTGAAAGCCCATAGAGACTCCTTTTGAGTTAAAAAATTAAATTAAATTGTATGGCAAAGTTATTTTATACGCAATTATTTATACGACATAGTCATCATATTGTCATAAAAGTCCGCTATTTTTAGCACAAGTTTGTGAACTTTATCACAAAATGCAAATAAATAGAGTTTAAATATTAAATTCTATTAAAGTATCGTATATAGTTTAAACATTTCAGTCAATATGACACGTCGAGGAGGTTCGCAATGGCAAAACTGGAAATCAAAAATGTTACCAAGAAATTTGGCGATTTTTATGCGGCAAAAAATATCTCGTTTACGGCAGAAGAGGGGGAATTTGTTACATTGCTTGGGCCAAGTGGTTGTGGCAAAACCTCGTTACTTAAATTGATAGCCGGTTTTTATCAGGCGGATGAAGGCGAGGTATTGATCGGAGATAAAAATGTTAATTTTGTTCCGCCTGAAAAGCGTAATACTGCAATGTGCTTTCAATCTTATGCGCTTTTTCCGCATTTGAATGTTTCGCACAATATCTGTTATGGGTTACAACAAAAGAAAATCGAAAAAGCCGAACAAGCGGGACGTTTGAATACCGCATTAAAGCAGATGGATTTGGAAAACCATAAACTGAAAATGCCGAATCAACTTTCCAGTGGTCAGCAACAACGGGTTGCTCTAGCCAGAGCAATGGTTACACGGCCGGATGTCATTTTATTTGATGAGCCGCTTTCCAACCTTGACGCAAAATTGCGTGAAAGTGTCCGTTTTGAAATCAAGCAATTATCTCATCAATATAATTTAACCAGCATCTATGTAACGCACGATCAAGCGGAAGCCCTCGCGATGTCCGATAAAATTATCGTGCTAAATAAAGGCAGTATTGAGCAGATCGGCACCCCCCAACAAATCTACCACCAACCGATCAACCGCTTTGTTGCCGATTTTATCGGCATCGCCAATATTTTCGAGGCTCAGGTTAAGCCAATCGGTGAAAGGATCTACCAAGTGCGTTCTTTATTAGGTGAGTTTCATGTTGAATCGCCACGCCCGCCGGTAGCAGAGCGTATTTATGTCTGTTTCCGCCCCGAAGATGCACTACTTGCACAAGCGCATACAGACGAAAACACATTTACGGTGGAAGTGAAGCAAACGGCGTTTATGGGGAGCTTAACCGAAATCCAAGCGGTTATCCCTCAATACCCTGAGAAAATACTGCGTTTGCAACTGACGAAATTCCCCGAACTCCCAACAGATAACCGCTTAACCTTTACCCTTGCCCGCAATGCCATTCACTTTTTGGAGGCAGTATGAAAAACGTTCGCCTAGATCTCAAAGCGTGGCTCTTGTTAATACCCGGCTTAGGCACAATTTTGCTACTAATGGGCTCGACTTTTTATATCGTTGTCCTGCAAAGTGTCGGACTGTATAACATCTTTGGTGATGAAAGCACTTTTACTTTACACCATTGGCAAGCGGTGCTTTCCGATGAAATTTTTCAAAAATCGTTCGGCTATTCCGTGAAAGTGGCTTTGCTCGGTGCGATATTGTCTATTATTGTCGCCTATCCGATAGCAATGTGGTTGCGTAAACCGATTCCCGCGAAAGTCGCAGTTATTACGATTTTGCGCGCTCCAATGCTTGTCCCCGGCTTAGTCGCTGCGTTTTTATTAGTCAATATCATCTCCTATCACGGTATCCTCAATGAATTATTCATCTTTTTAGGTATTTGGAAACAGCCCCATACGTTACAGAATGATGATTTTGGCTGGGGCGTGATTGTGTTGCAAATGTGGAAAAATATTCCCTTCGCACTGATTTTAATTGGCGGTGCGGTCAATTCCCTAAAATCCGATCTGTTTGATGCCACCGCTAATCTCGGTTCAACCCCGTGGCAACGCTTCCGTTATATCGTCTTTCCTTTAAGCCTAGGCGCTGTTCAAGTCTCCTTTATTCTGATTTTTATCGGCGCACTGGGGGATTTTGCGTTTTACAGTATTGCCGGCCCAAGAGATACCTATTCTCTCGCCCGCTTAATGCAGATGACGGCATATCAATTTGAGGAATGGAATCAAAGTGCGGTAATGGCAATGATGATTATGCTGACATCCGCTTGCTTTACCGTGTTAATTTCGGTGCTGATCCGACCGCTTGCAACGAAAAGAGGAGAGATACAATGAATACAATCATCACCACCAAAAACGGTCGGCTCATCGGCAAAATTGCGATCATCTTTTTTCTTATCGCCAACACGATTTGGCTATTTATTCCTTTTCTAATGGCTGGGCTATGGTCGTTTGTTGATCCGAAAGCGCCTTGGAGTTACCCCGATATGCTGCCGCCTTCGCTCTCTCTTGAGCGTTGGGTCAATGTATGGCAACAAACCTCTTTGCCGGAAGCGATGCTCAATAGTTATACCATCGCACCGGTGGTTGCATTGATTGCCATTTTATTAGCCATTCCCACCGCTTATGCGTTCGGCAGAATGCAATTTAGAGGGAAAAAATGGCAGAGCTACTTACCCTCATTCCCCTTGTCATTCCCGGAATGATTATTGCCCTGTTTTTTAGCCAAATGCTGTTATCGCTGAATATTACAACGCCTTTTATCGGCATTGTGATCGGGCATACGGTAATGGCGTTGCCTTATGCTATCCGGATTTTATCCGCAGGGTTCAGTGCTGTTCCCCAAGATTTAATTGATGCCAGCCGTGATCTCGGTGCGTCCAAACTCACCACCTTTAAAGATGTATATTTACCGATGTTAAAACCTAGCTTTTTGGCTGCCATTATTTTTTGTTTAGTCAAAAGTTTGGAGGAATTTGCGATCGCCTTTGTCATCGGATCACCGGATTTTATTACTGTTCCGACGATCTTATATTCTTTCTTGGGCTATTCCTTCATTCGCCCAAACGCTGCCGTTGTTTCACTGATTTTGATGATTCCTAACATTATTTTAATGATGATTATCGAAAAATTACTGAAAGGTAATTATCTCTCTCAATCCACAGGCAAAGCCTAATGACTTATAGGAGCATATTATGCGTAAACTTAATACCCTCATCGGATTTAGCACCGCTTGCGCAACGGTATTTTTTAACGGTAGCGCACAAGCAAACGACTTGAGCCAAAAAGCGTGGGCAGATATTGAAGCCCAAGCAAAGCAAGAAGGGCAGGTGGTCGTCAGCATTTGGTATTTACAACCGCAATTCCGTACCTTTGTCAAAGCCTTTGAACAGCAGTACGGAATTAGCGTTAAAATTCCGGAAGGGACATCGGAAGGTAATATTAACAAATTGCTTGCCGAGAAAACGTTAGAGAAAGGGAAAATGGATGTTATCGCCATTGGTGCAGATGCTTACCCGACCGTACAAAAAAGCGATGTATTAGCCGATTTAAGCCGGTTACCAAATTTCTCAACCGCGAACCACTTTTTACAAGGTGTTGAGTTAGGCACACAAGCGGTCGGATTTTGGGGAAATCAAACCGGTTTTGCATACGATCCGCTACGCTTAACAGAGGAACAACTGCCGCAAAGTTGGCAGGAAATGCAAGCCTACATTGAAAAGCAGCCTCGCAAATTCGGTTATGCCGATCCAAACGGCGGTGCATCAGGTAAAGCCTTTATTGAACGTGCATTGATTTATATTAGCGGGGATTATGATTATCAGCACCAAGAGTTTAATCAAGCACAAACCGAAAAATGGCAAGCCACTTGGGATTGGTTCGCACAGCACAAAGAGAAGATGACCCGAACATCTTCCAACGCAGACAGTTTAACCCGTTTAAATGACGGAGAGTTAGATTTAGTGTCCGCGTGGCAAGATCACCTGTTTAGTTTGCAAAAACAAGGGGCAATTACCCCTCGTCTCAAATTTTATATACCGAAATTCGGTATGCCCGGCGGTGGAAATGTGTTAGGTATTGCAAAAAATAGTCGTCATCCGGCCGCTTCCTTGCTGTTTGTGAATTGGATTGTCTCACATCAGGTGCAACAAAATCTGCATCAAGCCTTCGGCGTACGTCCGCTAGATAACCAAGTCGGAAAGGCTGACGTACTATTTTTCCCTGCCCATTGGGGCAAAAATGCAATGGCAACGTTTACTAAAGAGGTTGTTGCAAAATAATCGGTTGATCAAATAGGGCAATAAAGGCTACGATAAGTAGCCTTTATTTTCCCAATATGATTATGTCATCAAATAACCCGATTTTATCCTTAAATGCCAGTGAACGCCTACTGCTACGCCTTATTCGTCAGCATTCTCCTTCTCGAGCCATATTAAGCCAGCTATCAGAGCTAACACCGGGAGCAATCACTCAATATTGCCGAAAATTGCTGTTTTTAGGGCTGATTAAAGAAAATGAAAAAGCGGTTAAAAAGCGGGGACAGACCTCCTATCATTTAACCTTAAACCCAACCGCCTGCTGTTCTATCGGCGTTACCTTTCTAAGCGAAGCATTTCACCTTTCCTTAGTCGATTTTTGTGGCAATAAACTTGCGAGTGAATGCCATACCTATCAAACAAAAACGGATTTAGATCGCTTATTTAGTCAAATCAAAAATGCAATCAAGCGGTTACTTGAGAAGAAATTCTTGCAAGAAGCCCGTATTCTTGGTGTTGGCTTTTCTGTTTCCGGCTACTTATTATCGGACAGTTCCCGCTCATCGCCTTGGTTTCCTTTACTGCAAAATCAACCCCATTTGGCGGATAAATTGACCCAGTATTTAGGGTATCCGTGCAGGATTGAAAATAATATCAATACCATTGCTATCGGCGAGTATTATTCGGGCGCGTGGCGGGAAAACGATGATCTTATCGTCATCAGCCTTGATTTTGGGATTGGTGCAGGTGTCATTTCACAAGGTAAGTTCATTCAAGGCGGCTTTGGCAATGCCGGTGAAGTAGGAATGCTATTCAGTTACGAGCAACCCCGTCCAAGTTGGAATGATTTAGTCAAAAGCCTCGGTAAAGAGAATATAACCGAGGCGGGCATTTTAGCACGATTTGACGAGCAAGATCCGACACTCTATCATTGGCTGGATCGTGCAAAACCGCAGGTGCTTTCATTAGTCATTTCGGCAATCGCTTGGCTTGATCCAAAAGTGATCGTTATTACTGGAATGCTGCCTAGACCCCTTATTGATCATATTGCGACATATATCCGGCATTCCTCGTATTTCAGCCAAACGGAACGCCCCCTTGCACAATTAGATACCACCCAAATCGGCATTGAAAATATTGCCTTGGGGGCGGCGATCTTACCGATTTACTTTTTACTGAATGAATAGTGATGATGGGGCGAAAATCGCCGCCCCTTTTCTATAACAATTTAGTCAGAATACGGTGGTAAATGTCGCCGCATTTGGCGAGATCGTGAATATCAACACATTCATTGACTTTATGAATGGTGCGGTTTAGCGGGCCGAACTCGACCACTTCTGCGCCCATTTGCGCAATAAAACGCCCGTCCGATGTGCCGCCGCCGGTTTCTAATGCTGGGGTAATCGAAGTAATCTCTTGTACGGCAGCAACGGCGGCTTCCACCAATTTGCCTTGTGCGGTGAGAAACGGTTCGCCCGATAACTGCCAGTGAATACGGTAGCGCAAGCCGTGCTGTTCAAGCAGTTCCGCTACTGTTGCTTGAATAATTTGGTCGTCCACTTCGGTGGAATAACGCAGGTTAAACTGCACATAAAGCTCGCCAGGGATCACGTTATTTGAGCCTGTTCCCGCCTGAATATTGGCAATTTGCAGGCTGGTCGGTGGGAAATAGGCGTTGCCTTGATCCCACTGATAAGCGGTGAGCGCCTGTAAAAATGGTAGTGCTTTGTGTACCGGATTATCCGCCAAATGCGGATAGGCAACGTGCCCTTGTACTCCCTCAATGTAAAGGGTGGCGGTGATCGAACCCCTCCGCCCGTTTTTAATCACATCGCCGAGCTGTTGGGTGCTGGAAGGCTCGCCGACCACGCAATAATCAATTCTTTCGCCCCGTGCCATTAGGGTTTCAACCACTTTGACCGTGCCGTCTTTCGCTGCGGCTTCTTCGTCTGAGGTAATCAGCAAGCCGATTTTGCCGTGATGATCGGGGTTTTGGCGGACAAATTGTTCGGCAGCCACCACCATTGCGGCAAGCGAACCTTTCATATCCGCCGCACCCCGCCCGTAGAGCAGATCGTCGTCAAGGTGTGCGGCAAACGGCGGATATTGCCACTGGTTTTCATCGCCGACCGGCACAACATCGGTATGACCGGCAAAGGCAATGCAAGGGCTGCCCGTGCCGTGGGTTGCCCATAAATTCAGGGTGTCGCCAAACGGCAGCCACTCCAGTTGAAAACCAAGCGTTTGTAACCGCTCGGCAATAATGTGTTGGCAGCCTTGATCATCAGGACTAATAGACGGTCGTTGAATCAGCTGCCGTGCCAATTCGATAATCTGTGTTTGCATTTTTCCCTCAACAAGCGGTGGGTTCGCCGTGATTTTTTGTAAAATTATTCATAGGCGAATTTTGCAGTATTATGTAGCAAATGCACAAAAATAGAAATTTTAACAGAATGTAGGGACACACTGCGTGTGTCCTTTATAAAAATCAAATTATTTCAATAGGTTAAAATCCGGACACACGCAGTGTGTCCCTACAA
>NZ_JWIZ01000089.1 GCF_001038205.1 Muribacter muris | reverse complement strand
GTTTGTTTTGCTTGTACTGACTTAAACGACTTCTTCTCATAGGGATTATTCTAACCTGAAATTAGATTTCCCTAGTTATCTAGTACAGCCCCAAAATTATTAGCACTACGCCAACAGAAAGCGGCGTTAGAAAATGAGATGCGAGCCATCTTAACTAAAGCAGACGAAGAAAAACCTTCAACCACTGAAGCCGAAGGGGCTAAATTTGATGAGTTACGTTCACAAGCGGACGGTTTAGCCAAAGAAATTGCCCGTTATGAAGCCATCACTGAAGAAGAACGCCACAATACACAGCATCAAGGCGATAACACGAATATGATGTGTTGGCGGTAATGGGGGCATCAAATACCGGCGCAGGGGAATTTGTCAGCCCACAGACTGCCGAAGCCCTGCACGCCGCACGCCGTCAATATCCAACGCACACTAACGGGGAATTATCTTTATCAAATTACCGACTTAAACGGCAAGGTAAAAAACTACCTACAAGATGAAATATTACACTTACGCTATGCCTCAAGTGATGGGTTTATGGGGCGTTCCCCGATTACTGTGTGCCGTGAGGCAGTCGGGTTGGGATTAGCCCAACAGCGGCACGGGGCAGCGACAATGAAAAACGGCTTAATGGCAAGCGGTATCATCACTACGCCCGATTGGTTCGACCAAGCCAAAGGGCAACGGGCTATGGAAGCCTTGAAACGCTATCAAGGGGCAAAGAACAGTGGGAAAATCCCAATCCTTGAAGGCGGAATGGACTATAAGCAGCTCGGAATGAGTAATCAAGATGCGGAGTGGTTAGCCAGTCGTAAATTCACGATTGAAGATATTGCCCGCATTTTCAATATCAGCCCGATTTTCTTACAGGATTACAGCCATTCCAGCTACGCCAATTTCAGCGAAGCCAGTCGAGCCTTTTTAGGGCAAACCCTGCGACCGCACTTAGTCAATTTTGAGCAGCAATTAAAAGATGCGCTGATGATTGATTTAACCAACCAAAGCCCAAAACGGTATGTGATCGAGTTTAACACCAGCGACCTACTCCGTACCAATCAGCAGGAACGCTTTAGCAGTTATGAGGTGGCGTACTGCGATTAATCTCTGAGCAAGTGGTAGCTATATCTACTTGAAGTAGCTCAATTAATTGTGGCTCTATAAGCCCCTAATTTAGGCGAACCGGTGTATTGACATTTCTAGTGAGGGACATCAATCGTATTAAGATACTTTTTGACCGCACGATGACTAAGGCGGAGTTTTTCAGCGATTTGTCGCAGAAAGAGACCGTTTTTATGATAAAGACGGTAGATTTTTAAGATAGTTTCCAGCCAAAACATATCAGGTTATTCCCTTGTTTAAATAACAAAGCGTTTATCAAAAGACTCAGTGGATCACTTTTCAATGATCTTCCTGGATCACTTTTCAATGATCTTCCTGGTGCATTTTTGCATGATCATTAACAGCGTGGATGACGCAACGATTATGGCAAATCGTAATCGCTCAATTATTGATAAAAAAATAGCAAAATCCCCTTCCTTTCCCAAACCAGTAACAATAGATCCAGACAATCCAAATCCTCGCCCTCGCTATATCGCCGGTGAAGTTGTTCGTTGGTTTAGAGCAAACTCAAAACGCTTTAAATAGACTATTGCCCCTCAATTAAATTGTGGTAAGCTACTCTATGCGGATTAAATCCGTGTTCTTTAAAATTATACGTTACGCCAAAATTACGCTATTTTTTGTAACTAATTGATTTTAAAGTAAGAGAGGTGCAACATTCAGGCAACTTATCTTAGGGAACTAGACCGTTTGAGGATAAGTGATGGGAATGCTTGCCGAGGTGTGAATTCACTAGACAGGAATGATCATCGGCTGAGTCAGGTTGAATCCTATCAGCTGTCATTTGAGCAAAGCTTAAATGGAGTGCTCTTAAATTTGTTCTCACAAACCAAAAGTAACTCAATTCCACCCTACCATTCTACCTCTTTATTTTGTAAACACATTCATCATAGGAAATTATTATGTCTTATCTTTCCGTTGCGAAATTTGGTGGAACCAGTGTTGCCGATTTTGAGGCAATGTCCGCCTGTGCCGATATTGTTATCGCTGATGCCAATACTCGTGTGGTGGTCCTATCTGCCTCGGCGGGTATCACCAATTATTTAGTCGAGTTGGCAAACGGTTGTGAGAGCGAACGCCGAGAGGCTATTTTAGCGGCAGTCCGAGCCATTCAATACCGTATTATTGACAATATCCAGCACCCGGAAAACGTGCGTGAAGAGATTGACCGCTTGCTCAATCAAATCCAAATATTAGCGGAATCCGCCGGTTTAGCGACCTCCCCAGCTCTCACCGATGAGTTAATCAGCCACGGTGAGATGATGTCCACCCGACTGTTCACCCAGCTTCTTCACGAAAAGCAGTGTCCTGCCGAGTGGGTCGATGTGCGTAATGTGGTGGCAACCAATAGCCAGTTCGGTAAAGCTGCCCCTGACGATACCAAAACCCAACAGCAAGCCGATCTCGTGCTAAAACCACTGATTGCACAAGGTAAAATCGTTATCACCCAAGGGTTTATCGGACGTGATGAACAAGGCAAAACCACGACCTTAGGACGAGGCGGCAGCGATTACACCGCCGCCCTTCTCGCTGAAGTATTAAACGCAAACGATGTGTTAATTTGGACAGACGTGCCGGGGATTTATACAACCGACCCGCGTATTGTCGCCAACGCCAAACGTCTTGAAACTATCAGCTTTAACGAAGCGGCGGAAATGGCAACTTTCGGTGCAAAAGTCTTGCACCCTGCAACGTTACTCCCTGCGGTACGCAGTAATATTCCCGTGTATGTCGGTTCAAGCAAAGCCCCGCAACAGGGCGGCACTTGGGTAACCCGTGATCCGCAACCCCGCCCAACCTTCCGAGCGATTGCCCTACGCCGTAATCAGATTTTGATTACCTTGTCCAGCTTGAGTATGCTGCACGCCCAAGGCTTTTTAGCCAATGTGTTCGCTATTTTGGCGAAGCACAAAATTTCGGTTGATGTGATCACTACCTCCGAAGTGAGTGTAGCTCTTACTCTCGACAAAACCGGCTCGGCGTCCTCCGGCACGGATATGCTTTCGCTGGATTTACTCACTGAATTACAAGCCTATTGCAATGTGCAGGTGGAATCCGATCTTGCCTTAGTCGCCATTATCGGTAATCATTTGCATCGACAAGCGGGTATTGCGGGGCAATTATTTGCAACCCTCGTGCCTTATAACGTCCGCCTCATCAGCTATGGAGCCAGCACCAACAACGTCTGCACCTTGGTGAAAAACGAAGACGCCAATCAGGTTGTCAATGCCCTGCATCAAGCCTTGTTTGAATAATATAGACGGAGCGCCATTCGTCAATGAATGGCGTTTTTAATGATGAATGAGAATACTTTTTCCGCCTCTTTTAATCACTGTGAGATCGCTGCCGGTATTACCCAAAGTGAAAAAGGTAATTACCTGGACTTTGTCGTCCATCGCCCGGAGGGAATGAAAGGTTATATGCTTCAACTCACTACGTTCGGAAAAGGGATAATGCACGACGGGAAGCACCCTTTGCCCTTACAACGAGGGCAACTGTTACTGTTTTGCCCTCACAGTGTCCATCACTATTTCCGCCAACCGGAATGCCCGTTTTGGCATTCTAAATGGCTCTATTTTTACGCTAAACCGGGCTGGCTAAAATGGCTGCATTGGCGCAATACTCAACAAAATATCGGTAGAATTACCCTAAATGATGCGGTGCTTTTTCAAGAAATCAGTCAATTATTCACGAAAATTGAATGGGAGCTAAAATCCGCTCATCCTTTCAAACAAGATACTAGCCGTTGCCTATTGGAATATTTGCTAATGAAATGTGTGTCTGCCGAGCAAAGCGACACGATTTCCCCCATTGATAGCAGAATATTAAAGGTGTGCGATCTCATCTCGGCAAATCTTTCACAAAATTGGAATGTAGCATTTCTAGCCCAACAGGTCTATTTATCGGAATCCCGCCTTGCACACTTATTTAAACAAGCGCTTGGAATGGGGATTATTCAATGGCGGGAGCAACAACGCATCAATGAAGCGCAAAAACTGCTCTATTTTTCTAACTTATCGGTACATAAAATTGCCAAATCCTTAGGCTATGAAGATGCGCTTTATTTTTCAAAAATTTTTAAAAAACATACGGCGCTTTCCCCTTCCGAGTTCAGACGGCAGGAACAAAATCGTTTATAAAAATGTGATCTGCTTCGCACTTTGTTTTCGGTAGCAGAATATTCCATATTTATAACTGAAATTTACCTATTCTTTTACATCTCCGACCTCTAAGATATTTCCAGCCCTTAATTGCGGTCATTAAATTAAGGAAAATCAACTCACCTACTATGAGGACTTTCTGATGAAAAAACAAATGCTTAAACCCTTGCTGCTCTCTACGCTATTCACCCTTGCCTTCAGCAGCAATCTACTTGCCAATGATGTTGTGAACATCGCCAAAATTGACGGTATGCCTTGGTTCAATCGGATGGCGGAAGGCGTTGTACAAGCGGGTAAAGATAATAATATCAATGCCTACCAAGTCGGGCCTGCAAATACCGATGCACCGCAGCAAGTGAAATTGATTGAGGATTTAATCACCAAAAAAGTGCGAGCCATTTCAATTGTGCCTAACGATGCCAATGCATTAGAGCCGGTACTGAAAAAAGCCAAACAGCAAGGTATTGTCGTCTTAACTAATGAATCTGTCGGGCAGCCCAGTGCCGATTGGGATATCGAAGTCATTGATAATGCCCAGTTTGCCGCGGATTATGTCGAAGAAGTTTCCAAATCACTAGGCGGAAAAGGCGGTTATGTAATCTATGTCGGCAGTTTAACCGTTCCGCAACACAATCTTTGGGCGGATTTATTTATTCAATATCAGCAAGCTCACTACCCTGAAATGTTTGAAGTTACCAGTAGAATGCCCGTCGCTGAAAATATCAATGATGCCCGCCGCACCACGATTGATTTGGTCAAAGCCCACCCTGATCTGAAAGCTGTCGTTTCATTCGGCTCACAAGGCCCGATTGGTGCGGGATTAGCCGTCAAAGAAAAACGCTTAAAAGGAAAACTCAATGTATTTGGAATGATGATTCCATCGCAAGCCGCTGCCCTGATTAAAAGCGGTAATATTACAATGGGGATCACTTACGATCCGGCAAATGCCGGCTATGCTTTAGCTGCCGTGGCTGCTAAAGTGCTAAAAGGCGAAGCGATTGAAGACGGATTAGTAATTCCTCATATTGGCAAAGCCAAAGTCGATCACACCAAAAAATTATTACAGTTCCATAAAGTGCTGAAAGTTACACAAGAGAATATCGACAGCCTCTATTGATCGAAGATCGACAAGTGATTCATCACACTTTTACAAAAAAGAGCGGATAACAGACCGCTTGTTATCCGCTTTTATCCGGATACGCTTGCTCTCATCAATAACCAGGAAGTCATTATGCCCTTTATTTCAATGCACAACATCAGCAAAACCTTTGGCGGTGTCAAAGCACTTAATCAAGTCGATCTTCGTTTAAATGACGGCGAAGCACTGTGCCTATGCGGTCAAAACGGCTGCGGCAAATCGACCTTAATCAAAATTCTATCCGGCGTTTACCAACCGGATAGCGGCGCGGAAATTCGGATAGGTTCAACATTGCATACGCAATTAAGCCCTAAAACCGCTATTGAGCAAGGTATCCAAGTTATCTATCAGGATCTCGCTTTATTTCCTAATTTAAGTGTTGCGGAGAATATTGCCATCAATCATTACCGCCAATTCGGATTCGTGAAGCCGAAAGCGATCCGAGACATTGCTCAAAATGCACTGGATAGCATCAATGCAACCTTAGATTTAACCGCTAACGTTGAAGATCTCCCGATTGCCCAGCAGCAACTGGTCGCGATTTGCCGTGCCTTAGCTCAAAATGCCCGCTTATTGATAATGGACGAACCGACCGCCTCTTTAACCGCTCACGAAGTCCATTATTTACTGGATATTGTGCTTAAGCTGAAAAGTAAGGGGATCAGCATCATTTTTGTCAGCCACCGCTTAAAAGAAGTGCTGACCGTTTCCGATACGGTATTAGTGCTAAAAGACGGCAGTAAGGTTGGTGAATACCCGATTCAAGAGGTGGACGAAAAACGCCTGACCTTTTTGATGACCGGTCTTACATTACACCAAAAGCGGTTAGATCCGCCCGATTTTTTGCAAACGCCGACGGTACTTGAAGTTAAAAATCTCTGTCTCGCCCATCAATATCAACAGATTGATTTCTCGCTTAAACAAGGTGAAATTATTTCGTTAGTCGGCCTATTAGGATCAGGACGTACCGAGCTCTGTTTGAGTTTATTCGGCATTACTCAACCGGATTGTGGTGAAATCAGGCTGAACGGGCAACGGATTTCCTTAAAAAATAACCGCCAAGCGATCGCCAAAGGGATTGTGTACGTTTCGGAAGATCGAATGAATACCGGACTGATAATGGCAGAATCAATCCATCACAATATAATTTCAACTGTGCTTCAACGTCTCACCGGCAGATTTAATATTATCCAAAACCAATCTGCCCGCCGATTAAGCCAAACGTTTATTGAAAAGCTCAAGATTAAAGCCGCCGATGCGGATTTAGCCGTCAATACATTATCGGGCGGTAATGCCCAGCGAGTATCTATTGCCAAGTGGTTAGCCGTTTCACCCCAAGTGATGATTTTAGATTCGCCAACGATTGGGGTTGATGTCGCCAATAAAACGGGGATTTTTCATATTATTCAAACACTGTCCGAAAAAGGGATTTCAGTGATTTTTATTACCGATGAAATTGAGGAGGCCTATTACCATAGCCATCGGGTATTTGTAATGAATAAAGGCAAAATAACGGCACAGTTTCGCCCAAACGATTGTACAGAACAGGCTATTGAGGATATTGTTTATGAAAAATCTAAATAACCGTATTTTATTTTTAACGTTACTCGTGCTATTTGGGCTATTGAGTTTATTCACACACGATTTTTTAACCATCGAAAATATCTACGATATTTTTAATAATTATGCAATGTTAATGATACTTGCCTGCGGATTACTTGTCGTTTTAATTGCAGGCGGTATTGATATTTCCTTTCCGGCGATTACGATTATTGCCCAATATGTAATGATTTCTATTATTCAGCATTATCATATCGGCTTAATCGGTGTTTTTGCTATCGCAATCTTGGTGGGAGGGTTATTTGGTATGCTCAATGCCGTTATTATTCATAAATTAGCCGTACCCGCCATTATTATTACGATTTCGACACTTAATATCTTTTATGGCGCTCTGCTTTATGTTACGAAAGGGGTTTGGCTGTATGATTTTCCACACTGGTTTCAACAGGAATATATTCTCTTTAAACACACCACAGCAGAAGGCGTAGAATACGGGCTATCTTTTCAAATTATTGTGATGCTCTGCGTTATTCTGATGACTCATCTCTTATTAAATAAAGTCAGTCTGGGGCGACAAATCTACGCACTGGGCGGAAATAAAGAATCCGCACTGAGAATCGGCTTTAATTTGCTGAAACTGCATATTCTCGCTTACGGCTATATGGGCATAATGGCAGGTGTTGCCGGCGTTGTTCAGTCTTATACGGTGCAATCGGTCGCACCGGATTCTCTGTTAGGCTATGAATTAACCGTACTCACAGCCGTTGTATTAGGGGGAGCAAGCCTAACGGGCGGCAAAGGCACATTATCCGGCACGGTAATGGGCGTGGCATTAGTTGCAATGATTCAAAACGGTCTGAATTTATTAAATGTCTCATCTTACTGGCAGATGGTTATTACCGGTTGCATTATGATTTTAAGTATTAGTTTAACCGCTCTTGCACAACATAAAAAATAAGGAAAACAGAATGAAACGCTATATTGATCGCCCGACAAAATACCTCTGCTTATTATTTATTTTAGCACTCTTCCTATTTTCAATCCTTATTCCCGAGCTTTTTTGGTCGATAGCTCACTTTCAATCAATGGCATCACAAGTGGCGATTCTCGGTATTCTAACGCTCGCAATGTCAATTCCAATGATAACCGGCGGTATCAATCTCTCTATCATTGCCACAATGAATAGCAGTGCATTGATTATCGCCTATTTGGTTACTCAAAATGAAAGCCCGATGTTTCTATTCCTAGCTATTGGGCTAAGCGGAGTATGTGCAACCTTAATCGGTTTATTGAACGGCTGCTTAATTGCCATTATTAAAGTCTCGCCTATTTTAGCGACACTCGGTACAATGACACTGATTAACGGCTTAAATATTTTATTCACCAATGGCTCGACTATCTCCAATCTCCCTCATCATATATTAACGCTCAATGCCTCTTCCCTCTTTTACATTCCGATCCCTCTCTTAGTATGTTTAATCCTCTTCTTTTGTGTTTGGTTTATCTTAGAAAAGACCACTTTAGGCAAATCAATTTATTTTATCGGTAACAACGAAAAAGCCACCTTCTATTCCGGTATTCATACCCAAAAAGTGATCATCATTGTTTATATTCTTTCTTCACTACTTTGCACCTTTGCCGCAATATTGATGACATCAAAATTAAACTCGGCAAAAGCATCTTATGGGGACTCTTATTTATTGATTTCCATCTTAGCCGCCGTATTAGGCGGTATAAATCCTGACGGCGGGAAAGGTAAACTCATCGGCATTATCTTAGCACTCATTCTATTGCAAATGATTGAAAGCGGTTTAAATATGCTTGGTATCAGTAGCTATATCACAATGATATTATGGGGAACACTACTGATTTTATTTATCTTTTTAGAAAAAAGCCGTTTATTCAAATAGGAGTTTACAATGCAAAATGAAAAAATAGAGATTGATTCAGGCAATATTATTATTGGGATTGAATTAGGTTCAACCCGCATTAAAGCCGTGCTGATCAATCCGCAAGGCATCATTCTCGCTACCGGCGGCGCAGACTGGGAAAATCATTTTATTGACGGTATTTGGACTTACCATCAAAGCGAAATTTGGCAGACATTACAACTGGCTTTCGGCGATTTACAACAGACCGTCAAAGAGAAATACCGCACGGTTATCAAAACGGCACAGGCGATCGGTATCAGTGCAATGATGCACGGCTATCTTGCCTTTGATAAAACCGGCAATCAGCTCGTCCCTTTTCGGACGTGGCGTAATAATATGACGCTACAAGCTGCCGAAACATTAACCGAACGGTTTGGGTATCCGATCCCTCAACGTTGGAGTATTGCGCATTTATACCAAGCCATTCTCAATCAAGAGCCTCATCTCCATCAGCTTGATTTCCTCACGACCTTATCAGGCTATGTACATTGGCAGCTAACCGGCGAAAAATGTCTTGGTATTGGCGATGCATCCGGAATGTTCCCGATTGATACGGGCTTACTTGATTACAACCGCACAATGCTTGCTCAATTCAACCGCCTTATTGCACAAGAACACTACCCTTGGACGCTGGAACAGTTGCTCCCCAACGTTAAAATTGCCGGGCAAAAAGCCGGACAACTGACCGCTTGCGGAGCTAAAAAACTTGACCCGACCGGCAATCTACAAGCAGGTATCCCGTTTTGTGCCCCCGAAGGGGATGCCGGTACAGGGATGATTGCCACAAACTGCATCAAAGAGAAAACCGGCAATATCTCTGCCGGCACATCTGCCTTTGCGATGATTGTACTGGAAAAAGCCTTATCCAAGACCTATGCCGAGCTGGATATTGTTACAACACCTGCCGGAAAATTAGTCGCAATGGCACACGCTCAAAACTGTACCTCCGACATCAATGCGTGGGTCAATCTACTCGGTGAATGCCTGCAATTATTCGGCGTCAAAGTTTACACGGAGGAGCTTTATGAAACACTGTTTCGCCACGCATTAGAAGGCGATGCCGACTGCGGTAATCTTCTCTCTTACGGATTTTATTCGGGCGAACACAATGTCGGGCTCACCAAAGGCTGCCCACTCTTTCTACACCCCACCAATGCACAATTTCACCTTGCCAACTTTATGCGTACCCACCTCTATACCGCATTCGGTGCAATGAAGCTCGGAATGGATATTTTAATAGAGCAAGAAAATGTCGCGATCGATCGCATTTTAGGGCACGGCGGTATTTTCAAAACGGAAAACGTTGCCCAAAAAATCCTTGCCTCCGCCCTGAATATCCCACTTGCTACAATGGATACCGCCTCAAACGGTGGCGCTTGGGGCATTGCGCTATTGGCTAATTTTCTCGCTAAATCAGACAGTATGTCCTTAGAAGATTATTTGGACGCGTATATTTTTAATCAAACCAAGCTCAACTTAATTTATCCGGAAAAAACTATCGTTGAAGGCTATCAACGATTTATTGAACGCTATAAACAGGGGATTGACATTGTGAAATCGGCAATCACGACAAATTTGGTTGCATAGCCTATAAAAAAGGGGAACGCCGTTCCCCTCTCATTTTACATTGTCAATCAGCCGTCTTCATTGATTCGGCTTGATACCGCACTTTGTTGGTTTTTATATTTTGCATCTTTGCGGGCGTTATAAGGGCGTTGGGCATCACCGCTGAGAATTTCAAAGCTCAATGCCCCGATCGCCATATTCGGTCTCAAAGCAAGCGGCAGTTTGCCGGCGTTGAAAAACTCCAGCACAATTTTCCCTTCCCAACCCGGATCGATGCGGTGAGCGGTAACGTGAACCATTAAACCAAGGCGGGCAAGGGAGGAACGCCCGTCTAGCCAGCCGACAATATTCGCCGGCAATTTTACCGATTCCAGTGTCGTTGCCAACGCCAGCTCACCGGGGTGCAGGAAAAAGGCTTCATCATCACCAATTAAAATTTCTTCGCTCATCACTCGTTCAAGTTGAGCGGTAACTTCTTCTCTCGGTCCGCTCAAATCAATATAAGGGGTGGAATGTTCACGAAACACCCGAAAAGAGTTGCCCAAACGCACATCAATGGTCGCACCGTTGATCTTTTCATTCGCCGGACGAGGCGTAAGGGCAATGATCCCTTCGTCTAAATAACGTTCAATATCACTGTCGCATAAACGCATACGGCTCTCCTATTTTTGCTTGAGCAACTGTTTAATCTGTGCTTTTAAGATATTGATAGCAATGCGGTTTTTACCCCCTTTTGGCACAATAATATCCGCATATTGTTTAGAGGGTTCGACAAATTGCAGGAACATTGGCCGCACTGTTGCCCGATATTGATTCACCACCGACTCCATCGTTCTGCCCCGCTCTTGCATATCCCGTTGTAAACGGCGGATAAAACAAATATCTAGCGGCGCATCGACAAAAATAGATACATTCAATTCATTGCGGATTTTCTCATCGGTCAGCAATAGAATGCCTTCCAAAATAATCACCCGTTTCGGCGAAAAATGCGTTACCGTTTTTTTACGGTTATGCTCGGCATAGTCATACTCCGGAATCTCCACCGATTGCCCTTGTTTCAACGCTTTCAAATGCGACACCAACAAGGCGTGATCCATTGAATTCGGGTGGTCATAATTGGTTTTCACCCGCTCTTCCATTGCCAAATGGCTTTGATCACGGTAATACGCATCTTCCGAAATAATCCCAATATCGTCCTGCCCCAATTCCGCTTTTAATTCTTTATAGATAGTGGAGGCAATCAAACTCTTTCCGGAGGCAGACGCACCGGCGATCGCAATCACAATACAGGATTCATTTTCGTTAAGATGTGGCATAAGATATTCCTTCGCAAACAGGGAGTAAAATTTTGCGGATTATACCCTAATTTTTGCAAAAATTTCAGTATAATCGACCGCTTGTTAACAGGAGAAAATAAGATGGACATTTTTTTACACGGATTTGTGGTCTGTTTTGGGCTGATTGTCTCTATCGGCGCACAAAACGCCTTTCTACTCAAACAAGGGATTTTAAAACAGCACGTTTTTTGGGTTGCCTTTATCTGCTTTTTCTGCGATGTGGTACTGATGACCCTCGGCGTTCTCGGCTTGGGCAGCTTGATTTCGCAATCGCCGCTCTTCAGTTTCGGGTTAGCTTTATTCGGCGCGATTTTCCTGTTGAGTTACGGCAGCCGCTCTTTTATCAGCGCTTACCGAGGTACGAGCCAACTGCTTGCCGGCGGTCAAACGTCCAAAGCGAGCTTAAAAAAAGCGGTAATGGTAACGCTCGCCATCACGCTGCTCAATCCCCACGTTTATATTGATACGGTTGTGATTGTCGGTGGTATTGGCGGCACGCTGACTTTCGAGGAAAAAATCGCCTTTTTACTCGGCGCACTCGCCTGCTCTTTTTTATGGTTCTTCGGTGTCGGTTTTGCTGCCGGCAAGTTAGCCGGCTATTTTCAAAAACGGCGAACTTGGCAAATTCTCGATACACTCACCGGACTGATAATGTACGGCATCGCCGCCAGCCTCTTTCTATATGCAATCAAACTCGGCGGCACGATTTTTTAACGCAAGCGGTCGGTTGGCAGGGAAATATTGCAAATAATCGGTTGAAGTCGCCATTGTATTTCATCAAACTCTAGGAACGCGCTGTGT
This sequence comes from Muribacter muris, assembly GCF_001038205.1. GTDB lineage: Bacteria > Pseudomonadota > Gammaproteobacteria > Enterobacterales > Pasteurellaceae > Muribacter > Muribacter muris. Next base: position 13,033 of record NZ_JWIZ01000089.1, on the reverse strand, counting down.
GTCCTCTCCGAAAATTAGTTGGACGCACGTAATGCGTTCCTACCGATGGGCAAATATCCAGCGCTGTGCAACCGCTATATGATATTGCAAAAAATCTGACAAAACCGACCGCTTGTCTTACATTTTAGTTATCACAGCTTCACCGAGTTTTGCCCAAACGCCCTTTTTATTTAATTTTTTGTGAACAAAATGTAAAAATCAGACTTACTTCACAGTTTTAGATTTGAATTTCAGGCATAATAGGCATTATTCGGTAACATTCGTCCGTCAATGACGGAAATGTGTCGCCTGTTTGCCCAATATTCGGCAATCAGTGCAAATTTTGTAAACATCTCAATAAGGTTAGGTCTGTATGCAACATAACAATTTTGATGAATGGTTTGCGTCCACCGCTCTCGGCGGCGCTAATCAATCTTATGTTGAAGAAATCTATGAGCAGTATCTTGACGATCCTGACAGTGTCGATGACAGTTGGAAAACCATTTTTGCCCAACTGCCTCAAGCTCAAAAAGCCGAGCAGCCCCACTCTACCGTGCGGGATTACTTCCGCCGTTTAGCCCGTGAGCAACGTTCGGAAGCGGTCAGCATCATCGATCCTGAAGCCAGTGCGAAACTGGTCAAAGTGTTACAATTCATCAATGCTTACCGTTTCCGTGGGCATTTGGAAGCGAAACTCGACCCGCTTAACTACTACCGCTGGAAAACTTCGCAAGTGCCGGAGTTAGATTATCGCCACCACGGTTTTAGCGAACAAGATCTGGACGAAACCTTTAATATCGGGCGTTATGTTTACAATAAAGAAACGATCAAACTGAGCGAGCTTGCCGATGCCCTCAAAGAAACCTATTGCGGCAGCATCGGGCTTGAGTTTATGCACGTTCAGGATATGGAACAAAAATTATGGCTGCAAGCCAAAATGGAAAGCGTGCTGAATAAACCGCTCTTTTCAAAAGAAGAAAAGCTTAACTTATTAAAAGAGCTGACGGCGGCAGACGGGCTAGAGCGTTATTTAGGGGCGAAATTCCCCGGTGCAAAACGTTTCTCCCTTGAAGGTAGCGATGCGTTTATTCCGTTAATGAAAGAGATTATCCGCCACGCCAGCCGCCAAGGAATGACCGATGTGGTAATGGGGATGGCACACCGTGGGCGTTTGAATATGCTCGTCAATGTTCTCGGCAAAAAACCGGCGGAATTGTTTGATGAATTTGCTGGCAAGCACGCCGAAACCCACCGCACAGGCGATGTGAAATACCACCAAGGTTTTTCATCGGATTTTGCCGTTGATGACAAAAAAGTGCATCTTGCTCTTGCATTCAACCCGTCCCATTTAGAAATCGTCAGCCCGGTGGTGATCGGTTCGGTACGCGCAAGACAAACCCGTATTAACGATACCGAGCGGGAAAAAGTATTGGCGATTACCGTTCACGGCGACTCCGCCGTTGCCGGACAAGGCGTGGTACAAGAAACCCTGAATATGTCAAATGCACGGGGCTACCGGGTAGGCGGTACGATTCGGGTGGTCATTAACAACCAAATCGGATTTACAACTTCTAACCCAAACGATACCCGCTCAACCGAATACTGCACCGACATTGCCAAAATGATCCAAGCGCCGATCATTCATGTTAATGGAGACGATCCGGAAGCAGTTGCCTTTGCAGCCAGAATGGCGGTTGAATACCGTGCGTTATTCAAACGGGATATTTTCATTGACTTAATCTCTTACCGCCGCCACGGTCATAACGAAGCAGACGAGCCGTTAGCTACGCAGCCGATGATGTACGGGCTTATCAAAAAACATCCGACACCTCGCAAAGTCTATGCCGACCGTCTTATCAATGAAGGGGTGATCACCAATGATGATGAAATTGAGATGATTAACCTCTACCGTGATGCGCTAGATAACGGCGAACGGGTCGTGTCGGAATGGCGTGAAATGGACACCGCCACAATGGATTGGTTGCAATATCTCAACTATGAATGGACTGATCCGTATGAAAATACCTTCCCGCAAGCCCGTTTCCTGACCCTCGCCAAACGGGTATGCGAATATCCGGACAGCGTACGCCCGCACTCTCGGGTCGAAAAAATTTACAAAGACCGCCGAGAAATGTATCAAGGCAATAAATTATTTGACTGGGGAATGGCAGAAACAATGGCATACGCCACCTTGCTAGACGAGGGGACGCACGTTCGCCTTTCCGGTGAAGATGCCGGTCGTGGCACATTCTTCCACCGCCACGCCGTCATTCATAACCAAAATGACGGTACAGGCTATGTGCCGCTCACCCAATTACACAGCAATCAAGGGCGCTTTGAAGTGTGGGATTCGGTATTAAGCGAAGAGGCGGTTTTAGCCTTTGAATACGGCTATGCCACCACTAATCCGAAAACCTTAACCATTTGGGAAGCCCAATTTGGTGATTTTGCCAACGGCGCACAAATTGTCATCGACCAATTTATCAGCTCCGGTGAACAAAAATGGGGCAGAATGTGCGGCTTGGTAATGCTATTACCGCACGGCTACGAAGGTCAGGGGCCGGAGCACTCCTCCGCACGCCTAGAACGCTATTTACAGCTTTGTGCCGAGCAAAATATGCAAGTCTGTATTCCGTCCACGCCGGCACAGGTTTACCATATGCTGCGCCGCCAAGCACTACGCAAAATGCGCCGACCGCTTGTCGCGATCTCGCCGAAATCCTTACTGCGTCATCCATTGGCAGTATCCCGCCTTGATGAATTAGTCAACGGCGAGTTTCAAAATGTCATCGGTGAAGTTGATAAGCTCGATCCTGCGCAGGTCAAACGGGTGGTAATGTGCTCCGGTAAAGTCTATTACGATCTACTTGAGCAGCGCCGCCAAAACAACCAAACGGACGTGGCAATCATTCGGATTGAGCAACTCTATCCGTATCCGCACGATGATGTGAAAAAAGCCCTTGAGCCGTATGCACACGTTACCGATTTCGTTTGGTGTCAGGAAGAGCCGCTCAACCAAGGGGCGTGGTATTGCAGCAAGCACAATTTTGAGGCTTCGATTGCAGATAATGCCAAACTCAAATATGCCGGACGTCCTGCCTCCGCCTCTCCTGCGGTCGGCTATATGTCATTGCATACGCAGCAACAAAAACAACTGGTTAGCGATGCCTTAACTATCGCTTAACCCGCATACAAGCGGTCAGTTATACACACTATTTTGTAAAACAGCGGGCACACCCCGTGTGTCCCGATTGGTGAACGAAGATTAAAAGGAAACCTATTATGACTATCGAAATTCTTGTTCCGGATCTCCCTGAATCAGTGGCTGACGCAACGGTTGCCACTTGGCATAAAAAAGTAGGCGACAGCGTTAAACGTGATGAGGTCATCGTTGAAATTGAAACGGACAAAGTGGTATTAGAAGTCCCGGCGACCAGCGATGGTGTGATCAGCAAAATTGCACAAGACGAAGGTGCAACCGTTATCAGCAAACAAGTGCTGGGCATTTTATCCACCACACAAGCGGGTGATGTCAGCCCTGCTACCCTAACGCAAGCAAATGAAGCAACGCCGGCAGATCGTAAATCCGCTGCGATTGAACACGATCACAGCGATGCCGAATCGCAAAGTCCGGCGATCCGCCGCTTACTTGCCGAGCACGATCTCAACGCCGAAGAAATTAAAGGCACGGGCGTAGGCGGCAGAATTACCCGTGAAGATGTGGAAGCTGCACTCGCCAAACGTACCGCTAAAGTGGCGGAAAAAGCGGAAAATACCGTCAGCACCGTTGCCTACGCTGCCCGTAGCGAAAAACGCGTGCCAATGACCCGCTTGCGTAAACGCATTGCCGAACGTCTGCTTGAAGCCAAAAACACCACCGCAATGCTCACTACTTTCAACGAAGTGGATATGCAGCCGATTATGACCCTGCGTAAACAATACGGCGAAAAATTTGAAAAACAACACGGCGTGCGTCTAGGTTTTATGTCTTTCTACATTAAGGCCGTCGTGGAAGCCCTCAAACGCTATCCGGAAGTCAATGCCTCTATTGACGGTGATGATGTGGTTTACCATAACTATTTTGATGTGAGTATCGCTGTTTCTACTCCACGCGGTCTGGTTACGCCGGTCTTGCGTGATTGCGACAAACTCAGTATGGCAGAAATTGAAAAATCGATTAAAGCCTTAGCGGAAAAAGGACGGGACGGCAAATTAACCGTAGAAGACTTAACCGGCGGTAACTTTACCATTACCAACGGCGGTGTGTTCGGATCATTGATGTCCACCCCGATCATCAACCCGCCGCAAAGTGCGATTTTAGGGATGCACGCCATCAAAGATCGCCCTGTTGCGATTAACGGTGAAGTGGTGATCCGCCCGATGATGTATCTGGCACTCAGCTACGATCACCGTTTAATTGACGGACGCGAATCGGTCGGCTTCTTAGTGGCGATCAAAGATTTATTGGAAGATCCGACACGCTTATTACTGGAAATTTAATCCAAAAGACCGCTTGTTTGTGCAAGCGGTCTGTGATTTGAGATTTTTTGCAAATCTCACAGCGGTACGCACCGCTTACCAAACCGAATTATAAAGCCTTTATCATAAAACAAAGGAAACACTATGAATTTACACGAATACCAAAGTAAGCAAATTTTTGCTGAATACAAATTACCTGTGAGCCAAGGGATTCCTTGCCAAACCGCTGCCGAAGCGGGCGAAGCCGTCAAAAAACTCGGCGGCGACTTATGGGTGGCAAAATGCCAAGTACACGCAGGTGGACGGGGCAAAGCCGGCGGAGTGAAATTAGTTAAAAACGAAGCCGAAGCGAAAGCCTTTGCCGAGCAATGGCTCGGTAAACGTTTGGTTACCTTCCAAACCGATGCCAACGGTCAGCCGGTCAATACTATTTATATTGAAGAAGGCTCGAATATTGATCGTGAGCTTTATTTAGGCGCAGTGTTAGACCGTGCGTCGCAACGGGTTGTCTTTATGGTTTCAACCGAAGGCGGCGTAAATATCGAAGAAGTGGCGGAGAAAACTCCACATTTATTGCACAAAATGGCGATCGATCCGTTAGTCGGCGGAATGCCGTACCAAGGGCGTGAATTGGCGTTCAAACTAGGCTTAAAAGGTGATCAAATCAAACAATTTGCCCATATTTTCGTGCAAATGGCGAAAATGTTCGTTGAAAAAGATCTCGCATTACTTGAGGTAAACCCGCTTGTTACCACCAAAGAAGGCAATCTTCTCTGCTTAGATGCCAAAATCGTTGTCGATAGCAATGCACTCTATCGCCAGCCTGCCTTAGTAGCGATGCAAGATCCGAGCCAAGACGACCCGCGTGAAGCCCTTGCCGAATCCCACCAGCTCAACTATGTTGCCCTTGAAGGCGATATCGGCTGTATGGTAAACGGTGCAGGTCTAGCAATGGGCACGATGGATATTGTGAAACTACACGGCGGTCAGCCGGCAAACTTCCTCGATGTCGGCGGTGGCGCAACCAAAGAGCGTGTTGCGGAAGCCTTCAAAATCATCTTATCCGACAAAGCGGTGAAAGCGGTATTAGTCAATATTTTCGGCGGGATTGTGCGTTGTGATTTAATCGCAGAGGGTATCATCGCAGCCGTCAATGAAGTGGGCGTTAGCGTGCCGGTTGTGGTACGTTTAGAAGGAAACAACGCACCGTTAGGGCGTGAAATCCTTGCCAATAGCGGTTTAAATATCATTGCCGCAACCACATTAACCGATGCGGCACAACTTGCCGTGAAAGCCGCTGCTAATCAATAGGGGGAAACAATGGCGATTTTAATCAACAAAGACACAAAAGTAATCTGCCAAGGTTTTACCGGCGGACAAGGCACATTCCACTCCGAACAGGCACTCGCATACGGCACGCAATTAGTCGGCGGTGTATCACCGGGTAAAGGCGGCACGACGCATTTGGGCTTACCGGTCTTCAATACTGTGCGTGAAGCGGTCGAAGCAACCGGTGCAACGGCAACGGTAATCTACGTACCTGCCCCCGGCTGTAAAGATGCCATTCTAGAAGCCGTTGATGCCGGTATTGAGCTTGTGATTTGTATCACTGAAGGCATTCCAACCCTTGATATGTTGCAAGTCAAACAACGCCTCAATCAAACGGGTGTGCGGATGATCGGGCCGAACTGCCCGGGTGTGATTACCCCTGATGAATGTAAAATCGGCATTATGCCGGGACATATTCACCAAAAAGGGAAAATCGGGATTGTTTCCCGCTCCGGTACACTCACCTATGAAGCGGTTAAGCAAACCACCGATGAGGGTTTTGGACAATCGACTTGTGTCGGTATCGGCGGCGACCCGATTCCTGGCTCAAACTTCATTGATATTCTCAAGCTGTTCCAAGATGATCCGGAAACAGACGCTATCGTAATGATCGGCGAAATCGGTGGTTCGGCAGAGGAAGAAGCAGCAGCCTTTATTAAAGAGTATGTCACCAAACCGGTAGTTAGTTATATTGCTGGCGTTACCGCACCAAAAGGCAAACGTATGGGGCACGCGGGTGCGATTATCAGCGGCGGCAAAGGCACGGCAGACGAAAAATTTGCCGCCCTTGAAGCCGCAGGTGTAAAAACCGTGCGTAGCCTTGCCGACATCGGCAATGCCTTAAAAACAGTTTTAGCCAAATAAACCTGGCTCTATTGTTAGGCAAACGATTTTCCTCAAAAATCGTAGGGATACAATGCTTGCGTCCGTTATTATAGTATATCTTCGTATGCTTTACCCGCGGACGCTAGTGCGATTTCTACCACGTTTGCATTCATATAAGCAAAGGCAGAGTAAGACTATTTGAACATAAAAAATCCGCAGCACTCTGCGGATTTTTTAGCTATTTTACGGTAGCGACCAGCATTATCATCATAAAGCTCACCACCGCTAAGATGAAATGCTTGAGCGAAAAAGGTTGGTTTTTCTTAAAGGCTTTAGCAGCAAACAGAATATACATTACCAAGAAAAAGAGTTTGGCAAACATCCACGCTTGCAGATCCAGCCCAAACCACACGAAAATCCCGATCCCCGTTGCAAATAAAAAGGTATCGACAATGTGCGGTGCAATTTTTAACAATTTATATTGTCGCCATTCAACCTTTCTTGCCGACAATACCCCACGCAACAATAATAACATCAGGCTGACATACGCCAAGCCAATATGCAAATAAAAGAGAGTTTCCATTGAGTTTCCTACTGCTCCACAATCATTGATTTTAAATATTGAAAAATTTCACGGTAATTTTTAGGGGGTTTATTGGCTTGTTTTTCTTTTTGTGCCGCCCGAATTAACTGACGCAAATGCTGACGATCCAACGTCGGATATTCCTCAATCAACGCACTTAATGCCTCATCGCCTTGTGCGACTAATTGATCCCGTACCAATTCAAGTTTATGCAACAACGCCTGTTGCTGATTATGACGGTTTTCGACCTTATCCAACGCCTCTTGAATCGGCTCAGGATCAACGCTTCGCAATAACTTGCCGATATATTGAATTTGGCGGCGACGTGCCTCTAATCTTAACCGCTGTGCCAGCTCAATCGCTTCTCGGATATTCTCTTGCAGCGGCATTTTCGCTAAATTCACCGCATTCAGCCCAATCAAACTTTCTCCCAACTTTTTAAGCTGCTCCGCATCTCGTTTAATCTCACTCTTGCTGACCCAAATGATCTCTTCCTCATCATCCGTCCAATCAATCTCATTACGTTGCTTTCTCGCCATTCTGTATCCTTCATTCAAAAAAATTGTGGCTAGTTTAGCAGAAAATTAAGGTAAAATGAGCGGAATTTCATTATCACGCGGTCGGTTAGCCGAGATTTTTTGCAAGATTTTCCCCTCAACCAACCGCCTGTACACGACCAAAAGGAAGAAAAATGGCGTTAATCAGTCAAACAGAACTTCAACAGCAAGAGCAACAACTGCGCAATGCGGTGGAAATTGCGCTCGACTATGCCCAAAAAGCAGGAGCAACCGCCGAAGTCGGCGTTACCAAAGTCGCGGGATTATCCGTTTCTACCCGTTTAGAGCAGACGGAAAATATTGAGTTTAACAATGACGGTTCGCTCGGTATCTCGGTTTATCTGGGTAAGCGTAAAGGTAATGCGTCCACTTCCGACTTACAGCCCCAATCCATTCAACAAGCGGTCGAATCCGCCCTTGCGATTGCAAAATATACTTCTGAGGACGAATGTAGCGGACTTGCCGATGAAGCCCTAATGGCGTTTAATCCGCCGGATTTAGCGCTTTATCACCATGCAGAGATTGAGGTTGACCAAGCCGTTGAACTCGCCGCTGAAACAGAGCATCACGCTTTGGCAAGCGATGAGCGAATTGTCAACAGCGATGGGGCAACGTTCAACTCTCACAGCGGTATCCGTGTTTACGGTAATACCCACGGAATGCTACAAAGCTATCTATCCAGCCGCTATTCCCTCTCTTGCAGCGTCATCTCCGCCTATCAAGATCAGCTTGAACGGGACTACGAATACACCATTTCCCGTGAATTTGACTGCCTTGCCTCACCGGAATGGGTCGGCAAGCAAGCCGCCCAAAAAGCAGTAGAGCGGCTTAATCCCCAAAAACTCGCCACCTGCGAAGTGCCGGTCATTTTTTATAACGACATCGCCACCGGTTTAATCGGGCATTTAGCCGGTGCCATCAGCGGTGGTGCGTTATATCGTAAAGCAAGCTTTTTGCAAGATAAACTCGGCGAGCAAATTTTGCCGAGCTGGTTTGAGATAATCGAACGCCCTCACCTCGTCCGCCAGCTTGCTTCCTCGCCCTTTGATAGCGAAGGTGTTTACACCCGAGATCAACAAATTATTCAAAACGGGATCTTGCAAACCTATCTACTCACCTCATACAGTGCGAGAAAACTGGGAATGCAGACAACAGGCCACGCTGGCGGTATTCATAACTGGTTGGTGAAGCCGAACCGTTCAGGCGGTTTGAATAGCTTAGTTCGCGAAATGGGGACAGGACTACTCGTTACCGAAATGCTCGGCAGCGCTATAAATGGGGTAACAGGGGAATACTCTCGAGGGGCAGCGGGATTTTGGGTCGAAAACGGTGAAATCCAATATCCCGTTGCCGAAATCACGATAGCCGGTCAGCTCCAAGATATGTTTAATAATTTAGTCGCTGTTGCCGATGATATTGAACACCGTTCCAATATTCAAACCGGTTCAATTTTATTGGAAAAATTAAAGATTTCCGGAAATTAACTATCAAACAGGGCGGTAAAATTCGCCCTTTGCCTATTCTAATGCCTCAATTGCCTGCAAGCATTTTTGCTTACGGTACTCTGTTTCCTGGATTTGTGCGATATAATTCTGTCTTTGTGTCTCATCGTTACATTGATAACTCTGCTCGGTCAGCCAGCTCAATTTTTCATTCAATGCTCGTAAGGCTTTCTTATACTCCATCAACCGTTTTTCAACGGGAAGCTGATGAATATTTCGGGCAAAACGATAAGATGATTGGAACGGTTTATCCTGATGTGCTGCTTGCAATTTATCTAACGCTTTTTGTAACGCATCAAACTGCAAAATTAATCGTTTCGCATAAAGCTCGGCATAAAGAGAATCACGCTGTTGAACCAGTTGCTTAGCAGTTTCTTGTAACTCAGCAACAAACTCTCCTATCTCTCCCTGCGAACGCTCAAAAAGAGCTTCCGGCACACTCACCCTATAATTAGAATAGGGTAAAAATGTTGCAAATTGTTGCTCAATCGTATCAAGAAATGTTTTCATTCCAATAGATAAATAAGAAAAACCATAGCACGGAATACTAATGTAGCCGGTATAAACTCGTCAATCAAAATCCCTTAGTGCCTAGAAACAGCAAGAAAATGCCTATAAACCATTTGGTGATGAAAAAAAGTTCAAATATTTTTCTCATTTTGTGATCTGCGTCACAAATTTGAAGAATAGAGCCTGTTTTCAGTTTGATTAAAACTTTCCAATTATAAATCAATGAGTTAATAACAATCTGCCACTTTTTTGCATTAACTAATTTTCAACACTCTCTACGTAATTTACAGACTAAAACACACATAACACATTGAAAAATAACTAAATCATTCAAACACCACCTATTCTATTGACATAAATTTTGCTTTCTGACAATATGCACACGCAATCGGTGTTGCTTAGTTTTAGTCAGATTAAGCAACGGATTTGGAGAATTACTTCTATACCTTAACGGGAGTAATTTTGACTTAAAATAAAATTTAAGGTGAACACTATGAAAAAAACACTTGTAGCATTAGCAGTAACAGCATTCGCAGCGTCAGCATCAGCGGTAACTGTGTATGAAAACGAAGGCACTAAAGTTGATGTGGACGGTTCTCTCCGCCTATTGTTAGATAACTCTGGCTCAAGAACTAAAGATGGAAATGGTAACGAAACTAAAAAAGCACGCAACCATACTAACTTAAAAAATGACGGTTCACGTTTCGGTGTGCGTGTAAAACACGACTTATCTGACGATTTATTTGCATTCGGTCGTTTAGAGTTACGTTTCTCAAGCAATTCAAAAACAACCGATGAATTTGGTGATGTTTATGCTCACCGTGCTTATGTTGGTTTAGGCAGCAAACAATTCGGTGAAGTATCTTTCGGTCGCCAAGTAACTATCGGTGATGATATCTCACAAGCAGGTTTCGATAATACCTACGGTGTTACTAAAACGCCATTAACAACTTCAGGTAAATCTGTTGTACGTTATGACTACAAAGGTATTGAAGGCTTACAAGTTGGTGTTGACTACCGTTTTGCTGAAGATCGTAAAGACGGTGAAGTTGTTGTTGGCAAATTAAAATCAGGCTATGGTGCAGGTGTTACTTACGGATTTGATGTAGCTCAAGGTCAATCCGCAAAAGTTGCAGCAGGTTATACTCGTGATAACTACGCAACAGAAACAAGCACTAAACACTACCGTGATGCTGGAATGGTTGGTGGAAGCTATACCATTGATAGCTTAACTCTTGCAGCGGACTACGGTTTTGAAAACGATAAAGACGGAGCAAACAGAAAATTCACTCACGGTTTACATACCGGTGCTAAATACCAAGTAACTCCGGCAGTTGCAGTATATGGTAACTATGTTTACTTAAACGGTAAAACAAAAGAATCAGGTACCACAATTGAAAAAGAACGTTCACACCGCTTTATGTTAGGTACAGAATACAAAGTCCATAAAAATGTATTCACCTTTATTGAAGGTCGTATCCAAGAAACCAAAACATACAATAATGCAGGTCAAAAACTTAGCTCAGTTAAAGACAACGCATTCGGTGTAGGTTTACGCGTACACTGGTAATATTCTTTAATAATAACAATCCGCCCGTTTCACGGGCGGTTTTAGGTCACTCCGTATCTAGTACTTCAATAGGGGCTGTAAAAAACCGCCAACCGTACAATAACTCTATAGCTACCCCTAAAGAAATCCATATATTCTTTTTATTGATTCCTGATATATTCCTCGACTACTTTGATGTTCAAACCTACCATACTTACGCCATAGCCTTTTGCCCAAAAGTTTCTATTTCCATATTTATATTTCAAATTCGCATGCCTTTCGAATATCATTGTGAAGATTTCCCTTTCAGATATCCCATAAAGCTTGATACTGCTAATTTCGGGGGGAACTTTCACTAGCATTAGCATATGATTTTTCATGGCATGAGCCTCTATTATCTCAACGCTCTTGTCATTACATAACTCGCTGTTACGAGCCACAAAGGTTGAGCTGAAGAAGATATAGGGTGGACGAGTTAAGTAAATCAGCCGTAGGAAATCAATTAAATCAAAATAGTGTGCCTTCTTATAACTCGCCTGATGTGTGCAGAGATAGGGCGGATAAAGCACAAACAGAGTCTTATCTTGGTGTCGGTATTTCGGTAGGACTTGATGAAACTATTCACCGACAACTTCTACGCCGTCTAAGTAACCGTCGGCTACAAAAATCAGCGCTCAGGAGCAATATTGGTTACTATAAGCGCCGTACCCTTTATGCACGGTGCTGATTGTCTCCCCTTCAAGCGCCATTGTACCGCTTCTTTCCGGTGTGGTAATCACATAATAATTTACCCCACTTTCTGTGTTTCGCCGGATAAGAGCAAACCGATTGTTATTGCTTTCAATCAGCATTCGGCCATTGCGTGTCGGGCAGTTAATCATTATGCCACCATAGTTATTCTCTGTGGCTTTAAGGTAACTGTCGCCCCAATAATTGATTTTATTCTCATCAACGTAAATATCTTTATTCGTATAGACTTTGTTTGAATGGTATCCTTAGCGATTAACTAACTAAAAACGTTTACTTGATTAAGTAACTTGAAACAAACTATATTACTCATTTGTAAAGAACTTAATAGTTCTTTTCAAGATTTTTGTATTCTTTTATAGTTCCTTTAATTATCAATCACTTAGGTAAAAATTTTGAAAAAAAAACGGAGTTCGTTACAAGGTGATTTTATGAAGAACTCACAAGAATGGTGGTCAATTACAGAATTACTTGAACAGAACCTTGAAAATTTACCTACCACCGATAAGGGAATTAGTAAAAAAGCACACAGAGAAGGAAGGGAATAGGAGTTAAGGGAAAACGTTTGAATATCATTATTCTTCTTTCCCCGAAGAAGTGCAGAAGACACTGGGCTTTACTGCGATACATTCTCCCGAGCCACCTCACGATTACGTCATTCACACGCGGTCAGCGGGCGAATTAAGGCTTGATATTAAGGCGGGTAAAATGAACAGGCAAGAACTGGAACAAGCCCTTAGAATGATTGAGCAATCCTTGGAGCTTATGCCTGCGCAAAGCCAACCACAGAAATCAGAAATGGATAAATTAAATAATCACGAGAAAGATCTAATTCTCTATTACCGAAAAAGTTCTGATGATGGCAGAATTGCAATAATGAATTTGGCTGAAACTATGGCTGGTTTAAATCGTGAAAAAGAGACGTCGGAGCCATTTGAGGCTTATAAGGTAGCCTAATAGCCTTGAGCAATAC
>NZ_JWIZ01000088.1 GCF_001038205.1 Muribacter muris | reverse complement strand
AGCAAAAAAGAACGACGCACCGCATAATCTAACTTCTTCACAACAGTGCGTCGTTGTGTTGCATGCATTATAGAGAAATCCAAAATCAATGCAAGCACTTTTTGAGAAAAATGTGCAAAAAATTGAAAAATCTTACCAATTGATTAAAATATATTTAAATAGTCGCTGTTTGGTACACCCAAATTGCCACGTTATTGAATTTGGATATTGTGAAGCCGACTATTTATATCATCTAGAAGATCGGGCTTGATCTGATAAACCTGATCAAATTAACTTAAACAAGAGAAAATAGTATGAGGCTAAAAAACAAAATAGCTCTGATAACAGGTTCAGCTCGTGGAATAGGGCAAGCGACAGCTGAACTCTTTCGTCAAGAAGGGGCAATCGTCATAATTTCCGACATTCAAGATGGAAAAGGCAAGGTTCTTGCCGACAATTTAAGTGCTGACTTTTTGCATTTAGATGTTGGTTGTGAAGAAGATTGGAAAAAAGCTGACGAATACATTACTCAAAAATACGGGAGACTGGACATTTTGGTAAACAATGCAGGTATTACAGGTTTTTTAGAAACATCAGGGGCATTTGATGCCGAAAATGTAGAACTGAAATCTTGGGAAGAAGTACATAGAGTCAATGCCACAGGCGTAATGCTCGGGTGTAAATATGCGATTAAATTGATGAAAGAAAAAGGTGGAAGTATTGTCAATATTTCTTCAAGAAGTGGTATGGTGGGAATCCCAACAGCCGTTGCTTACGCGTCCAGCAAGGCATCGGTGAGAAATCATACCAAAAGCGTTGCCCTTTATTGTGCCGAAAAAGGCTACAAAATCAGGTGCAACAGCATTCACCCCGCTGCTATTATGACACCTATGTGGGAAGCTATGCTGGGCGAAGGCGAGCAAAGAATGAAAATCATTGCAGACATAGAGGCAGGTATACCGCTAGGACACTTTGGTGAGCCTATAGATGTTGCTTACGGTATTTTGTACTTGGCGAGTAACGAAAGCCGATATTTAACAGGCATAGAACTGACGATTGACGGTGGTATTCTAGCAGGTAGTGAAGCGAAGCCCAAAACATAGCGAGTAGGCTTGATATATATTGTTTAATTCTTTCTCTAAATTAAGTAAATCAGTTTAGTGCTTGATCCTTTATATTTGAGGATAGGAGGTTTTGTTTTCTACAATTATGGCTAATAAAAAGGCTTGAGCTGTATGCAGAGAAATTTGCTTGTACAGTTCTTAGGGGATGGAGAGATAGAAATATCTTTTCGCTACCCGACCATCGTAGCCCCGCAATACCCAAGAGATTTGCACCCGAAACGCCTCTTGGAAATAGGTCTCAGGGCTTGAGGCATTACGCAACATTAAAATCCCTGTCCACGCTGGCACAGAAACACCCGTCGTGAGCTTTCCACACGAAAGCGTGATCGTTTTGGTTGCAAGCGGGTTGTCATCGCATTTTGCACAGGCGGTAAAGCCTCCAAACCAATGCCCGCCTCTGCCCCTGCGGCAACAATAATCTGATATTGGTGGAAAAAGAGATTTTGCTTCTCCGCCAGCAAATTCCGCATTGCATAACAACTCGCCACATTCGGCAAAAACCAAAACGTATGCAATAAATTCCCTAATAAATAAGTATCGGAAAACGGCATCGGCGGTTTATCTTGTGGTCTTGCTCTCATTTTGAGCGTATCAACCGCTAATTCAGGCAATTTATTCTGAATGAAATCCAACCATTTTTGCACCTCATTTTTATAGGTAAATTGAGCATTCTCCCCCTTGCCTTTTGCCTCAAAAAAGAGATTGAGATCAAACTCGTTAAATTCCCCCTTCCGAGCAATATCCCTTAGAGAATCGGGTAATTGATAGGTCATCATCACCATTTTAGGTAACGATAAATAAGGATTTTTGCCCTGCACTGCTTGCCAACTGCTTTTCGCTTTTTGTTCATCGGAATACGTCCAGTTGAAAATTTGTTCTTCAATAAATTCGCCCGATGAAATTGCCCGAAACGGTGTGCCGGAAAGATACAAATAATGATGCGTTGTAATCGGGAGCAAATCCTCATCAAACTCTTTTAAATCACGGCTTTCTGCATACTCTTGTTCTTTTTTATCCTCTTCGCCGTCAAATAAATCTTTCGCATTTTCCCGCCACGCCCCGTAGTGATATTCGTCAAATACCACACAATCCCAATTCGTTTCGTGTACCCACGCATTTTTCGGCTTAATCGCCCCCGATTTGGTTTTACCCAAATAATCTTGGAACGAACCGAAGCAAACAAGCGGTCGGTTCGGGTCAATAGTTTGCAAATCACTATCCTTAGCGAAAAACTGCCCCCCTTCAAAATCCGTATGCCCTCGCAAATCTTCCTGCCACGCATCTTGTACTGCCGGCTTAAAGGTTAAAATGAGCAATTTTTTCCAGCCCATTTTTTTCGCTAACTGATAGGTCGCAAAGGTTTTACCAAAGCGCATTTTAGCGTTCCATAAAAAACGGGGCGCTTTGCCGTGATTGCCGCTGTCCTGCTTAAAGCTCTCAAAATAGGCTTGGGTTTTGCTGACCGCCTCCGCTTGCTCCGGTCGCATAGCAAAACTCAAAGTACGTTTTTCGACATTGCGAATCCCTTTTTTCACCGCAATTAACGCCGCCTCTACCTCTTTTTTTCTACACTCAAACCATTCGCCATTTACTTGGCGAATACCCTGTGCTTTCAATGCCTTATGCACATCGAAATCCCGAAACAGTGTGCCGTTATCCCGTACAGCAAACTCTTCTAGCTCAATTTTCCACGTCTGCTCCGGCGTTTTAGTCGGGTATTGCTCCCTTACTCGCTGTTCCGCTTTTTGCCTTGTGGTATAGCCCACTTTTAAACAATTTGGAAAAGAGCGGTCGGAATAAGCATAGATTTTGGGTGGATTAAATTCATTAAAAAGGTCAGAGTTAGTATTGAGTTGTTGATCGTTCATTTTTTGTCTCATTCATATTATCAATTATAGAACATCATTTTTGCCTGATTGTAGGGACGCCACGCTGGCGTCCGTTGAAAAACAGGATATATTAGGTAGCGGACGCAAGCATTGCGTCCCTACATTCGAGCGTTATTCAGTAATCATGCACAAATCCAATTTCTTTTCCTAAATTACAAATATTATCTAATTGAATATGACAATTTTTAATTGCCCCTTGTAAATCAGGATAAATTGCGTAGCAATCTATATTTAAAGAAAACAAAAAATTCATAATATCCCGTCGTAAACTTGATTTAATTTTGTATTTAATTAAAGGTCTGTGATTTTTTATAACTTCAGCAGCATCACTATTTGCAAAATAGTCGTTAATACTTTCTAACTCATCAGAAAGTTTTTTGGTAAACACCCCTCTTTGAGAAATAATTCTTGCACCAATAGAAAATTCAGGTTCAACAATCACGCCTGGAATTGAAAGAAATGCATTTAGTTGATAAACAACTCTATATTTACTTTTTGATATAGGGTTTTCAAAAGCAAAATATAAAGCAATCAAAAATGATCTTGTCCAATCTAATAGTGGTGTTTTTAGTCCATAATGTTGTCCATATGCCCATACATCATTCTCATTAGCTAAAATATATGACTCTTTTATTCTTCCCTTCAGTTCTTTCTTACAATGATATAAATAATCATCACAAATTATTTTGAAAATATCTTTATTGAGTTCTAACTTCGGAAAAACCTTTCTGATATGTCTTTCTAATGTAGATTCCAACTTATAACTTTCTTCTCTATGTCCTCGAAATATCATTGGTGAGTTAACGCTACCAATATGTTCATAATCTAAAATATCTTCACTCTCATAATTAGAGGGATAAATAAAATTATTCAATACCTTTAATAATGAATTAAAATCATCAATTATTACTTCATTATCTTTAATTTCTTTACTCATTTTCTAACTCCATCGGTCTAATCATTTTTTCAATAAATGCAATCTCTTTTTCATCTAAGCCATATTTTTCATAAAGTTCTTTATCTGTCCAAGATTTTGAAAAATCTTGTTGTGGAACTAATTCATAAACCCGTTTTGGTGCATCTTGTGTATTTTTCTTCAACAACACTAAAAAGCGTAAAAAACGGCTTGCCATATATTCCATTACATTCTGACAAGTTTCCTTATCCGAAAAAGTACCAACAACTAAATAAGTTTCAGTACAACAACTTCTTGGTGCACCATAAATTGCTTTATTCAAAACTTGGTAAGGTGCATCTTTCCCTTGTCCATAGGCTCTCCCTACATAGACCTTATGTTCATCAATCCAATGCTTATTTGCTAAAATTGAGCTTCGCTTAATATACCCTTTCCCTCCATTTTGATATAAAATAATATTTTCTTTCGTATCTAAATAAGGCTTAGGATTTCCTTTAACATTAGTAGCTAATCCAAATGGTTTTCTAGAACTCACCAATTCACTAAAACTTTTTTCTTTAAACGCTAATACCTTGCGTAAAATAGAAATACCTTCGTTATAACGGATAAAAATATCTAAATTTGGCTCTTTTAATGCTCTTTTCATTTGAGAAATAATTTCTTTATTTTCGTAGGTTGTTACTAAACAATTATCTTTATAGGTATTTTCCCAAAGAAAATAATTTACCCCACCTTCAATAGATACCCCCGGAAAACAATCGGACGCATTTGGGAAATCGTGGATTTCTTTAATTCGTTTATCCTTTAACATTTCATCACGGAAATCATCTAAGCCTTTTCCACCGGCAAACCAACGGGACGGTACAATCATAATCAAATAATCGGGATTGAGTTTTTTAGCTTGTTGGATAAATTTATGATAAATCGGTGCTGCACTTGCTCCTGCACCACCATCACCTAACTGATACGGCGGATTGCCAATAATTACATTAAATCTCATCTTATCTAATTCCAACTCCTGTCTGGCTTTTTCGTGAATAAACGCATAGGCGTGATTTTCCATTGTGATACGGTCGTAAACTTCTTGACTTGCACCACATTCCACACATTTACGATCTGCCCAAGTATGTTCGCTCTTCGGTTTAAAAATATGCCCTTCTTCACTCTCAAACTCGGTACAAATCGAATATTGGCTGTTTGCGTTTTTCGAGCAATAGAGGCTACGGCGAGATAAAAGTGCGGTCAGTTCGGTAATCGCTATGCCGTAGAGCTGTTGGGTAAAAATATGATTTAAACGGGTTTGCAAATCGGGAATTTGATCTTCTAACCCGTCAATCAGCCGTTTGGCGATTTCCCGCAAAAACACGCCCGATTTACACACGGGATCAAGAAATTTCGCATTGGGATCACGCCACAAACTTTCAGGCAAGCAATCGAGCATTTGATTGACAATCTCCGGCGGTGTAAAAACCTCATCATTGGATAAATTCGCCAAACAATTTAAAACATCAGGGTTGTAATTTACGTTAGAGAGTGTTGTCATTGCCTAACTCCAAAAAGTGAATGGGCGGGTAGTCTTTAATTGATTTAAAAACCTCAGGTTTATTACCTTCATCAGAATATTCAGGCGCATCAGCGTCATAATTTTTATTTACAAGCTCATCGTAAACAAAATCTCGGCGTTGTAACTGCTTTCCCGATGGCTTCCATTCAGTAAAAACAATATCTTTTTTATCCTTTACTGTTTTGAGTTCAAGAGCATCGCCGTGCAGAATATTTTTAGATAAAATCACTTCTGCCGAACGGATACATTTTTCTTGGTAGGTTTTGGGAAATTGGGACTGATAATGTTGAGTAAAAATCGCTAATAACCGCTTACGGCATTCCCTAACATTATCCTCCAGAATGTCGATGCCGTATAAACTACCAACAGAAATGACAGCATAAAGCTCATAGTCTGTTTGGATTTTCCTGTGCCGTTTCGCTACCGCCTCTAATTTACGGCGAAGAATTTCAACTAAAAAATTGCCTGTGCCACAGGCAGGCTCTAGAAAGGTTTTATCGGGATTTGTGGTTTGGTCTTTCACCAAATCGAGCATAGCATTGACTTCACGCTCGTTGGTGTAAACCTCTCCGAAGTCAGCGACTCGCTGTTTGGATTTAACTTGCATAGGAGATCTCCTTGCAAGCTGAAAAAGGAAGGGAAATTAGGCTAGGCGTGCGTGCGTGCGTGCGTGCGTGCGTGCGTGCGTGCGTGCGTGCGTGCGTGCGTGCGTGCGTGCGTGCGTGCGTTAATCATTATAACGTCCTTCTAACGTTGTCAAATCAAATAGGATTGGCATTCTAAATAGTTCTTTTCTGTTTATCAAGATAGAGAATGGGATCATTTTTGATGATTTTTTGTGATGCAAGCGGTAGAATTTCACCAATTTTTTACAAAAAGGAAAACATAATGAATACCACATTTATCGGCTTAGGCGTAGCGGGCAACTTTGCCGGACATTTAGAACAAGCAGGCGAAGCGGCGGATTTTTTACAGGTCAAAACCGTTGAAGCAGTGCAGCCGAAAGCGATTTTTCCGTTTTATGTGCCGAGCGAGCAGCTTGGCGATTATCAATTTCTATCCACTTATCCACTTTCCAATGAGGAAATCCGTTTTCCCAATGATGCGGATAACCTTCAAATTGAGCCGGAAATTGCGCTGATTTGCGATATTCAGTATGAAAATCAGCAAGTTATTGCATTAAAGCCAACCCATTTTGCTGCCTATAACGACTGCTCAATCCGCCGTCCGAATGCTCGCAAAATTTGTGAGAAAAAGAATTGGGGCGAAAAATCGAAAGGCATTTCGCCCACTTGGATCGCTCTCGATCAGTTTACCGCCGGCGGTATCTTAGACGATTACCATATCGCCTGTTTCCACAAACGCAACGGTGTATTGAATGAGTACGGTATCGACAGCCCTGCGGTTGGGTATAGCTATTTCCATCAAAAATTATTGGATTGGATTGTGGATCGAATGAACAATCAGCAGGATGAAGGCCCGATGAACCATATCGCTGCAATGCTCAAGCAAGCCGACTACCCGCCGCAAGCGGTAATCAGTATTGGGGCAACCCGCTATACCGATTTCGGTGAGCATAACTTCCTGCAAATCGGCGATACCAGTATTGTGGCTGTTTACAATGGGAAAACCTATTCCCACCAACAAATCGTTGAAATGGCGGAACAAGAACAATTTGCGGCCGATATTTCCGCGTTAGTGCAGAAGGTAATCTAATCGCAAACGGTCGGTTAGAGCAAATTTCTTGATATTATGCGGTAGTAGCACATACTTGAATTTCTGTTATAGGGACGCACTAGACTAGGTGCGTCCAACATCTAGAAATACCATAGGCATTCTATTTTATGCAGAAAATAGCCGCTAATCGACCGCTTGTATTGCTTGAAAAGGAAGATCATAAAACCCTTTCGGTTGATCTTTCTTCGGATCGTCTAAAAAGGCTTTGATCGCTTCGAACGCTTTTTCCATCGCATTAGCTTGGTAATAAGGATTAACCATTTGTGGTAGCCGTTGCTGAAACTCAGCAGATAACAAGGTTTCAATCCCTTGAATAATCCCTTGAGTATCTGTAGCAACATCAATAACACTTTCGCCCCGCACACGCCCTTGTTGGCGATTACCGATATTGACCGTCCCCACTTGGCAGGACGGGGCTTCCAGCAAACCGGACGAACTGTTACCAATCAGCCCTTGAGAATATTTAATCAATGCTAAATATTGCTCCGGTTTGACCGAGGTGAAAAAGGCAAAACCGTTAGTTTGGGTATAGTGATGAAAACGCTGGAAAATTTGGTCAGAATGGGTATCCGCATTTGAACCGATAAACACAAACTGATAGCGATCTTTAAACTGATCCAATGCCGCTAAGAGCGCTTCGACCTGCGCCAAAACCGGTTGGGCATTGAGCGTTTCGGGGTGAAATACCACCAAAAAATACGGCTGATTCGGTATGCCTAGTTGTGCCATCAGGGCGGTTTTCCGCCTGTGAATCAGTATATGCGACTTTTTTCATTATTGAATCATCTTTTCCAACATCTGTTGTAGCAAGGTATAGCCTTGTGCATTCATATAAATTGTGCTGGAAAGTAGCCCCTCAACCTAGATTTTTCCCCATTGCCCAAACAAAACAATTAGTAGATAATACCGAAATTTTCAAAAAGTTTGATATGGGACAAGAAATGAGTGAAATGAATATCCCTTTAATTTTTACCGATGCGGCGGCAAATAAAGTCAAAAGCCTCATCGAAGGGGAAGATAACCCGAATCTGCGTTTGCGGGTATATATCACTGGTGGCGGTTGCAGCGGCTTCCAATACGGTTTTACTTTTGACGATCAAGTGAATGACGGCGATTTAACCATTGAAAACCAAAACGTCGGCTTAGTGGTCGATCCGATGAGTTTACAATATTTGATCGGCGGCACAGTCGATTACATTGAAGGGCTTGAAGGCTCTCGCTTTATTGTCAATAATCCGAATGCTAGCTCAACCTGCGGCTGCGGCTCGTCTTTCAGTATTTGAAAACAACTTAATAAAAAGATCACTTGCCTGATCTGCACCCCAAAAGTTGAACTAAACAACTAACTAATTGAGGTGCAGATTTTTATGACTAAATACCCCCCTTCTTTCAAACAACAAGTGTTCGAATTTTATCTTCGAAATAGAAAAACCCGTTCACTCATTCGTCAATATTTTCAGCTAGAAGAAACAACATTACGGCATTGGATTAACCAATATAATCATAATGTTTTCAAATAGTTAGTTGTACTTGGCACCAAACAAACTTACTCGCCTGAATCTAAATTATCCGTCATACAGGAGGCTAAAATGGGCAATTTTCGACTAGACAGGCAGCTTTGCATTTTCAATATCCCTCATCAAGATGTTATCAGTTATGGCTTAAAGCCTTTGATAAACAAGGTATAAATGGTTTATTCCCCAAATCTAAAGATCGAAACCAACGTACCTGAAAAAGCAGGTATCATAAAATCTGGGGCTGTACTAGATAACTAGAATAAATTCTGCTTTACTAATTGTTTTAAAATGGAAAATTGAACTTTTATTTCACTGTGGTTAAAACGCCATTCAC
>NZ_JWIZ01000087.1 GCF_001038205.1 Muribacter muris | reverse complement strand
TGATTATCTTCATTCCGGCTTTACAGCCTTTCATTGATTTTAACTAACACTTATCCATTCTTATAGGCTAAATCCAAATTAGATTGACCTCTAAGTTCTTTGCCACTTTTTCTATACTATTTTAAGGCAGAAAAACTTTTAAAAGAGCTATATATAATTTTAATATGTATTTTGCCTCGCAGACTTAAAGTCCACAATATAAACGCAATCTTTACCAATAATAAATTTCACTTGATATTTACCGTTCAAAATAGAAATGTCTTTTTTCTTTCTGATACGATATACATCAGCAGTATAAGCGAGTTTATCTACCTCGCTCTTAATTGCATCATAAAATTGTTCGGTAATAACGACATTTTTTGATTGTTTTAAGATATAACTCGCTTGATCTAATAACTTAATTTCAGCTAAGCCATACCAAATAATCTCATAATCAAATTTCATTATTTCTCGTCTAAACCCAATGTTTTACGTAAATTTTCCATTACTTGATCATGAGACTTAGCTTCAACCAAACCATTTTCTAGCTTATAAAGCAAAGCTAATTCATCATCTGTATAGAAACCCGGTTGTTTCTTTTCAAGACCTAAATCCTGAGATAACGTTGCTTCCATATCTTTCCTCTTAATGCTCATTTTGAACTATTTATCAACCAACTATACAAACCAAGAATATAAAAGTCAATTAACCTTATCTAACTTACTTTTCCTACTACTCTAAAGAAAAATTAAATTGAGTCAATAGTGAAGATCACTATGTGTGCAGTACTATTCCTCACAAAATGTGAGATTGATCTACAGCTACGTAGGACTAAATTTGTATGCAATAAAAATCGGGACGCTACACAAGCGTCCCAATATCATATCGCTGTTTTGACGGTTTAAGACTTTACGAAAAAATGCTTCAATCCGACCGCTTGCATTTATTTAAACACTGCCCAAACCGGTGCGTGATCGGACGGTTTTTCCATTGCCCGTATCTCTAAGTCAATCCCCGTTTCGATACAACGATCGGCTAACGGTTTTGATGCCAACACCAAGTCAATCCGTAATCCACGATTATCGTCAAAGCCTTTCGAGCGGTAATCAAACCACGAGAATTTATCATCAGTATTTGGATTGAGCTGGCGGAACGTATCGACCAAACCATAGCCGTGCAAACGTGCCAACCATTCCCGCTCTTCTGGCAGGAATGAGCATTTACCGTCCCGCCACCAACGTTTGCGGTTCGGCTCGCCATTGCCTAAGT
>NZ_JWIZ01000086.1 GCF_001038205.1 Muribacter muris | reverse complement strand
TAATGAATCTTATCGATTTAAACATCGTAATTAAGAAATAATAAAAGTGGAACACTTTTAAAGGATCTTTGTGGTTCAATTTTGGAAGATCATTGACAAACAAGGTATCAGAGCCTTATGTAGAGCGGATAACCGCCCCGACAGATCAAGCGGTTTTTTTGTACCTAAAATTTACTATTTTAGGGCGAAAAGTACAATTTATTCAAACTCAATGCCGAGGGGGTGAGGAATACAACACCCGAAAGGGGAATAACTCCAGCTCACTTTACAGGGCTTCTGAACCCCTCGGCACCCTATTTTTAGGGAAAGTATTCAGAAACTATGTAAAGGAGTTCATTATGAACGCATCTCAACAAGCTATTCTTCGCCAACAACAGTTGCACACCGAATTATCTACTTTTTTAACTCATTATTTTACCAATGAAAACCACTTTTTATTAAGTGAAGCCGATTTTATTCTGCTAGAAAGAACAAACAGTGCTTGCACTGCATTATGTGCTTTAATACTGGATTCAAATAGCACTAAATCACTTTCGGTTGAGTTATTAGCTGATCTCATTACCAGCTGCGTAAATCCATTAAAAGAGTTATTAGCGAACATACATCAAACAACTCACGAGGCAGAAAAGCAAGCGACTAAAATTAAACAGTTAGCTGAAAATATGCAATGAGGAGAGAAAGATGAAAAGCACAACCATTATTTTAGATTGCCAGAATTTAGTCTGTGACCTACGAGATCAGATTCTTGCCCTTGAAACATTAGATCATCTGCTTTCTCTTTCTTGTCATAGCGTTGAACAAATTGATAGTGATGGTGTATCCCGTTTACTTCGGGCAATAACAGCAATAGGTTCACAACAATTAGAAAAGCTAGACTCTTTACTTGAAAACTTAAAGGATAGAGGAGGAAATGATGAATAATAGAGAGCATTTCGCCATTTTCCAAGGTGAAGTTTCATTAGAGTTATTAAAAACAATCGAAAAATCAGAGCAAATTCAAAGTGAAGTCGCAATGCTGATTCGAGCAATGGAGCAATCTGGCTTTTCAGATGAAAAACTTAATTACTATTGCGTGGCTAAAATCCCGATTTTATTAGGGAAGTATGCAGAGCTTTTTGTAGATTTATTTAAATTCAGTGTTAGTAAAGCGAAAGATGTTGAAAAAATATTAGTATTTAAAGAAGTTACATTGAATTAAACTAATAAGCCTAGCTAGTAACTTTACTAACTAGGCTTTTTTAAACTGCTTTAACTAATTTATCCAGCCAAATTTGCTTAAAATGCCCTTATTCCAACTCTATAAGGATTTATGTATGGCTAAATTAGCAAAACTTCCAACAACAGCCCTAACCGCTCTACAAGAGCAAATTAGAGCTAACCATTATGCGAATATTCATCAAACGTAAGAATGGCTACAAGAACAAGGCTACATCATTACTAAAGCAGCATTGCACCGCTACATTCAAAAGCTCAAAAAAATTGATGGTTTTACAGGACGAGCCAACTCAACCGAACTTCTTGTACAAATTACCGCAAAAGTTTTTGATAGTTCTTCCCTATCATCTCTCTATCAAAAATTAGGCGAGTTAGAACACGAAAAAACTCAAATTCTGCAAAAAATTAGTGAAATATCCATACAAAAATAAGCCTAGCATTTAGGCTTATTTCATTTTCAAATAGTGAAACGCTATTACATCTTCTGACCCACTTAATCCAACATCTTCCAACTTGTTCCCGTATTTATCTTACAGAATTAAAATCAATTATCTCATTTAGATACATCATTTGCAATCGTAATAATCATTGAGGCTTGGGGTTCTCTTTCATCTGTTTCCCATAATTGTAGAGTTGATAAAGATACTCCCAAAGTATCTGCTAGCTCATTTCTTGAGCGTTTTAGACGTTCTCTTCGCTCTCTGATTCGAGAACCTATTTGCGAGCTGTTTTCAAACTTAACCTTCATAACTTTAAAAAATCCTATTGAGTTTTTTTAATCTTTTTAGAGTTATAAAAATAATATATTTCAAATGCCGCGTATATAAGATTAGCTACACCTTTAGGCTATTGGTGAGCAGATGGGCGTGTAGGCTCTCTGCTCAATACCCTTCTGTTAATGATCCTGCAAAAATGTGCCAGTCAGACGCAGGAAGATTATTGAAAAGTGAGCCACTGCGTCTTTTGGATAAACGCCTTGTTATTTCAACAGAGAATAACCCGGTATGCTTTGCATGGAAATGCTCTTAGTATCTCAATACGATTGATATCCCCAAATACCAACGCCAACAAACTCATTCACCTAAATTGGGACCTTATAAGGCACTGTTAATTGAACGTCTATAATCGCGCTAAGGATATGATAATGGAAAGACAAGACTATATTGAAT
>NZ_JWIZ01000085.1 GCF_001038205.1 Muribacter muris | reverse complement strand
CTCAATAAAGAGATAGAAAAACAGCTACCCGCTACGGCAATGTACAAACTCTACTATCATCTAGACAGCAGCTACGGTGTCAGCACTCAACCCGGCGGGCAATTTGCCTACCTCAGAAAAGCTGCCGATATGGGGAGCCGTGAGGCACAATATGCTTTATTTAATATTCTGGGTGCCATTCGAGACAAGGATACTTTAACTGTTCGGCTAAATATTATGGAAAAATTACTAAATTGTGCTTCTGAACAAGGTTTAGGGGAGGCCTCTGACTCATTGGCTCACTTTTACCAAATTGATAAAAAATATTCTAAAACGGTTAAAGTACTCCATCAAGGAGTCAAAAACGGCAATCAACAATCTGCATTTAGGTTATCCGGAGCCTTTCGCTCTATCTCAAAAGACAATAAAAAATATCTTAACCAAAAACCTGATTTAGAAAGATCAAAGCGCTATGAGATTATTGATAACTATCTATTTAAATACGATTTTTTACAACCCAAAGTCCCCGATTTAGATGATATCGTCCCACTCCCTCCCGCTAAATTACCCGCTTGGGACGGTAAAATTGCCTTTCAACGTTGGTATGAAGGCAGCCCCCCGACAAAACCCACCGATGAATTAATCCAAAAACTTGCTCAAAAAGCAGGGGTAGATTGGCAAACGGGACTACCCATTAAAAAATAATTAGCAGAGCTAAATCAAAAGATGTTTATTATTCATTACTTCTATTAAAAATTTGTTTTCCTATAAAAATTCCACTACAATCATTGAGAATTGTTATCAATAATATAGGTGTTACTATGCTGAAAAAAACATTATTCACGCTGACGGCTTTTGCTGCATTTACCACTTCCGTGTTGGCGAAAGAGGTTACAATTCCAACTGCTCGGGGGGAGGTAATGCTCTCTGCGCCGCCGGCGAAAATTGCGGTATTTGATACCGGCAGTATTGATACGTTGCACGCCTTAGGTGTGAAAGTCGATGGTGCAGCAGATGTTGCTAAGCTCATACCTTACACTCAATCTACGCTTGCAAATGCTCAAAAAGTCGGTACGGTTTTCGAACCGAATTTGGAGGCATTAAACGAGCTTAAACCGGATTTGATTATTGTCGGCACTCGTACAGCGAAGAAATTTGATGATGTCAGCTCACTTGCGAAAACCATTGATTTAACCGATAACGGCGATAAATTGATCGAAAGCGGTTTACAACGGATTGACAGTTTC
Organism: Muribacter muris; assembly: GCF_001038205.1. Classification (GTDB taxonomy): domain Bacteria; phylum Pseudomonadota; class Gammaproteobacteria; order Enterobacterales; family Pasteurellaceae; genus Muribacter; species Muribacter muris. Next base: position 7,295 of record NZ_JWIZ01000085.1, on the reverse strand, counting down.
GGCAAATTATTCGACAAGCAAGCGGAAGCGGACAAACTCAAAAGCGAGATTAGTACGCTTTTCCAACAAACCCAAGCCGCTGTAAAAGGCAAAGGTAACGGCTTAATTATTTTGGTGAACGGGGGCAAAATTTCCGCTTTCGGTTCGGGCTATCGTTTAAGCTGGATTCATAATAGCCTCGGCGTACCAATGGCAGATCCTAGCCTGAAAGCTCAAGGACACGGTCAGCCGGTCAGTTTTGAATTTATCCAAAAACTCAATCCGGATTGGCTATTCGTGCTAGATCGCATTGCGGCTATCGGCGAAGAGGGCAAAACCGCAAAAGAGGTGCTGGATAATGAGTTAGTTCATCAAACGAAAGCGTGGAAAAACGGGCAAATCGTGTACCTTAGCAGTGCCTCTTATCTTGCACCGGGCGGTGTTGAGCAAATCAAAACCGATTTAACCAACATTAAGAACGCCTTCGAGCAAAAATAATCACTTTCTTAACAAGCGGTAAGATTGCAAACTTTTTCTGCAATCCGACCGCTTGTTTTTTCGGACTATGTTTTCTTTACATCGAGTTAATTTTTTTATATTGCTGCTCCTTTTCCCGATCAGTATTACCACAGGGGTAGCGGAGTTTGATTGGACAACACTGTTTACCCAGCCGGAGCAGATGCAACTGCTGCTGATTAGCCGTTTGCCCCGCACTCTCGCCGTACTATTAGTGGGCGCAACCCTTGCCGTTGCGGGTATGGTGTTACAAATTGTGCTAAAAAACCGTTTTATCGACCCGAGTATGATCGGCGCAACGCAAAGTGCCGGCATTGGCATTCTGCTTGCTAGCCTCGTCTTTCCTACCGCCGCTTTGCTGGGTAAAATGGCGATTGCGACACTCTGTGCCTTAGTCGGTATGGGGATTTTTAGTTTGCTGCTCCAGCGGTTGCCACCGCACCAACAGTTGATGGTGCCGTTAGTCGGCATTATCTTTGGTAATATTATTGACGCTATCGGCACATTTATTGCCTACGAAACCGACAGTTTACAACTGCTCAGTGTGTGGACGTCTGGCGACTTCTCCGGCATTCTTGCCGGACGCTATGAGTTACTGTGGCTCACCGCCGGTTTAGCCTTACTGATTTATTTTATGGCAGATCAGCTCACTATTGCAGGATTGGGCAAAAATATCTGCACCAATTTAGGCATTAACTATCAACAAATGACGTGGTTGGCGTTGGTATTAGTCGCAATGATTACCGCCGTTGTTGTCGTAACAGTCGGGCAAATTCCGTTTATCGGGCTGGTCGTGCCGAATATTGTCTGCCGTTTGGCCGGCGACCGTTTACGCCAAAATCTGCCCACGGTTGCACTACTTGGGGCAAATTTAGTATTGGGGTGTGATATTTTAGGGCGTGTTATCAATGCCCCTTATGAAGTACCGATTTCAACCGTATTTGGCGTATTAGGTACGCTGATTTTCCTGTATCTGCTGTTTAAGGGGAAACGTAATGCACACTAAACGCCACCTACTGATATTGAGCCTGCTTTTTCTGGGCGCAAGCCTCTTTTTTATCGGCTACAATGCGAATGGTCATTGGGATTTCGTACTCCCCTTTCGTGGTAAAAAATGGCTGATGTTGCTGATCATCGGCTATACTATCGGCGTATCCACCTTGTTATTCCAAACGCTCACCCATAATCCGATTTTAACCCCAAGCATTCTCGGCTTCGATTATCTCTACCTGCTCACCCAAACGGCGTTAGTCTTTATGTTCGGCGGGCTTGGCTTTACGCAACTGGATATTAGCAGTAAATTTATTTTTGAAACCCTGATGATGCTCGGCGGCTCACTCTTGCTGTTTTCGACCCTCACCAAAGGCAACCCCGATCTTGCCCGAATGATTTTAGTCGGGGTGATTTTCGGGGTGCTGTTCCGCAATTTGAACAATTTGCTTCAACGAATGATCGACCCGAACGAATTTGCTATCGCTCAAGGGTCGTCCTTTGCCAATTTTAATAGCGTAAAAGGGCATTTATTATGGTTCGGTGGCATCATTGCCCTATTCAGTCTGATTTGGATTTGGCGGCAACGACATAAATTAGACGTTTTACTGCTCGGCAAAGACTATGCCACTGCACTCGGGCTGGATTATCACCGCTTTAGCCGCCAATTGCTAATTTGCTGCTCGCTGCTGGTGTCCGTTTCCACCGCACTGGTCGGGCCGATTTTATTCCTTGGGCTATTAGTGTGTGCGATTGTGAATGCTATCAGCCCGACAATGCAGCATCATATCCGCCTACCGATGACGGTGTTAATATCGGCAACCACCTTGATTTTAGGGCAGGCTCTGTTTGAACAAGTATTGAAAATGCACGGCGTACTCAGTGTTGTGATTGAGTTTGTCGGCGGGATCGTGTTTATTTATCTTATTTTCAGGAAGACGAAATGATTAAAATTAGTCAAGTTTGTCATCACATTGGATGTCATCAAATTCTCGATCATATTGATTTAACCATTCAAGACAGTGGTATTACCGCCTTGATTGGTGCAAATGGAGCGGGGAAATCGACCCTGCTATCGCTGATTGCCCGCCTGCAACCGTTGCAACAAGGTACAATTTACCTTAATGAGCTGGATATTCACCGCACGCCCTCTTGTACTATTGCCAAGCACTTAGCGATTTTAACCCAAGATAATACCATTCACAGCCGCATTACCGTGCGGGATCTGCTGATGTTCGGGCGTTATCCTCACCATCAAGGCAAAATCGGCGATAACGATCGAACCATTGTGCAACAAGCCCTTGAGCGTTTTGATCTCGCCCCCTTTGCCGATCGTTTTCTTGCCGAACTGTCCGGCGGACAGCGGCAACGGGCGTTTATTGCAATGATCTTCTGCCAACAAACCCAATATATTTTGTTAGATGAACCGCTCAACAATTTGGATATGTTTCACGCGCGTGCCTTGATGCAACTACTTCGCCAACTCACTGACGAGCTGAACCTCACTACGATTATGGTGGTACACGACATCAATATCGCCGCCGCCTATGCGGATAATATTGTAGCGATGCAACAGGGGCGGATCGCCAAAATCGGATCGCCTGCGGAAATGATTACCCGTGAAAATCTGCAACAGATTTTTAATCTTGATGCGGAAGTGCTAACCCATCAAGGTAAACCTCTAGTGGTACATCATCTCTGATGCAAGCGGGTAGATGTGATAAAAAATTCACAAAAAAGGGACACAACCTGTGTCCCTTTCCAACTATTTTGGCTGAAAATGCCGCTATTTCAACTCGGCAAAGGCTTGTAATAAGTCAGCTTTAATATCGTCCACGTGTTCCAAGCCAACGGAAAAACGCAATAAATTATTCGTGATACCACGGGCAATCCGCTCGGCTTCGGGAATATCCATATGGGTTTGGGTGGACGGATAGGTAATAAAACTTTCCGTGCCGCCCAAACTTTCGGCAAAGGTAATCAGTTTGATCGCTTTCAGGAAAATCGGCACCCACTTTTCTTCTTTCAAACGGAACGAAAGCATTCCGCTCTTACCGGAATAAAGCACGCTGTCGATCTGTGGCTGTGCCTTTAAAAAGGCGGCAATTTCGGTCGCATTGGCTTGATGCCGTTCCATTCTTAATGCCAGCGTCTTCAAACCACGGATCGCCAAATATGAATCGAACGGGGAAAGCACCGGCCCTGCGCCGTTTTGGATATAATAAAGCCGCTCGCATAGGCTCTGCCCTTTCGCGACAATCAAGCCCGCCAGCACATCATTATGCCCCGATAAATATTTGGTTGCACTGTGAATCACAATATCCGCCCCGTGTTCTATAGGGCGGAACAATACCGGTGTTAAAAAGGTGTTATCCACAATCAGCAATAATTGATGCTTTTTCGCCAAAGCGGAAATTGCATCCACATCGCACTCTTCCATTAACGGATTAGAGGGCGTTTCCACAAAAATCGCTTTGGTATTCGGGGTAATCGCCCGCTCAATCGCCTCAACGGACGCCGTATTCACATACACCGGCTTGACTGTATGGTTATTTTTATAACAAAAATCAAGTAAACGGTAAGTGCCGCCGTACACATCGCTGGAAACAATCCACTCGTCCGGTGCTTTAAACAGCGACATAATCAACTGAATCGCCGCCATTCCGGACGCACACGCAAAACCGGCATCGCCGCCCTCCAGCTCGGCAATGCCCTGCTCCAGAATATCTCGGGTTGGATTTTTGGTGCGGGTATAATCAAAGCCGGTGGACTCGCCCAAACCGTCCCGTCCGTAAGCGGTAGATAAAATAATCGGCGTGGCAACGGCGCCGGTTCTCGGATCGCTACGATTGCCGAGCTGCACTAATGTGGTTTCAATGTTGTGTTTCATTCTCTGTTGTCCTTTTGCAAAAAGATCAGCCAAACCGACCGCTTGTGATTAGAGATTAGTTAAATCCAGTACGTCTGTCATATCAAATAAGCCGTGAGGTTTATCCGCCAGCCATTTTGCCGCACGCACCGCCCCATTGGCAAAGGTCATACGGCTGGAGGCTTTGTGGGTAATCTCAACCCGTTCCCCTTCATCGGCAAACCAGACGCTATGCTCCCCCACCACATCGCCGGCACGGATTGTCGCAAAGCCGATTTCGTCCCGTTTACGCTCGCCGGTTATCCCTTCCCGAGCGAACACACCGTGAGTACGCAATTCTCGTCCAAGGGTTTTCGCAATATGTTCGCCCATTGATAATGCGGTGCCGGACGGTGCGTCCACTTTATGACGGTGATGTGCTTCGATGACTTCAATATCACAATAATCACCCATTACTTTCGCCGCTTTTTCCAGCAATTTAAACACTAAATTGACCCCGACACTGTAATTTGACGCAAACACAATGCCGATTTTCTCGGCTGCCTCTCGGATAGCTTGTTTACCCGCCTCATCAAAGCCTGTTGTGCCGATCACCATTTTTTTCGCGTATGCTACGCAATAATCCAAATGGGCTAATGTCCCTTCGGGACGGGTAAAATCAATCAATATATCAAATGCCGTTTGCGTATTGGCTAAATTGCCTTCAATCTTTACGCCGATTGCGCCGATCCCCGCTACTTCACCCGCATCGGAACCGATTAACGAGGAACCGTCCCGTTCAAAAGCCGCGCCTAATGCAACACCTTCTGCTTGATGTACCGCTTGAATCAGTTGGCGTCCCATTCGTCCGCCTGCCCCGACAATCGCTATTTTTAATGTCATATTTGCACCTTCATTCGTTTGAAATGGGTTGATTCTACAAGATATTTTTTGCTTTTCAAAGACGAAAAATCCCCGACTCGAAAGCAGGGGATCGGCACACCTAACCAATATGCTGTTGATAGGCTTGCAAGGTATTTTGCATTAGCATTGCAACGGTCATCGGCCCTACGCCGCCCGGTACCGGCGTAATAAAGGCGGCATTTTGCGAAGCAACGTCAAATGCTACATCGCCGACTAATTTCCCATCAAGGCGGTTAATGCCAACATCAATCACAATCGCCCCTTTTTTAATCCATTCACCCGGAATAAATTGCGGTTTGCCGACTGCAACCACCACAATATCGGCTTGGCGGATATGGCTTGCCAAATCTTGCGTGAAACGATGCGTTACCGTCACCGTACAACCGGCTAACAACAACTCCAACGCCATTGGGCGACCGACAATGTTCGATGCGCCGACAATCACCGCGTGCTTGCCGTATAAATCAACACCGGTCGTTGCCAATAATTTCATCACGCCGTAAGGGGTGCAGGCACGCAAAGTCGGGATACGCTGACACAACCGCCCGACATTATAAGGGTGAAAACCGTCCACATCTTTATCCGGCTGAATAGCTTCAATCACTTTGGTGCTATCAATATGCGCCGGCAGCGGCAGTTGCACCAAAATCCCGTCCACACTGTCATCTTGGTTAAGTTGGTCGATTAACGCCAACAATTCGGCTTCGGACGTATTTTCCGGCAAATCAAAGGATCTGGATTGAATGCCGATTTCAGCACAACTTTTGCGTTTACTGTTCACATAAACTTGCGATGCCGGATCAGCGCCGACTAAAATAACCGCCAGCCCCGGCGCTCGCTGACCTTGTTCACCAAAACGGGTAATTTGTGCCGCCACATCGGCTTTAATTTGAGAAGCCAACTGACTTCCGGAAATAATTTGCGCAGACATAAAAATTCCTTCCACAGAGTACGAAAACGTTTGCGTTAGCTATTTTCTCAAAATTTTTGACTTTTAGTAAGCTATTCCGTTATTCAATGTTTAAAGAATACGCATTTAAGTTGAAAGTGGAATAATTTTATTGACGAAACAAAGGAAAACTTTATAATGCCAGCCATTCAAACGTCGGCGAGTAGCGCAGCTTGGTAGCGCAACTGGTTTGGGACCAGTGGGTCGTAGGTTCAAATCCTATCTCGCCGACCACTTCTCTTTTTTCCTAATTATTGCGCCCTTAGCTCAGCTGGATAGAGCAACGCCCTTCTAAGGCGTGGGTCAAAGGTTCGAATCCTTTAGGGCGTGCCATTAAAAGTCTTATTTTTCAATACGTTATATATTACGCAACAAGTTTTAAATGTGTCTTAGGCTCTAGGTGTGTCGTAAATGTGCCGTGAAATTCTACTTTGTTTGCGTGTTCCAACAAATGATCCGCATTCAAATGAGCATATTTCTTGACCATTTCAAGCGTTTCCCAACCGCCTAATTCTTTGAGCGTGAATAACGGTGTACCTGCTTGAACGTGCCAGCTTGCCCAAGTGTGTCGCAAATCGTGGAAATGGAAATCAACTAGAAAGCATTTTTTCGTTGCTAGCGTGAAAGACTTTCGGTTGATGTCCGTTAGCGGATTACCATTTCTGCCAACAAACACATATTTGGAATGTCTGTTACGAATGGATTTAAGTAAGGCGATGGCTTCATCATTGAGTAATAATGAGCGAGCTTTTCCAGATTTAGCGACGTCGTTAGTAACCAATGCTACTTTACGCACGAAGTCGATTTTATCCCCAGCCCACAATATCGGCCTACACTTCCATTCATTCCATATAAGACTTACTATCCTATTTCACGAGAGCCACTATCGTCCTTGTTGATCATTTATTCGTTTAATTAAGGAAACACCTGATATTCACACACACTACACCAAAGCCGAGCTTATCCTCTTGTTAATGCCCCTACAAAAATGTACCAGGCAGACGCAGGAAGCTCATTGAAAAGTGAGCCACTACGTCTTTTGATAAACGCCTTGTTATTTCAACAGGGAATAACCTGGTATGCTTTGCA
>NZ_JWIZ01000084.1 GCF_001038205.1 Muribacter muris | reverse complement strand
CATTTTTGCAGGATCATTAACAACCATATATTTCAATGTTGTAGGACCGCCCTGCTGGCGTCCGTAAGCTTATTGGGGCTGACCGGAGGTTTTATTGCCACTTTCTACACCACTGTGAACGTGGCTGCCCAGCGATACCGAACCTTGTTTGACACTTGGGGCAGACACTTCTGTGCCGGAGGTAATATTGCCGGAGGCATTGAGTGTGCCGTTGATTTGCACATCACCGTTAATTTCGGTCGGGGCAGTGATGTCTACCTTACCGGCATTTACAATCACGTTGCCTGTGGTAGACACCGTCACATCGCCCGTTTGTCGGTTATGTGAAATCACTGTACCGTTAGTGAATTTATGTAACCAGATTTCACTATCAGAAACAGGCGGCGGGTCTTGCTCATTATAAATTGCCCCCAGCACACAACCGCCTTCGCCGCGTGCATCGAGTAAAATGGCGACTAGCTCGCCCACATCGGGTAGGCAGTAAAACTGATTACCGCCGGCATTCGGGGTTAAAAACGCCAGCCACGCCGTTTCAAAATCCTCTAACGCCGGAATGGTGCATTTCACCCGATGGGTCTTCGGATCCACTTGGCTGACGATGCCTTCTTGGTAAGTCGCTGTAAAATTATGTGTGGTCGGTTTTCGATACATTCGGGAGTTCCTCACTAAATTCTAATAATCTTATTTCCAGTTCGGTGGTGTAACCACTCGAACGGCTTAGGCTGTGGCGTGCCTGTTTAATCAAATACTTGCCGCTAAACATCCCCATATTGGTGAGCCATATCGTATTGCCGGCGACTAACTTCGGATTACCAATCAGAGTAATGTTCCCCGCCTGCTGGTCGTCATTTTCGCCCATTGCGGCTTCGGCACGGGCATCCATCTGCGCTTGACTTTCCGCACGGGTAACCACTTTAAGCGTATCGGCATTGTGCGCAGTAGCACGCTTTTTGGTCGGGCGTTTGCTTTTGCGCTTTTTGGTGGCTTTCACCGGCTTTTTCGCCTGTTGGTTTAAGCCGACGACTTCCACTTTTGCCGCGGCATCACTGATACGGTCTCGTAACCGCAGGCTTTTGACCTCACTAAAATCAATCACGGCGACAGGCACTCGCTCTTCCAAACTTTTCATCGTGGTAAACACCAAGGTTTTGCCGGTAATTTTAAAACTGTGGTGATACTCGTGAGCCAAGCGGGTTAAAAACTCCACGTCCCGCTCTTGGTATTGCGTGACCCGCTTAATTGGAATATGGGCGACCGTACCGGTGACATTCAGATGCAGCCGTTTCGCCACCCTTTTCACAATGTCAGCCAGGGTCGTGTTCTCATACGCCTTCGGCTTGAGCGTCCGGTTGGCTTTGGTGAGTCCCGTACTCAAGGCTTTAAGGCTGACCACCGAGCCGCTTTGCGTCCAGTCCCACTCGATTTCGTCTAACTCAAAACTGCCGAGATTGACTAGCGGCTCGCCTTGATAGCCGAGTTGTAATTTTAGCTTGTCCCCTTGGGTCGGAAACCACGCGCCGATCCACTTTTTGTCAGTATCTTCAAACACCACCTGTAACTCGTCAGATTGATCGCTTAAATGGTCGGTATAGCTCAAGCTGATTAAATGGGGCTTAATAAAAGGGGTAATCTGTTTATGTTCGTAAAAAATCTCGAACACGGGCGTTTGTACGTGCATCTAATCCTCCTGTAACCACGGCGGCAAATCCGCTTGGTCGGTTTTTTTCACGGCGATAACCGGTACAAACACCGTTTCGCCTTGTGGCAAGACCTCACACAAAGCAAGGTGCGGGTTGGCATCAATCAGCCGTCCCAGTTCCCCGACATCACCGTAATAGTGGTACGCCAAGGTGTCCCAACGCTCGCCCTGTTTAATGGTATGTGCAATCACACTTTCACTCATTGTTCACCCCCTGTATCGGCACGAATAGCAATCCACGCGGTCAGTTCTGCGCTGTTTTTTGCAAGGCTTTCCCCAACCGCCTCCGCCGAGTCAATCGCTCTCACGCCCAAATCAAACCACTCGCCCATTTCATTGCCGTTTAAACCCTGTTTAAACAAATGATAAGCCGTGTCCACCTCAACGCTTAAATCTGCCAAGCCTTGCATAAAGGGCGTTGCCTCTTTAATGCCGTTTGTCAGCCACGCCACGCTCTCTTTTAAGCCAACCATTTCGCCTAAGCCCGCCAGCGATGTCCCAAGGCTGTTCACGATAAAGGGCAGTTGCAACAAGGCTTCACGGGGATTACGGGCAAGGCTTTTCATCACCGCAACGGTCTGCTTGACCTCGCTAATCACCTGTCGGGTTTGGCGATACACCTGAATGCCTTGGGTGATTAACTGCTTGGCACGGCTGACAAATTGGGTTAAGCCCTTCGGCAGAATTGAGGCAAGGGGAGAGTTGCCGCCGATAGAGAGTGCCGCACCCAGCACGCCTTGCCCCACATTGCCGGCAAACTCCCGTAAACTAACCGACACTTCACGGGCAAGGGCATTGCCCTGTTCATCGGTAAACAGGGTTTGGCTCGACACATCGGTAATCACAAAATGCCCGACAAACTTGGAAAAGCCGAACACCAGTGCCAAGGCTTGCCGGCTTTCTTTTGCGTCAATCAAGGCTTGGTAGCGGGCTTCCACCGCCCCTAACTGATGATGCAGGCTCAGTTGTAAGGTGATTTCGGTCAGCTCTAGCCCCATCGCCTGCAATTTCGGCTTGCCGCTTAAGACCTGATGCTCGGCAAACGCGGCAGAGCGGCGTTCATCTAAGCCCGTCGGGGCATTGAGTAAATCAAAGGCAATATTGCCCAGTAGCGCATAACTCATCAGTAGGCCCTCCGTTGTCGTTGGTCTAGAACGCGGTTAAGTAATTGTTCAAACTCGTGCAAGCTCATTTGCAAACCTTGCTGAACTTGGCTCATCACATCGCCTCCGTTACCGTTTAGGTTAATGGTCGGGTTAAAATGCACGGTCATTGCAGGGCGTTCGGCGACTGACTCACGGTTTAACGGCTGATAATCGGCAAACAGCCCGTCATTTGAGGCTGCCGGATTGAAATTTGGGGTGCGAAGAGGACGATCATTCCAATCAGATAACGCAAAAAATTGACGAATTCCTGTGCCAAATTGCATTACCCCCGACCAAAGATCATCAACCCAACCACTTTTTTCAGATTGAAAGGACGAACCGACCGCTTGTCCCAGCGCGCTCGTGGCTTGGCTGGCAAGGGGCTGCTTGTTCTCAATCCCGATTGCCAAGCCCTCGACAATATTATGCCCATAGCCTTTAAACACACGGCTTGGGGAATTGATGTTGAGTTTTTTCTTAAACCACCCCCCAACATTATCGGCGAACCCGACCACGCTTTCTTTTGCCGAGGTTGCCATACCGGATATGCCTGACTTAATTCCGTCAACAATATTGCCCCCAAACTCGGCAAAGCGGCTCGGCAAATTACCGAACCACGCAAACACACTGTCAAAGACGGACTGAAATGTGCCGAGAATATCCCAGTTCGTGACCCATTGGGTAAAATTATCAAGGGCTTGGGTGGCAAAGGTTGAGAAATTATTGGGAATATCAATACCAAACCAACTTAATACTGCGGCAAAGGCTTTATGGAATAAGCCAATCGGCGACCAATCTAAGATTAGCTTACCAATGCCTAAAATTCCGCCGTCGAAAGCTGTTGTGACTTCAGCCCAAAGGTTTGAGAAAAAGTCTTTTACCCCTGACCACGCATTAGCAACCCATTCTCCAATGCCCGACCACGCAGACTGTATCCACGCCCACGCTGCATCAAATTTTGCGGTGATACTTTGCCACAGTTCGGTAAATAACGGCTTGAGTTTTTCCCAGTTTTGCCAGATGTAATACGCTCCAATAGCAAGACCTGTCATTACAAGCCCAATCGGGTTCATCAGCATTGCACGCCCAAGCCACATAAAGGCTTTACCTGCCATCATTACGCCTTTTACCACGACACCGCTTACTGTTCGTCCAAAGGTGAATAAAGAACGCCCAAACCGCGAAAAAGCCTTACCTGCCCCTGAAGCTATTTTCCCTATTAAACTGGTTGAACGAGCAGCACCACCAAAACGGGCTAATCGCATAATGTTAAACGCCGCATTGACTTGACGTCCCAATACAGCGAAGGTTTTAAACGGGCTGATAAGCAGATTGACAGCATAGCTCATTCCCAATATAGCGAGTTTTCCTGCAAGAAAGCCCCCTACAACCCCCACAACAGTTTTTATTAAGCCTTTATTTTGTTCAATCCAAGGTGTCAGAGTATTTTCAATAAACCCTTGGGCGATTTTTGCAAAGGCTTTAATATCCTCTGCAAAGGCAGAACCAAAAGAGCCGATAGCAGATTCCCAAACACCACCTAATGCTTCAAGTGCCGCACCAAGGGTTTTGGTCTTCTGTGCAATACGTTCTTGAAGGCTGGCTTGCTCCCGCATTTTGGTGAGCATTTCTTCCAAGCCTTTCTTACCCTTTTTCGCCAGAATATCGGCAAGTCGTCCGCCTTCAATGCCAAACAGCTCTTCTGCAACAAGACCAACCCCTTCATCACCGAATTTAGCCCGAATTTTTTCAAACTTTTCCATCTCGGCAAACATTGCGTCAACGCCTTTGAATTTGCCTTTTTTATCCCAAAAGTCGAAGCTGACGCCGGCAGCCTTTACCATATCTTGTGCTTCAGCCTTCATTCCTTTGGTTGCCGCACGCATCATTTTCGGACCTTTATTCATTCGGGAGAGCATCATATTCAAGCCTGTCCCGAACGTTGAACCTTCTAAGCCCTGTTGCCCTGCTATTCCTTCAATCGCAAGGATTTTTTCGGTATTTTCAGCACCGGTTAGCCCTAGTGAATTGAGTTTTGGCGCATAGTATTTCATTGACTCATACATTTGGGCTTTACTCAGTCCTGAAGCATACATTGCTCTTTGTAGGTAATCGGCTGATTTACCTAACTCCGCTTCACTTAAGCCGTGCGACTCCATAAATTTTGCTAAAAATTCACCGCCCTCAAACTGATCCATCTCTAGCAAGACATTCAATTCCGCTGCCGTTTTCAATGCACCGCCGGTTAAAATCTTATCACTGAGACCTTGTTTTTTCAGTGCAAGCGCAAGGTTATAAAAGTCTTTCTTTGTCCCCGGCAAATCTGTCCCTAATTGGCTGGCAATTTTGCCTATCTCTTCAAATGCGCCGATAGTACCGTCTGCTTTCATCATCGCAATTTTGAGATTATTTGCTGCTTCCTCCTGATCCATAAAGGTTTTCACAGAAGACCATACTGCTGAGCCTCCCGCCATTGCGTGTGCGCCGGTTTCAAAGATTTTGCCCTGCAATTCACGACGTTTAGCCGTATGATGTTGTTGTGCTGCTAAGGCTTTATTCAAATTCTCTTGGCTTTTTTGCGCTTTTTGAATCGCTTTGCTAAGTTGCTCGTAACGTTGACGTAATGCCCCAACATTACGAGTCGGATCGGAAAATGCTCGGCTGATTGAACGCCCTAAGCGCATTTGCTGACGTTGGGCAATGGCAGTACGAATACCTAACTGCTGGACTTGTTTTTTGGCTTCACCAAATGCAGCACTCACGCCTTTTAAGCTCGCCCCAATGACGAGTCCAATGGTTAATTCACTTGCCATCGTATGTCCTTGTATTTAGAATGAAAGGGAAAACAGAGGAGAAAAGAGATGAACATCGTTGAAAAAGTGATGAAAACCGTTTGGGGAATTTCAATGGTTAGCGTAACCGTATGGCTAGGTTACTCGTTATTCTTGCCTGCCATCCTTAGTTTACCGTCTTTATCTGACATCGGACTATTTGCCTCTGTCTTGATCGCTGGTGTGGTGTTTACTCTCTTTCTCCTGATTTGGTTGTTTTTTGGTTATGCAACATCCGTTGTGGCGTCTGGAGCAGGTTTTATTTTAGGCTGGATAGCTGAGGGAGTTGTTACACTGTTTAACTATTACAAAACCCGAGCATAACCTGCTTTAGCTTGCCGATTCATCTGCTCAACCCATCTCGGAATATCCACTAAATCCATCTCCATTAACTCGCTTGGTGACCAACCAAACCACCAAGCGAGATCGGCAAATACCGTGTCTAGCTCTCGGACGCTTTTGGCTTTCCCTCAAGCAATAAATCCACAATCAACACGGTTAGCCCGTTTATATCAATGCCGTCTAATTCATCAATATCTTCAAAGGTTAGGTTACTCAGACGGTTCACAAAGAATTTCACCATTTGATATTCGTGCTTACTATCAAGCCTTTTTTCTTCAAAATCCCCCAAGTCTTTACCTTTCAAACGGCGTAAATTGATTTCTGTTAATCTTGTACCATCTGCTAAATCAACAGGGTGCTTTAATTGATAGGTGGTATAAACACGTAGATTTTTGAGGGTTTCGACCGCTTGGTTAGACATAATAAAAAACTCCATTGTGTTGGTTAATTCACAACGGAGTTTAGAGAAATCGGATAAAAACCGCTTTTAAACTAGTTTAAGGATTTTTACTGCCCGATATTTTTGCGGAACCGGTTGAAGACATCTTGCCCGGCGACACGGTATTGGTTCGAGAGGGCGTCGTAGTAAAGCACTTCTTTGCCGTCAATCACCTGCTTGATGCTGTACACCTGATAGCTCATTGTGTACTCGGCAACCTCTTTTTTGTACTCGCCGAGCGGCACTTTGTTAAATGCTACATTTAACGTCATTACCAACGGCACTTCGGTTGCCATACCGGCAGCATTAAATACCCGCACATCAGCTCGCACCATCAGTTGCGTATTTTTAAACGGGTTATACGCAAGGGCAGCCACATCGGGATAAAAACCGTCCCACACAATCTCACCCTCAAGGGCATTGATTTTATTCGGCAGTTTTAGCTTGCCGATTAAGCCGAGATTATCGTGCTCGCTAAACTCCACTTCCAACTCCGGCAATTTCACGCTTTTGGCTCTGCCGAGATAGCTGTTGCCGTTGACATACACATTCGCATTCGCAACTTGGTTAATCACCACACTCATTCGTTATTCCTCCTAACCTTTTCGAGACGTCAAATTCACAAGGAACTTACGGGTGACCACCGAGGTATTGGTGATGCGTTCCGCCGGAATTTTCGGGGTAAATTGATATTGAACCGGCACAAGCCCTTTACTGAAACTGTCGGGTAAATCCGCATCAGGGTCGAGGGCGACTTCAAAGCCGACGATAGACTTGAGCGTGCTGAAATAGGTTTCCAGCGTGCCGAGCAAGCTGTCCAGTAACGCATCATCAATCGGGCGGTCAATAAACTGCAATTCGACCCGACGAATGCTTTCATCAATCAAATCCGCCGTACGCTGGACGGTTTCAAAATTGCTGATATGGGTAACAGTCGGGAAGTTTGCCAAGCGGTTGCCCCACAGTCTAAAGCCTGTGCCGAAGCTGTTAAATACGGTGGTAATCCCCACCGCATTTAAGCGGTTGGTTTCCGATTGAATATCGTCCACCCGTGCGGTGAGCGGAATTTCGACCCCGACCACGCCTTTAAGCTGGCGGTTTGAGGTCGAGAACCAATAGCCGGCTTCGACATCAGTCAGCATTCGCAAGCCGGCGGCGTGGGTCGCCAAACTCTCAAGGGTGTTGCGTTCCCCGATAACGTGTGGGTAGAACAGATGCACGCGGTCAGAACCGGTTTTAAAGTTAATTTGCCCTTGATTACCCCGTCCGGCAATCGCTTTTGCCAATGTCGTGGCTTTCGGTGCTTGAATATACGCAATCGCCCCTAACTGTTCGGCAAGGGTGGTGAGCGATACCGCCATTGACGCGGTGGTATCAAACTGCGGACAAATTAAAATTTTCGCATCGGTGCCTAACAGATTAAAGCCGGCACGCAATAGTTCAAAGCCTTTTCGTGCGCCGGTTGCTGCGTCCACGCCACCGCGAATATCCGCTTCGGTGACTTTCGTTGGGTCGGCGTAGGTATAAGTGGCTTTTAAATCGGACTTCACTGCCTTTAAGGTAATATCACCGGTTAATAAATCGGCGGTGTACTCATTAGCGGTCAGTGCCGTATTGCCGGACTTCAAGGTTAGGTTAATTAAGCCGGCTTTTTGGGTTTTCGCTTTTAAGGTATCACGGTCAAGGGTCAGCACCTCGTCCGTGACCGTCGTGCGATGGCGTGCCGGGTCAAGCACATTGACCACATACACTTGCCCCGCTTGGTAGCGGCTTAAAATATCCAGTGCATCGGGCAGGGTGTAGCCGTTGTCAAAAACTGCGCCAAACTGGGCAAAATCTTTTTTGTTGATGCACAATTTCAGTGCATTAACTGCGCCGATTGGGGCTGTCCCGACAATACCGATAACCGCACCGTCCACGGTATTGACCGGCACAGAGCCGCCGTTGACGCGCTTGGTTTCGGTGCCGTGATGAAAATAAGACATAATATTCTCCTATGATTTTGGTTTAATCCGAGGGTCAAGGGGTTCACCCTTTTGCCGTGCCACAAGGCTTGCAAATGTCGGCTTGCTATCGACCGCTTGTTCGCATTGCTGTACTTGCATTGTTTGGGTGCTCAACACCAACTGATAGACCCAAATGCCGCTTTCCTGCTCGTCAAAGGCTTCGTCTTTCAAATAACATTCACTGCAATTCGGCGGACGAAAACCCACTAACGCAAGGCGCAGGTTATCCAGTAACTCAATCGCACCAAAGTCGTTATGCAAATTGCGGCTCATCACCGTCAGCACAATCGTCAGTGTTCGACTTTGGGTCATCGCCGCACTCGGACGAGGCTCGCCAAAGTCAGACCCTGCATAACTAATCAAGATTGCCCCGTTAGGGTGGTCAAGAAAGTAAGTGCTGGGGTCATCGGGCATCAACTGGCAATCCCAATCCGGAAAATGGGCGTTTAAACGGGCTTTAAAGGCATTTAAAATCGGCAAAGTGGCAGACATTTTTTCCCTCTAATAACCTTCAGTATTCATTCGGTTGGCACTCTTGACACGGTACTCGCCCGAATCCGCTAGTAAATCACCGTAGCTGTCTTGAACTGCTTGTGAATCGGTTGTCGTGTTCGACTCGCTAAAGCCGGCAATGCCTAAATGCAGTTTACCGTTGGCAATTTGCTCCAACTCCTTGATTGCCTGCGTGTAGGTGTCCTTCACGGTCTCCGGCATCTTCGATTCAGGGCGTCGGGCATAAAGCCAATAGCGTGCCAAGGTTAAGCAGTAGCCGTTAATCACGGTCGGCACTTGAGTAAGGGGCAGGCGGTAACGTCCCCGTAGAGCGGCATCAATCCGCTCGGATGCGATTTGAATTGCCTGTTCCACCACGCTTTCGTTAATCTCTGCCGCGGTATGCTCGTCATTACTGAGCTTCACTAACGCGGAATAGCTGAAGGTTTTGGCTAAGTCGGCGACGGTGATATACATCATTTACCCCTCGCTTGCCGGGGTATCGTCAGCCGGCGGGGCGACTGTCTCGGCTTTTTTCCCTTTAGGCTTGCTCTTGTCAGCTTGGCAAGCGGTCAGTTGGGCAGATAAATTGGCAATCTCCGCATCTTTATCTGCTAGCTGACGGGTCAATTCCTCGACACGCGCTTCCGCCTGTTCGGCACGCAAACCGTTTTCCGTCGCCAACGCTTCGGCTTGCACTTGCGCTGTTTGGGCGCGCAATAATGCCTCTTGGGTTTCACGGACGTCCCGTTCGGCTTGTTCGGCAAGTTGTCGGGCTTGCTCATCGGCACGTGCTTGGGCTTCTTCGGCAAGGCGTAATGCCTCATCTTTCGGTTGTAGATAAATCGACAACTCGGCGTACTCTGCCGGCGTGAGTTCGATTTCATCACCGACATCATAATGTTGTCCGTTGTGATATAACGCCACGCCGGAGACGATGGCGGTGATTGTTTCGGTTGGTTGGGTCATTTTTCGCTCCACAGTTGATTGAAGTAAGTTTTTTAAATCCCCCTAAATCCCCCTTTTTCAAAGGGGGACTTATTCCCCCTCTTTCGTAAAGAGGGGGCGAGGGGGAGATTTAAAAATGGCTAGGGGCAGATTTCTACACGGCGGATTTAATCAAGAAGCCGGCTTCCGGCATCAAGACGTGCTCTTTGTGAATATCGGTACAGCGCACGTTATACACTTTGCCACCGACTTCATCGTATTTATCGACTTTCAGCGAGTCTTCGCGGCGGAAGGTATAGCCGAATGACGGTTGATACATCGCGTGTTTGCCGTCCGCACCGGCAGTCGGCACATACGCCATTACGATGTTGTCCGCCCAAATGGCGGTGCTTTCTGCATCAAGAGTCGCTTTATGCACCGAACGTCCGATATGAATATCAAGGCTTTGCCCTTCGTCTTTGAGCATTTCGGCTAACATTTGGGTGGTTAAGCGTTGTAGCCCGCGCCGTTTTAGCACTTCCACAATCGCCTCGTGCTTACGCAGCACCGCCCATACATTCGCCGGAATGACAATTTGATTGACCGGCACGCCGGCGACTTTGCGTACTTTTTCAAACGCCTCATCAAAGACCCCGAAAATATCGGATGTCGGATTGCTGAATTGGCTTGAGCCGGACAGCACCACTTTATTGTCCGTGCCGTACATTGCCTCGTTATTCACCAACGCCTGCACCCGCTTTTCGTGGTTCAGCAACATTTTCTCCCGCACCACATTCACCGCATATTGCTCGTAAGCAAAGTCGGCTTCACGGTTTTCACGGTAGTCAATCGGGTGGGCTAAATCGTGTTCAATCACCTCAACGGTTTTGGTGGTAACCTTCACCGGTGTGATTTTATTACTCGGCGCGTGCAGTTGACGCTCATCTTCTTCTGCCACAAAAGCCTCATTACCGAACACCGGCAAGCGTGCGCCTTCTTTTGGAATATCTACAAACGGTAATAATTTGTCGCCCACGAAAAGGCTGTTTTTATAACCGAGTGCTAATCGGGTCAGTACCGGGTCGCCGTTAATACGAGTATGGACTCGTTGCCCGCTACCTGTTTGAGTCTGTCCAGTCATTCATTTTTCTCCTATCAGTTAAGGATTACAGCACGGCATTCACTGCCGTGGCATAATCGCAATTGTGTTGTTTCATATAGGCACGGGCTTTGCGGTCAAGCTCGATACGTGCAGGGTCGTCGTTTTCGGCATACGAGACCTCATCCGGTTCGTCCGATGCCGCCTTGTCTTTGGTCGCCACTTCACCAAATTGCAGCACCTGCGGCTGTGCCTCTAGAAACGCTTTAGTCAGCGTCAGCATCGATTCGCCTTCGTTAAACTCGACCACTTGCCCCGCGGCATTGGTTGCCGAGCAGTTCAGTAACGCAATCGCCGCCTCTTTGGCAATCGGGGCAAGTTTGCCTTGTTTTACTAAATTTTCGGCATAACTGACGTTTTCCGCTTTTGCCGCGTCTAAATCGGCGGCGGCTTTATCCGCTTCAGCTTGCGCTTTTTCGGCTTTCAGTTGCTCATTTTCTGCTTTTAAACGTGCTAGTTCGGCTTTGTCGGCTTCACTCATTTTGTCTTCTCCTGTCGGTTCGGTTGGGGTTGGGGGTGACTGGTCTGCCGGCAGCTCATTAAATGCCGGCTCGTCAAGGGATTGATGACGGTGTATTTGCTCTCGAATGGCGTCTTCTTGCACACTGGACACTAAGTATTCCGGTAAGGCTTTTTCCGCTTCTTCTTCGCCAAATTGACCCGCTAACCAGTTGCGGAAACGTCGCCAAAGCGTACTTTGCGCCCAATCGGCAAAATCAACCACACCTTCTTCCGCTTCATTAAACTCAGGGTTACGCAAGCCTTTCACCGCCGGCGGGACTGCCCCTAAAAAGCCGACGTGGCGCAGAGACAATACCCCTTGCTTGGGATTATTGGGGCTATCGGGCAGGTAAAACGAGGCGGAGACTTTTTTAAACCGCCCTGCCTCAACTAATTCAGCAAAAGCAGGGTCGATTTGGTCGAACTCCGCTTGCAACACCTCGCCGTTTAAGGCAAGGCGTTTGACCCACGCATAAGCGGGGTGGTTATCTTTTGGGTGTCCGATGACCACCGGCGCTTCGTGAAACGCTGGGTCGTAGTTATCGACCGCTTGTTGCAGTTGTTCGGGGGTAATGTCAATCAATACGCCGTTCGCATCTCGGCGCTTACCGGCTTTGAAAATATCAATCAGGTGCATAATGTCCTCGCTTAGCTATGCGGACATTATGCAAAAGGGCGGGAAAAATGACTTTTAAACTAGTTTAAGGATTTTTAGTGAGCGGCAAGATCATCGAAAAGTGATCCGGATACAGAAAATGTGAAATCTTGTCTGAAATGGCTTGTCGTCAAAAAACGGGGACAAGCCGATAAATGTTACCGCTTAAAAAATTTAAACGCCGTATGGGCGATTTAAACGGGGTTATCGCTTCCCCCTCATTTAAAATTGCCCCAATTTGCAAATTTAAGGCATTTACCAATGTGCTAAAATTAAATGGCGCTATCATTTATCGAATAACGCCTTCAAGCGCACAGCGGCGATTTGAGGGCGTTTTGCGTTGAATTAGGCTTTTCGCATGACTTGACGCAAAAAATGTTCGGTTTTGCCCAGCAAATAGTCCTTGTTCTGCCGGCTTAAACCGAGCCACGGACGTGCCGGTACGCCCGAACCCCGACCGCTTGATTTTTTGCTGCCAAAATGATGTAAGCGGGCATATTTGCGGTCAGAACCGAATTTGACACCCCGCTCGCTGGCTTGGTAGCGCAACAGATTTTTGAGATTACCGTCTCGGATTAAGATTTTATTTTTGTGCTTTTTCTTTTTCGCTCGGTATTTGTCCGATAACGATGCCCACTTTTCACCCTCCGGCGAGGCTTGCTCTTTCTCAAACCGCTTTTTATGCTCGGCTTTCAGGGCTTCGCCTAACATACCGTAGAGCTTTTTGCCCTTGCCCACCGAACGGGCAATATTGGCAAGGGACTGAATTGCCCCTTTATCATCAATGCGAATGTGGATCATAGTGGGTGATCTCCGTAGAATAAAAGCGTGGTAATGTTGCCACACTTTAGTAAGGAATGCTTATGCAAGAAAAACATCTCGCTGCCATTAAACGCTTGAAAGAGGGCGGTGAACGTGCCGCACTCAATATTGCGTTAAGTGAATGGGCTTATGAAAAACTTAAAAATCACGAAGTACTGGATGAACACTCTCTCAGGCTATGGGCAAATAGCCCTAAATGCTCAAAAGGTAAATCATTAGCCGTACTCAATTTTTTAGATTTAATCAACGCTTCAGCAAAGACTGACAAATAAAAGTAGTCTTTCTCATCAAGCTCTAATTTAAGACGATCTAATGTGTCTGCCAACATCATTTTACTGTCTTGACTTGGAGCTTGCTTTTCTCTTTCATTTAACGTTAATATTGCCTCATATAAGCTCACTAAATGTAACATCTTTTCTCCTATTGATAAAAAAATCATTCCGGCGTATAGTGAAAACGCAGTGAGGGTTTCCTACTGGAAAGGTTAGCGGCAATGTCTCATCCGTTATTATCCTGTTCGAATCAGGCAAACCACTGCACTAATCTAAACGCCCCCATAATAATTCATAACTTTTCTTGAAGTCGTTCCACTCAATAGCACTTTTAATTGCAGTTGCGGTTCTCACTAGTCCGTCCAAGTCATAGCTTTAACACCCCACATTTGGGAGGATTGTGCATCGGTAATAGCCAAGCTGCATAAGCGTTTAACTTCAGCACTTGCAGTTTGTGATCGCAAAGTATTTAGTTGATCTATCGCCTTAGCAAAAATAGCCTTATATTTGTCTACTTCCGGATTGTTGCTAGGATTAAATGATAAGCCCACAGCTTTTTGGCCATAAGTTAATTGTTGCATTTTTATTTCCTCTTTGTTGATTAAAAAATAATTTAGGCGTATAGTGCCTTTGCTCGTAGGGGGTTTCCTACTGGAAAGGTTACGCTGTTCTACACCGTATTATCCTGTTCGAATCAGGCAAGCCTACGAGCTAATCCAAATTTCCCCACAATAACGTAAAGGCTTTCAAACTTTCCCATTGCCGTTTATCTAGTGCACTTGCCGTTCTCACTAAATTCAGTTTCACCCGTTCCTTTTTCTGTGTTTGGGCGTTTTTGAGCTTGACTTCATAATCCAACTTCACCGCCACTTTGCCTTGTTCAGTCTGATAAATGAACAGCAGGGTCGGTTGCTTTTGTTGGGTTTCCAGCAAAATGGCATCAGGGTGTCTTAACTTTTCCGGTAACTGTTGCCAAAATTCAACGGGCAAGTGAATCCCTTTTGCTTGCTTGTTGTCCCGTAGAGCGTGCAGAATATCGTCGTCCCGCAGGGCAATCACCGCCGTTTGTGGGGCGAGCTGTTGGGCTTCGAGCTGTTGAATAACAGGGCGGGGGATCACGCCCACATACTTCATATTGCCCCGTGCGACTTTTTCAGCCACCACGGTATCGACCATCTCTTTCACCGATTGGTTAAGCAACGCCAATACCGGCGGGTAATTCAGCACATTACTGACCGCACTACTTGCAAACTGCGGTGGGGCGTCTGCCAGTTTTTGCATTAAGATTTCATCGACTTTGTGGGTCGGCACTAACCGTTTCGGGTGTTCAAAACTCGGATCAACACCTTTCGGCACACGCACCACACGAGGGCTGCCCGAACGTTGCCCAATCAGTTTCTCTTCCCATTCAATTTGGGGGCTGGGACTGACGGTTTTATTAAAATAGCGTAAATCATAGTCGTCTAAGGCTTTGACGGTGCAATGGCAGCCGTAGGCACGGGTCGGGTAATGGTAATCCCACCACGGGTCGTCGGCTCGTAGCACTAAGCCGTCCCAACTGACGTGCTGGGGACGAGGGTGAGCGGAATCGTTATGCTCATATTCCCAATAGGGCAGCACATCAGCCATCTCCTTTTGCTGTTGATAACGCCCGTGATTGTAGCTGGCATAGAGATTGGTGTCGTAAATGATCCGACTGCGCCAATTACGTCCGCCGTTGTATTGCCAACTATGCTTTTCAACGATTTTGTCAAAATATTGGGTACGAAAGTCTTCCAACGTCCCGCCGTTCTCAATCACCTCATCAATCGCTTTGCGAAACTCCCCAATAATTTCGGCGGTATGCGCACCGGCGACAGCAAACGCATAATCGTGCGCCTCGCCGTAAATATCCAAATAGGTCGCCGTCGGGATATTCACTTTTTTGCGGAAATAGTGAATTTGCTCGTCAAAGGGTAGGGTTTCTGCAATGATCATCGTGTTTCCTTTTTTCAATTTCACTGAGTGGCTGATGTTTAAAATCCCCCTAAATCCCCCTTTTTCAAAGGGGGACTTGATCCCCCCTCTTTCGTAAAGAGGGGGTTAGGGGGAGATTTCACGAGAAGCAGAGGGAGATTTAATGCTCTCTTGAACCACGTCATAACGCCCCATCAGCGTTGCACTTGTCATTGCTTTGGCAAATAGTGCGGCATATTCGCTAAAATCCAGCTCAGCAATATGCTCGTCTAACATATCCCGATATTCTTCGATTGAGCTTGCCATATCCAGTTTTGCCCGAATTGCCGCAAGGCGATCATCAAAATGGTGTTGGGATAACTCGCCCATTTGGTCGATAATGTTCTCTATCGGCTTTGGTGGGTGTTGATGTGCTGCCTCATTAAATGCGGTCGTTTCTATTCCCCTCTTTGAAAAAGAGGGGTTAGGGGAGATTTCAATATCCCCTTGCTCAAACCCATATTCTCGCTCGAGGTATTGGGGCGTAAACCGCACCCCCATTGCATAGAGTTTGCTGTCCCGTTCCACTTGGTCGGTGTTAATGCTCTCCTGCTCATACAGCTCAAATTTCGGCAGTTGTTCGACGGCAAAGTTATATTTGCAAATCCACGCTAAAAGCTGATTGAAAGTGGCTTCGATCATCGCTTTGTCATCGTTGCGAATATCTTCAATCACTTCCAAGCCTGCCTGTGCCGAGGCTCGGTTGCTTTCCTGTTCGGTGGTTTGGTTTTGCCCTAATAGAGCGATATTGATTTCCGCTTTGCAGAAATTGAGAAAACGCTCGTAGCTATCACTTGACGTGCCTTTACCTGCCGCTTCTAAAATTTCGACACTCGCATCATTTGGCACGACTGCAATCGCTGTGCCAATCATACCTTCTAGAGCATCGGCTAACTCATCTTTTTCCGCCTCACTGGTTTGGCGAGGGTGTTTACCGACTAACCACGGGCTGCCGTATTTTTCGGTAAACTCCAGCCAATACTTAAAACCGCCCTTTTTAAAGGTCGCCGCCCAAAAGCAGAGCGATAAATCGCCCAAACCGTAGGGGTTATCTTGGGTCGCTTCTTGGGTGGTGAGTAAGAATTTATGCTCAGGCAATAACTCGCCCTCAATCCAGCTCTCTTTACTGCGAAAACGCAGGCGGTTATCATCATCAAACACAAACCATTCCGGCTTTTTGCCGATAATCTGTTGCGGGATAAATAGCCCGTTCTGCGCTGCCCAAATGATTTCAGAGACGTGGTAGCCGTAAAGTGCCGCATTAAGCATTTCAGTGATGATATTATTGAGCGGCAGGGCATTAAATATCGCAAACAGTTTTTCGTCCACTTGCTCATTGTTAGTCGTGGTAATGCGCCATTCCAAGCCTTTAATCGCCGCTTTACGGCGGCGAATGCCGGAACGCACCTGCCCGTCCGATAACAACTCACGATAAACCGCAATGTCTTTGCCCATTTTTTTGAGAATAGGGTCAGGGTTCGGCAGGTGATAGCCAAATGCCCAGTGGTCGAAACTTCTTGCACGGGTAGCGATTTCGCTGACTAAATCTTTTTTCTGTACTGACATTTAATATCCTTGTGTAAGTGCGTGGCTGCGTCTTGGACGTCTGCTGTGAGGGATAACCAATGCTAAGCCGCCTTCTTTCGCCGCATTGAGGGCTAAAAAGCACGCCCACGTTCTATCGGCGTGTCCTTTACTGTCGCTTTCGGCAATAAAACGGGGCTGCCCCGTGCTACCAGTGATTTTTTTCAGTTTGTGCAAATCTTCCCGCAATTCATTGTCGCCTTGAGGAATACGGATTTTGCGGTCTTCAAAGGCTTCTTTGCCGAGGGTAGCTAAATTGAGCTTTGTCGCGACATTAAACAGCACCCCTTGTACTCGGCTTGTGCCGTGCTGATACTGGGCATCTTCCACCATTTTTTCACCCATACCGGTTTGGTCTAAATGGCAGCGAATCACATTATATTGACGCATCACGCGGTAAAGTTCGGCAAGTTGCTCGCGTAATTTCACCCGTTTGAGCGTGATGATTTCCCGTGTCCAATATACATCGCCGACTAACTCTATCACCCAAATCACGGTCAAGTCGCCCCGAACGGCAATATCCATGCCCACAAAACAGGGGTTACCACTGTAAAGATGGGGCAAGCCGGCGGCGCTATGTTCGGCATCATCAATCAAGTCATAAGAGAGCCAGCTACTGGCTTCATCAAGCCATTTGAGTTCAAACTCTTGCGCCCACGCATCTTCATCGTTCAACCCCTTGCGGAGCTGGTCGATATTACGCGGTAAACCATCACGAACGGCTTGATAAATATCAACCGCGTGGCGAGACCATTCGGTATTGCTTAAATCGGTCATCAACTCGTAAAACTTATTGCCTTTCCCGTTTGGTGTGGAAACAACTCGTAATTTCCACCCTGCAGAAATTACAGGGAACAAGGCTTTCCATATCTCACGGCTGTTTTGGTGAAAGGCAAATTCATCTAAAAAGACATTCGCAGAAAAGCCCCGAGCAGTATCGGGGTTTGCGGGCAAAGCCGTAATTTTTGAGCCACTCGGAAAAATAACCTCTAACGCATTGATAGTCGTGTCCTCTTTGAACGGGACTTCTAACACTTCACACACCTGTCCAATCGCTTCAAGGTGACGTTTTACCCCCTCATTCATTGCCTCTTTTGCTTGGCGTTCTCCACGGGATAAAATCACCCAACGAGTTTTCTCACCTTTTGCTTCTGCCTCTAAACAATCCAGCACAATCTCAAGTGTCGTCGTAAATGTTTTACCTGTTTGACGAGCGAACATCGCCACTTTAAAGCGACTGTTATCACTAAGCCAGCGTTGTTGATAGGGGTAAAGTAATGCAGGTTTACTCGATGCCATAGACTGCTTTCACCATTTTCGCTACATCTTCTTTACTAATGCCAGTCTGCTCACCGCTTTCTTCCACGGCTTTTGCGGCTTGTTCAATCACTTCCTTACGGATTTTGCGTTCCCGTTCGTAGCTTAAACTCTCTGCCTGTTCCAACCGCTGAATAGCGGACGATAACAATGCAATGGATTTGGGGTCTGCCGTGCCGTCTTCACTCAGACCGAGCGAAGTTTCAAAGGCGATATTTTTCACCATCTCCATCAACATTTTGCCGATGTCCGATTGGGGCGTTTCACCAAACTGTTTCGCCCAAATCTCCGCCATTTCACGCCCTTGACGGATTTTTGCGCCCATTTTTTCCATTCGGCTGGCATAACGGTTTAACCCTGTCTTACTTAACAAAGCACTGTCGGGCAAGCCACAATCACGGATTAGGTCGTTAATCTCTTCTAAAATGTCGGTTTGCGAATACTGCTTATCCCGCAACATCATCGCTAGTTGGGTTTTGATATTCGGGGGCAGTAAATCCACTTTCGATGCCCGCCCACGGGTGGTTTTATGGCTCATTGAAACGCTCCTTAAATACCGTTTAAATTTTCGGGCGGGGACGTTTGACGCCCTCAACCACCGCTTCACCGTTTGCTACATCTAAGCCCCGTTGGGTGATTTTGGCAATCATAAAGCCGCTTGCAAGGCGTTCGATTTTGACTAACCCCTGCTCTTCAAGCCAATTCAAGTGGTTACGCACTAAATCACGGCTGATGTTATGCCCGTAGAGCGCTAAACAGTCGTCTAAAATGGACTCGTTGGCATCGTAACCGCCTGCTTCCGAGAGCGACCGGAGAATGACTAAACGCTGGTCTTGATGAAAAATGTTTTGCATAGTTAATCCTTATTTAATACTTTCGCTTCGAGTAACAGGGAGACTTGATGACTCATTGCCCCCATTTGCGTATTAGTCGATTTGGTTTCGCCCTTGATTTCCGTCATCAACACCTCCAGTCGTGCCACATCTTGGGCGGTCGGTAGGTTATCTACTTTGGTTTCCAGTAACGTGATGCGATGCTCATTTTCACCCACCTGTTGCTCGCAACGTTGGGCAAGGGCATTCAAATCGGACTTCTTGGCGTATTTGCTGTCGAGCTTAAGCCAAAATGCCCCGATGATAATCATCGACAGGGTGCTGATAATGGCAAAGTGCTGACGGATAAAATCAAACAGTTCTTGCATTGGTCTCCCCCTGTTTTTGTTGGCTGAACCAGCTCTGCCAACGCTTACGGCGTTTTTTCAACCTTATCATCATTTTTACAAATCTCCTGATGTGTCAGATTGTGAGCCAGTATCTGACGTTTCGTCTCGGTCGTGTCCGCGCGACTGGCGTAAATCAGCCCGAACGCCTGACAGCCCGTTATCGTTATCTTCGGCTCTAAACCAGCCGTGGTCGTGCAACCGCTGATCAACGCTAGGAGCATTGCTACGCTTGACTTCATCATCATTTTTACGCTTAATTTGGGCATTTTTGATCTCCGCTTTTTTTGTTTGAATTTCGACCGCTTGTTGTTGGTTTTGGGCGGTCAGTTTGGCTTGGGTGTCAAACATTTTTTCAATCGTTTGATTAGCTTGCCGGACTTTGTACGCCATCACTCCAAACAGAATGACGACACCGGCAACTACGCTGATAATCAAGGTCATCATTCGTTTTCCTCCCGTTTTTTAAGGGCAGAAACCATTCCTTTTGTTGCAACCTGTCCACCACAAAATAGAGCAAACGTCATAAACAATTCAGGGACGTAACTGCGGTCTAACCAGACACAATAGGCTAAAATACCTGACATCAGCAATGCCCCGAAAAACTGAATAAAGCCCGTAGTCGAAAGGCGACCGTTGTCGTTGGTAAATAATTCACTGAGTTTCATACTTTCTCCTTAATGTAGTAATGATGATTAGCAAATGCCCACCCCATAAATACAGCCACGGTTGCACAGACAAAATAACCGTAATACGCCAACATCAAGCCAAGTAAAGCATTAGTGACGATTTCCCAATGGAATTTTGTGGTGGTATAGCGAAATTTTGGTGTGCCAAAACCAATGAAAAGCGGGGCTACACTTAATGCTGTTAAAAAGTAGAAAAACCACTCATAGGCTAATACGAGCTTAGGTTGATTAAATTCATTGGCATAAATAAAACCGCCAAACACGATACACTCCCAAATATAGGAATAAAGGGTCAGCCCTCTGACTTTAAGTTCTGCCATTACATATTCTCCTTAAACAAATGCTCGACATTTACCACTTCTTCACTATCCAGCCACGACCACACATCAAAACACGGGCAGGCTTTCGTCCACTCATTCGGGGTAACAGTACCATCGCCGTTAATATCAGGGGATAAATCACGGTGTCCGCAGATACGCGCGTGAGGGAATTTGGCTTCTAATTCACGCAGTAATTTATGCAAGGCGTGCCATTGGGCTCTAGTAAATTCACCGTGATAGCCCCCGTTTGCATCAATCCCGCCGATTAAACAGATGCCGAGAGAATTGCGGTTATGACCGCGGACGTGTGCGCCCGTTTCGCCGACTTGACGACCACTTTCCACTTTACCGTCTGTGTCGATCACATAGTGGTAGCCGATATGTTTAAGGTGAGAATTGGCGCTGCGGATAGCGTGTTGGGAACGGTTAAAGCCCCGCTGTTTGTGCCAGCCGTCAATCACTTGTGCCGCAGTTTGACTACGGGTACGCAATAGCTTGCCGTTTCGGGTGGCAGAGCAATGGATCACAATTTTTAAAATTGGAAAAGACATAGAAAAACTCCCTATCAGTAACTGATAGGGAATTTAGGGAAAAACGGCTGAAATGAATTTTAAACTAGTTTAAGGATTTTTAATCTAACTGAGCAAATGAACGAATACCTATAAGACTATTGACAGTAACGCCAAATTTCATTCCTTTGTAGGAAAATTCCTCACTTACCCCTTTTTCTTTATCTTTAATATCTGCGTATTTTCCTACAACCTCAGCATTAAACATAAAGAATTTTTTGCCAAGCTCTTTATATTCGTTATCTCCTGCAAATGAAGAGATAATTGAAGAGTTAGCAGCAATTAGCATTAAGTTAGCAGTATCATTGTCTGTCAATGTTAGTATTGTTGATACACTTTTAACATTACCTGTTTTTTTATTGATGATCATTGTTACACCAAGTACATCGGCAAGGATTGCTTGAGCTGTATTATTTACATCGCCTTTTACAATTTTAGGATTTTTCGGCATCAATGCTGGGAAATCAAAAGATTTAAGATCCTTATTTACCCTTGCAGAAAATTGTTTTGGTGTAATGCCAATATCTTCCTTCGCATAAGCATTACTGATACTGCTCATAATAGATAGAATGGTAAATATAAAAGTAAAAATACGCAGTTTCACTTGTTCCTCCTAGGTTAACGTTATTTGATAATTTTGAGTTTGGTTTTTCGTGTCTTTGTCGCATTCTGAGGCTCAAGCGACTTTAAGAGCCTCAAGTGCCGAGATCGCCGATAACGCTTTTGCGGTTTTTTCGATAGCTTCTTTGCCTTGTTCATTACTCTCTCGATAATCCTCAAGTAGATTTTGCTCTTCTTCTGTTAATTGAAGATTGATAGGTTTTCCAATAAACATTTCACCTTGTCCTGTTAAAAGCCAGTTAATATTTACACCCATTTGTGCAAATTTCACATAGGCTTCTGAGTTTGGCTCTCGATCCCCACGCATGTAATTTTGTACAGAACGATAATTAATACCCGAACGTTCTGAAAACTTTGTAATACTGCCACCAAAATGGCTAACAATTAAGCAAACTCTACTACTTATACTCATTTGTTCTAAATTTACCTTGATTTAAACGGAACGAATGTTCATAATTACACTCATACATTAAAGATCTTATAAAGATCTTTAATGCAAATCATAGCACATCTTTCATAGAGGATAAAAAATGTTACAGGCTAAAACACCAAAACAGGTTAAAGAGGGCTTTGCAAAACAAGGTAAAACTTTAACCCAATGGGCTGAAGAAAATGGTTACAACCGTGATTATGTATATTTAGTGCTTAACGGGAATGTTAAAGCTAAGTACGGTAAGGCTCACGAAATTGCCGTCAAACTCGGTTTAAAAGCGGCAGCTTAACGCATATTGCTCTTTAAAAATTTGATTACATAAGTTCAACGGTCTTCTTAATTTTAACCTTTAAAAAACAGGAGAAAACCAATGAAAACATTACTGGAAAAAGCGTGCGTTTGGTTTTTAACACGCAAACGAAAATATACCGTTTACCCAAACCAACCGATTTATCACAACGTGCCGGCATTTATGCAAGGGGAACACAATGGGCGAAAAAGCGAACACGACTGAGCGAGCCTTACGCATTATGAAGGTGCTAAAAGGCAAATCACTGACCGGATTAACCAATAAAGAGTTAAGCAATGCGATTCAAGACAGTGCTGTCAATACCTCACGAGCCATTGCTTTTCTTGTAAAAGAGGGCTTTGTCACCCAGTTAGAAACAGGACGGTACGCATTAAGTGTGCAGATGTTGCAGATTGCCACCGCCCACGCAATGGAAATTCAATCGGCAAACGATCGCATTGCCCAGCTACAACAGCAGGTGCAAGCGGGCAGTTTTAACTAAATTTTTGCAAAAGGACACGATATGGACGAACTCACACAAAATCAAAATGCGGTGGCGTTAGCCGCTAAAGCAATGACCCAAGACTTAGCCGAAGCCCACGAAGCAATGGGTATGGTTCGAGCATTTGGATTTGTAAACAAACTGCTGACGGTCGGCACTCTTAAAGTTATGAGAGAAGTCAAAGAAGCTAAGAAATACAAAGGCTTAGTAACATACATTGACGGAGAACTGACGACGGTCGGCAGTTGGGAAGAATTTTGCAAGGCTTGCGGATTAACTAGACAGAAAGTCGATGAAGACTTACAAAACCTTTCTAAATTTGGGGAAGAGTTTTTAGAAACCTCCCAACGTCTCGGCTTAGGCTACCGTGAAATGCGCAAGCTCCGCCAACTGCCCGAAGAAGCCCGTGCCGAGATTGTCGAAGCCGACTACTCCGAGGCAACCGATAAGGAAGAGCTGATTGAGAAAATCGAAGATTTAACCGCCAAATTCGCCCACGAGAAAAAGGTGTTGGAAGGGCAACTTAAACAGAGCCACGCCAATTATAAGGCGCAAGCCAAAGTGCTTGCCAACAAGAACGATCGGATTAACCACCTTGACCTTGAGCTGGCGAAAAAACAAAGGCTGATTGAGACCCAAACCCCTGACCAAAAAGGCGCACTGTTACGTCAAGAGACCTCGGCAATAAGTTACAGTGCGGAAGCGGTTTTACGGGGGCAGTTAGTTAGCGCCTTTGAAACCTTAGCCGCCCATACCGAAGAAAGCGGGATTGACCACACTCAATTTATGAGCGGGGTGCTTGCCGAGATTGATTTAGCGGTCAGTGAGTTACGGGGACATTTTAATCTGAACGATACCCCAACAGGGGATTTAATCCCCGACTGGCTAAAAGAGACAGACACAGAGTAAGGACAAGGCAATGGCAATATTACCCGGCATTCTTGCCGAGTTTGCCCAACGGGTTGAAGCGGCGGGCTTTGGTGAAAAAGAGCAGGTCATCACAGAAGGGATGACCACCACAGGGTTAAGCCGTGCCACTTTTTTACGCCAAATTAAACCCTACCGACCACAAACGGGACGCAAAACCCGTACCGATAAGGGCAAACATCAACTGACACCTGATGAACTCAACCTGATTGCCGCCACGTGGTTGCAGATGCGCCGTCAAAACGGCAAAACCCAGCATACCCTTGAACGGGTGCTGGATATTCTGCGGGCTAACGGCAAGGTGAATGCCGAGTTTCTGGATATGAATACCGGTGAAATTCGCCCTTATTCTGCCAGTTCGGTCGAACGGGCATTACGCAATGCCAATTTGCACCCCGACCAGTTATTAAGACCGAAGCCGGTGGTGCAACTGCAAAGCCGTCATCCCAATCACGTTTGGCAAATCGACCCCTCTTTGTGTGTGTTGTATTACCTCAAAGAGAAAAAACAGGGCAACGGGTTGTGTATTATGAAGGAGGACACGTTCTACAAAAACAAACCGGCAAATGTGGAACGGGTGGATAAACAGCGGGTATGGCGTTATGTGATTACCGACCACACGAGCGGGGTGATTTATGTGGAATATGTGTACGGCGGGGAGACGGCGGAAAATATCAGCCACACCTTTATTAACGCCATTCAGCCAAAAGCCCATAAAGGCGAGCCGTTTTACGGTGTGCCGAAAATCTTAATGTTTGACCGTGGCTCTGCCAATACTTCACAAATGTTCAGCCATTTACTGCATCAGCTTGATGTCAAGGTAGAAATCCCCACCGCCGGTAATGCGCGGGCAAAAGGGCAGGTGGAAAAAGGCAATGATATTGTCGAACGCAAGTTTGAAAGCGGCTTGCGCTTTTTAAATGTGAGCGGTTTAGCGGAGCT
Source organism: Muribacter muris (assembly GCF_001038205.1). Taxonomy (GTDB): domain Bacteria; phylum Pseudomonadota; class Gammaproteobacteria; order Enterobacterales; family Pasteurellaceae; genus Muribacter; species Muribacter muris. The sequence continues at coordinate 1,037 of NZ_JWIZ01000084.1, read as the reverse complement.
GAATCAGTTAGCCCACCAGTGGATGCGTTATTTTAATGCGAAAGCAAAACACAGCCGCCACAAAATGACCCGCTATGCGGCGTGGCGAACCATTACCCGTGAGCAGTTGATTGTGCCACCCAGCCGTGAGATGTGCCAAGAATTGATGATTACCGCCCTCTGCGAGCGGGTGGTAACGGATAAGCTGGAAATCAGCTTTGAGAACCGCCGCTATGATGTACGCGATGTGCCGAATGTGCAGGTGGGTGAAAAAATCAAAGTGGGCAAAAATCCGTACCGCCCCGACTGTGTACAGGTGGAATGCCGAGAACAGGTGATAGTGGACGGCGAGCAAACCGAACGGCTGTTTTGGGTGGTGCTTGAGCCGGTCGCCTTAACCGAGTTTGGCTTTAGAACCGATGCGGCAATGATTGGCGAAGAGTATAAAGCCCACAAGAAAACCGAGTTTGAAACTCACCGTGAAACCCTTGAGCAGTTGGCATACGGGGTGGATAACGAGGACGATCTGAAAAAAGCGAAACGGGCAAATACGCCGTTATTTAATGGCGAAATTAACCCTTATAAGCATATTGAAGACGAAAATGCACACCCGATTTGGTATTTACCGAAAAAAGGGCAAGCCCACGCGCTGACCACCAATGCCCGACGGGTTGAGCAGAAACCGATTAGTTTGGTGGAGTGTGCCAAACAGCTCAAAGCCAAATTCCCGATATGGAGCGGTAAACAGTATAAACGGCTGGCTGAACATTATCCGGACGGTGTACCGTTAAATCAGCTAGACGAGTGGCTCAAGGCTGACACCTTACCCGCCGAGCTTAACCCTGACACGCCAATTCATTCGTTGAGAGAGGTGTTGTCAGAAATGAAAACCGGCACGGCATAAGCAGGAGACTGTCAATGTTAAGACTGAAACAGGTGCTGATTGACCGCAACATTGCCCAGCGGCAATTAGCGTTAAAAATGGGCGTATCGCCGACCACCATTTCAAAATTGGTGATACACAATCAATGGTGTGTGAGCGATATTGCAAAATTTAA
>NZ_JWIZ01000083.1 GCF_001038205.1 Muribacter muris | reverse complement strand
TGGCGTTTTAACCACAGTGAAATAAAAGTTCAATTTTCCATTTTAAAACAATTAGTAAAGCAGAATTTATTCTAGTTATCTAGTACAGCCCCTTCTTGTATACTATTTGTACCATTCTTACCTGAAGGAGCAAAGGTTTGGGTTGAATGAGAATAACCACCTTTGCCTCCTTCTCCAGGTGTACCGTATGGGGCATTTCCACCATCGCCACCTTTACCGTCATTTGCTAGAAGATATGACGGCGCTAATAATAAAATCAGTATTAACCTTTTCATTTTGAGTTCCTCTATTTAGATAGTATATGTGTTTGCTATAACTCCTTATTTTATTTAACTATTTTCAATATTTAGTTTATATTCTCTATCTTATTTTGAATAATATAACTAAACTTATTATAGCTTTAATATATCTTGAAACGTTTCCTTAAGCCCGCTTCATATAAGGCTTTGTTTGCTTCGGTGAGCAAAGCGATTTTTTCTTTGGGGGTTAGTGTATAGATCAGTTTATGTTGAATGGCACAATGGAGTTTGAATAGCATTGATTCATCTACATCAAATCCTTTTTCCAGCAAGGCGATAAAGGTATTGATTTCACCTTTAGCAATTAAATCATCGACTGAGTGGATGTTGAGCTTTTTTAAGGTTTTTTCAGTGTGAGCATTCATATTCGGCATATAGCGTATCAGACGTGGTTTTTTTGTAATGATGTTATGCTTTTTTTGGAGTACAGTGAAACAACTATTTACCCAGTATGAAAAAAGCGCATTATTTTCTATCAATGTGTGAGGTAATTGGTAATAATTTTGCGAGTGTATGCCTGATTTTTTATCCTCAAGTTGTACAACACCATCGTAGGGAAGTAGCTGATCGATGATTTCATCGGGGATATGAAGGTAGAAATTCCCGTCTTTATATAAGGCAAAGAGCAATTTATGTTTACGAAATCCATAGTAGGAAAAGTAGGATTTTATGTTGATCTCTCCAAGGATAGTTGAGAGTAGTTGTTTAAATTTTTGTGCCTCTTGGTCTGCCGATGTCATACAAATCTCCTTACCCTGAGCGATTGTATCTAAAGGATTTTTTGTTTTTTTGGGATCAACACCTTACCTAATAAATGTTAAATTTCAATGACAAAATAGTATTATTTTTGTGATGTTTGTCGTAAAAATATAAAAAAGAGGTTGTTGAACAGATAATTTGATAGAGAAATTGCTAAATTTTAGGAGAATGTGGGGGGATAAAGTTAAAAATTGCTTGCAATGTATGCGATTATTTTGTATAATCCTATCGCTTTATTAATTTACAGATTTTGTAGGTTAAAGTCGCTCAGTGTAATCATTTACTGAGTGGTGCTGCCAATAGGGCAGTACTTAAAATGTTTCCGATTGGGAAACTATAACAAGGTATGACTGCGCCCCCTTAGTTAATTTGGCTTAAGTGGTGGTTCGGTTTTTTATTAGCTAAATTTTAATGGAGCTCTGTTCTGATGCAGAACCAAAGAATCCGTATCCGTTTAAAAGCATTTGATCATCGTTTAATTGATCAATCTACTGCGGAGATCGTAGAAACAGCTAAACGTACTGGCGCGCAAGTTCGTGGTCCGATTCCTTTACCGACTCGTAAAGAGCGTTTTACCGTGTTGATTTCTCCACACATAAATAAAGACGCACGTGATCAATATGAAATTCGTACGCATAAACGTTTGGTCGATATTGTTGAGCCAACAGAAAAAACTGTTGATGCACTTATGCGTTTAGATTTGGCTGCCGGCGTTGACGTGCAGATCAGCCTAGGTTAATTAAGAGGTTATTACAATGATTGGTTTAGTCGGTCGTAAAATTGGTATGACCCGTATCTTCAATGAAGACGGTGTGTCAGTACCGGTTACCGTTATCGAAATCGAAGCCAACCGTGTTACTCAAGTTAAAACTCTTGAAAACGATGGCTATACTGCAATTCAAGTTACTACTGGCACGAAAAAAGCAAGTCGTGTAACTAAGCCTGAAGCAGGTCATTTCGTTAAAGCAGGTGTTGAAGCGGGTCGCGGTTTATGGGAATTTCGTACTGAAGGTGAAGAATTCACTTTAGGTCAAGAAATTAACGTAGACATCTTCGCAGATGTTAAAAAAGTTGATGTTACTGGTACGTCTAAAGGTAAAGGTTTCCAAGGTGGTGTGAAACGTTGGAACTTCCGTACTCAAGATGCTACTCACGGTAACTCTTTATCACACCGTGTGCTTGGTTCTATTGGTCAAAACCAAACTCCAGGTCGTGTGTTTAAAGGCAAAAAAATGGCGGGGCATTTAGGTGCTGAACGTGTTACCGTTCAATCACTGGAAGTGGTTCGTGTTGATGCTGAACGTAAATTATTATTAGTGAAAGGCTCTGTTCCGGGTGCAACTAATAGTAACGTTATCGTTAAACCGGCAGTTAAAGCATAAGTCTAGGAGATAGAGATGGAATTACAAGTTGTAGGTGCTAACGCACTAACTGTTTCTGAAACTACCTTCGGACGTGAGTTCAATGAAGCATTGATTCATCAAGTAGTTGTTGCTTATGCAGCAGGTGCTCGTCAAGGAAGCCGTGCTCAAAAAACTCGTGCTGAAGTGTCTGGTTCAGGTAAAAAACCTTGGCGTCAAAAAGGTACAGGTCGTGCTCGTTCAGGTGATATCAAATCACCAATTTGGCGTTCTGGTGGTGTGACTTTCGCGGCAAAACCACAAGATCACAGCCAAAAAGTGAACAAGAAAATGTACCGTGGTGCAATTAAAAGCATTCTTTCCGAATTAGTTCGTCAAGAGCGTTTGATCGTTGTTGAGAAATTCGAGATTGATGCACCAAAAACGAAAGTTTTAGTACAAAAATTAAAAGATATGGCGTTAACTGACGCTCTTATCATCACTGCAAGTTTAGAAGAAAACCTATTCTTAGCCGCACGCAACCTCTATAAAGTAGATGTGCGTGATGTGCAAGGTATTGATCCGGTTAGCTTAATTGCTTTTGATAAAGTAGTTATGACTGTCGATGCAGTGAAACAAATTGAGGAGATGTTAGCATGATTCAACAAGAACGTTTGCTAAAAGTGCTTAAAGCACCTCATATCTCTGAGAAAGCGACAAATAACGCAGAAAAAGCAAATACAATCGTATTTAAAGTAGCATTAGATGCAAATAAAGTTGAAATTGCGAATGCGGTTGAGCAACTTTTCGAAGTTAAAGTAGATTCTGTTCGTACAGTGGTTGTTAAAGGTAAAACTAAACGTCACGGTGCAAAATCAGGTCGTCGCAGTGACTGGAAAAAAGCTTATGTAACTCTTCAAGAAGGTCAATCACTTGACTTCGTTGAAGGTGCGGCAGAGTAATTTCGGAGGATTAGAAGACTATGGCTATCGTTAAATGTAAGCCGACCTCCGCTGGTCGTCGTCATGTAGTAAAAATTGTTAACCCTGAGCTTCATAAAGGTAAACCTTTTGCAGCACTTTTAGATACAAAATCTAAAACAGGTGGTCGTAACAATTTCGGTCGTATTACCACTCGTCATATCGGTGGTGGTCATAAACAACATTACCGTTTAATTGACTTTAAACGTAACAAATTGGATATTCCAGCTGTTGTTGAGCGTTTAGAATACGATCCAAACCGTTCTGCTAATATTGCATTAGTTCTTTATAAAGACGGTGAGCGCCGTTATATCTTAGCACCTAAAGGTTTATCTGCAGGTGATCAGATCCAAGCGGGTGCATCAGCGCCAATTAAAGTCGGTAACGCATTACCTATGCGTAATATCCCAGTGGGTAGCACGGTGCATAACGTTGAGTTAAAACCGGGCAAAGGCGGTCAAATCGCACGTTCTGCGGGAAGTTATGTACAAATCATTGCCCGTGAAGGTAACTATGTAACTTTACGTCTTCGTTCAGGCGAAATGCGTAAAGTATTAGCTGAGTGTACTGCAACTATTGGTGAAGTGGGTAACTCAGAGCATATGCTTCGCGTACTTGGTAAAGCAGGTGCAAACCGTTGGAGAGGTATTCGTCCGACTGTTCGTGGTACTGCAATGAACCCGGTTGACCACCCGCACGGTGGTGGTGAAGGTCGTAACTTCGGTAAACACCCGGTTACACCTTGGGGCGTTCAAACCAAAGGTAAGAAAACTCGCCATAACAAACGTACTGATAAATTCATCGTACGTCGTCGTGGTAAATAATTTTTTAATCAATTAAGAGGATAAGCCATGCCACGTTCTCTCAAGAAAGGTCCTTTCCTTGACCTACACTTGTTGAAGAAGGTAGAGAAGGCGGTGGAAAGCGGGGATAAAAAACCAATTAAAACCTGGTCCCGTCGTTCAATGATCATTCCTTCAATGATCGGATTGACCATCGCAGTCCATAATGGTCGTCAGCATGTTCCTGTTTATGTTTCTGATGAAATGATCGGGCATAAATTAGGTGAATTTGCACCGACTCGTACATACCGCGGTCATGCCGCAGATAAGAAAGCTAAGAAATAAGAGGTAAAAGATGGAAACTATTGCAAAACATCGTTACGCTCGTACTTCTGCCCAAAAAGCTCGCTTAGTTGCTGATTTAATTCGCGGTAAAAAAGTTGCTAACGCATTAGAAATCTTAACTTTTACTAACAAAAAAGCAGCCGCTTTAGTGAAAAAAGTATTAGAGTCAGCTATTGCAAATGCAGAGCATAATGACGGTGCAGATGTCGATGATCTTAAAGTTGCGAAGATTTTCGTTGATGAAGGTCCAAGCATGAAACGTGTAATGCCACGTGCTAAAGGTCGTGCAGATCGTATCTTAAAACGTACCAGCCACATCACCGTGGTTGTGTCAGATCGTTAATCAGTAGGAGAATAGCAATGGGTCAAAAAGTACATCCACATGGTATTCGCCTAGGTATTGTTAAGCCTTGGAGCTCTACTTGGTTTGCGAATACACAAGATTTCGCTGATAACTTGGAAGGCGATTTCAAAGTACGTCAATTTTTAAACAAAGAGTTAGCGAATGCTTCTGTTTCACGCATCACTATTGAGCGTCCGGCAAAAAGTATCCGTGTAACTATTCACACAGCACGCCCGGGTATCGTTATCGGTAAAAAAGGCGAAGATGTTGAAAAATTAAGAAACGCCGTATCAAAAATTGCCGGCGTGCCTGCTCAAATCAACATTGCTGAAGTGAAAAAACCAGAGCTAGATGCAAAATTAGTTGCAGATAGCATCGCTTCTCAACTTGAACGCCGTGTAATGTTCCGTCGTGCAATGAAACGTGCGGTGCAAAACGCAATGCGTTTAGGTGCTAAAGGTATCAAAGTTGAAGTTAGCGGTCGTTTAGGTGGTGCAGAAATCGCACGTTCAGAGTGGTATCGTGAAGGTCGTGTACCTCTACATACACTTCGTGCTGACATCGATTATAACACTGCAGAAGCACACACAACATACGGTGTAATCGGTATTAAAGTGTGGATCTTCAAAGGTGAAATTCTTGGTGGTATGGCTGCAGTGATTGCATCTGAGAAAGAACCAGCGGCACAGCCTAAAAAGCCTGCTCGTCGTGGTCGTAAATAAGGAGAATCACTGAATGTTACAACCAAAACGTACAAAATTCCGCAAAGTCCACAAAGGTCGTAACCGTGGTATTGCGGGCGGTACTGAAGTGAGCTTCGGTACTTTCGGTTTAAAAGCAATTGGTCGTGGTCGTTTAACTGCTCGTCAAATCGAAGCGGCTCGTCGTGCGATGACACGCGCGGTAAAACGTCAAGGTAAAATCTGGATTCGTGTATTCCCAGATAAACCAATTACTGAAAAACCATTAGAAGTCCGTATGGGTAAAGGTAAAGGTAACGTTGAATACTGGGTAGCCTTAATCCAACCGGGTAAAGTTCTCTATGAAATGGATGGTGTTTCTGAAGAAATTGCACGCCACGCATTTGCGTTAGCGGCGGCAAAACTTCCGTTTAAAACCACATTTGTAACTAAGACGGTGATGTAATGAAAGCTCAAGAACTACGTACAAAAAATGTTGAAGAGCTGAATGCTGAGTTAGTGAACCTTCTAGGTGAACAATTCAAATTGCGTATGCAAGCAGCCACCGGTCAGCTTCAACAAACCCATCAGTTAAAACAAGTGCGTCGCAATATTGCACGAGTAAAAACTGTATTAACCGAAAAGGCGGGTGAGTAATGACTGATAAAATTCGTACAGTACAAGGTAAAGTTGTTAGCGACAAAATGGAAAAGTCTTTCGTTGTTGCTATCGAACGCACGGTTAAACACCCAATCTATGGTAAGTTTATCCGTCGCACAACAAAACTTCACGTACATGATGAAAATAACGAAGCTAAGTTAGGTGATGTTGTTGAAATTAAAGAGTGTCGTCCACTCTCTAAAACAAAATCTTGGACTTTAGTTCGTGTTGTTGAGAAAGCGGTTATTGCTTAATCAATATTTATAACTGGAAAAGCCTAGCAAACGCTAGGCTTTTTTGTTTTTGGTAATCAGTACAAGTGGTGGTTTATTAAAAAATCCCTTAAAACCAACCGCTTGTCAGTCTTTTAGTCTGATTTTACTGTCCAAATCTCCCCGTTTTCGAGTAGCAGATAGGCTTGGTTGGCATCGGCTTGGGTTTTGATAATCGGGGCGGGTAATTGGGTGGGGAGTTTTTGTAGATTGCCCTGTTTATCGATGATGCTGATTTGGGTGTAGCCGTATTGGGGGACGACAACGAAACTCTCCGTGGCGGCGGTGAGGTTGGTTTCGTGATCGCCGTAGTGGTGATTACTCATTCCGCTTTCAATGAAACGGGGACGCAGTTGTTTACCCTTTTGAGTGTATTCAACTAATTTGCCGACTAAATGGGGCATTTGCACGGCATAGAGGGTGTGGTTAAACACAAACGGCGATTGCCAGCGGTTTGACGGCAGCGGTTCGCTTTCGGCGTTGAGCGTTAATTTGCCCTGTTCTAACCCGACCAATACGGTTCTTGCCCCTTCACCCTTGCCGGACATTACGGCAACCAACTGACTGTTTCCGTTGTGCGAAATGTGAGTGAGCTGGTTGGCTTCAAATACTAACCCTTTGATATTCAACGGTTCGGCTAAGGGTTCAAAGTTATGGCGTTCTAAATAGACTAGGCTGGCGGCTTCCACGTCATCACCCAACACGGCGTGTTGATAGGTCTCCCGATCGGGTTCGGCTAATACCGCAATATGCCCTTGTTTAGCATTTTCACTGTTGAAATCAATTTGATACGGGCGGGCATCGGGCAAGATATATTGGCGGGAAAGCGCCGTGATTTTAGCGTGCTCACCTTCGGTTTCGATGCGGGCGAGTTTATAGCCGCCCTGCTGTTTGACGACGCCGATAGTAGCGAAAGCAAGGGCGTGCATTGTGGCGTTTTCTGCCATTGGAATCGTGGACGTATAGCGTTTATCTTTCGTCCACAGCAAAAAATGCCCGTTGGCATCGGCAAGGGCAATGCGACCATAATCTGCTTGCGGCGCGATCTTCGGCGAGACATTCTCGGCTAATCGTTGGGTTTGCCCGTCTTTTAATTGCCACAGTTCGCCTTGTTGATTGATGACGATCAGCTCGCCGTTTTCGGCAACGTCCATTTGGCTGATATGTCCCACAGCTTTAAGTGGCTGTGGGGCGAGGTGAATAGCGGCGTTCGCAACGCCTGCGATAAAGAGTAGGCTGAGGGAAAATACGGTTTTCATTGTTCATATCCAAAATATCAGTACCGACCGCTATACAAGCGGTCGGATAGGGTTCATTGTTTGCAACGGCAATCATAACCAAATTTTGCCCGGCATACGCTATTTTTTCTTATATCGGAATGATAGGCGCGGTCATTTGAACCGCACCTGAGCGGGTTATTTTTCCAAATAGAGATCTTTTAGAAAATAAACACCTTGCGGGCTTTTGCCCTCATAACCTTTTAATTTCGGGTTTTTAATGATTTGACCGGCATAGTGATAAATGGCAACAAACGGGTAATGGCTGTCTAGCTCGGCTTCCGCTTGAGCGTAGATTTCTGCCCGTTCGTCATCATTTTTGGCATAATAGGAATCGTGGATAAGCTGATCGAACCTTGGGCTGTTAAAGCCGATATAATTTTGAGCGCTATTGGAGAGGTAGTAGGTCAAAAAGGTTGTGGCCTCGTTATAATCGGCGATCCAAGCAGAGAACGCGAGGGTATAATTTTTCTGATTTTTGGTATCCAGAAAGGTTTTCCACTCCATATTTTTTAATTTAATATCCGCCATTCCGTCTAAATTCTTTTTCCACATTGAAGTTACCGCAATCGCAATTTCTTTCAAGCCCTCGTTTGTGTTGTAAAGCAACTCGGTTTTTAGCGGATTGGCTTTGCTATAACCGGCTTCGGCGAGTAATTTCTTAGCCGCATCATTGCGTTGGGCTTGCGTCCAACTGGCATATTCCGGCAGTTGAATCCGCTCACCGCCTTTAATGTACGGCGGGGTAAAGGTGAATGCCGGCGTTTGCCCGAAATTCAATACCTTGTAGGTAATAATATCTCGCTCAACCGCTAAATTTAACGCTTTGCGTACCCGAATATCGTCAAAAGGCGGCGTTGCGAGGTTCATTTCATAGGTAAATGTACCCAATTTACGATTTCTATGAATTTGTGAACCATAGTCTTTTTGGAATTTGGCATCACGGTAGAGGCTGCCGGGGATATACGAAATATCCAATGCGCCGGTGCGATAGCGGGCAATTCCTGCTGTTTCGGTCAGGACATAAAAGGTTGCTTTATCAATCACCGTTTTTTCGTTATCCCAGTAATTTGGGTTGCGTTTTAGGACGATTTTTTCATTTAACACCCGCTCATCGATTTGATAAGCCCCGTTACCGACCAAATTTTGCGGGCGAGTCCATTCATCGCCGTATTTTTCCACAGTGGCTTTATGAACGGGATAGAGCGAAGCGTGCTGGGTTAAATCCACCGCATAAGGCACGGGCGCGGAAAGGGTCAGTTCTAACGTGTAATCATCAAGGGCTTTAATGCCGAGTGTGTCCGGCGCTTGTTTACCGTCAATAATGGCTTGCACATTTGCCATTTTCATAAAGAGCAAATAAGAGGCATAGGGCGAAGCGGTTTTCGGATCAACCAAACGTTGCCAAGCATAGACAAAATCGTGAGCAGTTACCGGATCGCCGTTCGACCATTTCGCATTGTGGCGTAAGTAAAAACGGACTTTCTGGGCATTGTCTAAATATTCCCACCGCTCGGCGACACCGGGAATAATCCGATCTTCCTCATCGGTATTGACCAAGCCTTCAAAGAGCTGGCGAGCGAGTAAACTTTCGTCCGAGCCTTCCATTTTTTGCGGGTCGAGTGTGGCGGCTTCGGCAGTGATGTGAATGGCGATTTCCTGTTTATCGGCGAGCACTGTCTCTTTGGGTGGTGAGGCGGCAAAGGCAGATTGCCCCAGCGTGACGAAAAGTGTTGCGGAAAGTAAAGGCTTGACAAGCCGTTTTATTTTCGCCGAAATGCTGTGCTGTGCTGTGCTGTGCTGTGCTGTGCTGTGCTGTGCTGTGCTGTGCTGTGCTGTGCTGTGTGCATAAATACATCTCCTGTAAAATGATTTTGCATAAAATCGGTCTTTGCCGACCGCTTGTATTGATAGCTTATTTTCCAAACAATGTAAAGATATTAAACCTTATGTTAATTTAATTTATTTCACGAAAAAATACTTATCAATAAAGGCGAAAGGTGGCTTTTTTACGGCTATCCCCATAAAATAGGGCGATAAACGCACACAAAATTAACCTATAAGATCCAAGAATGACTTCAACAGACAAAGCACACACGCACACGCCAATGATGACCCAATATTTACAGTTGAAAGCGGAAAATCCGGATATTTTGCTGTTTTACCGAATGGGTGATTTCTACGAATTATTTTATGATGACGCTAAAAAAGCGGCGGCATTGTTGGATATTTCGCTCACCAAACGGGGGCATTCCGCCGGCGAACCGATTCCGATGGCGGGCGTGCCGTATCACGCGGTAGAAGGCTATCTGGCAAAATTGGTCGCATTGGGCGAATCGGTGGCAATTTGTGAACAAATCGGCGATCCGGCAAGCTCGAAAGGACCGGTGGAACGTAAAGTGGTGCGAATTGTAACACCGGGGACAGTCAGCGATGAAGCGCTACTACCCGAACGGCAGGATAACTTAGTCGCCGCAGTCTATGTGGAAAAAAACGTGTTTGCCCTCGCCACCTTGGATATGACGTCCGGCCGTTTTTTAATTGCTGAACTACCGAGCCAAGAGGCGCTGGCAGCAGAGTTGCAACGCACGCAGCCGGCGGAAATTCTGTACCCCGAAGGGTTTGTCTATCAGGATTTACTTGAGCGTTATAAAGGATTACGCCGCCGTCAGATTTGGGAGTTTGAATTAGTTACTGCCATTCAGTTGCTCAACCGCCAATTTGGCACGCAAAATTTGAGCGGATTTGGGGTGGAAAAAGCGGTAGTTGCCCTGTGTGCCGCCGGTTGCCTGTTGCACTATGCCCAAGAAACCCAACGCACCGCATTGCCCCATATTAACGCTATTCATTTAGCCCAACGCACTGATACCATTTTGTTGGACGCTGCCACACGCCGCAATTTAGAATTAACCACCAATCTTAGCGGCGGCACGGAAAATACCCTCGCTGCTGTATTGGATAAATGTGTTACGCCAATGGGCAGCCGCTTGCTGAAACGCTGGATTCATCAACCGATTCGTGATGTGGCGAAGCTCACCGATCGCCAACAGACCATTCTCGCATTGCAAAAAAATGAACGGATCGATCCGCTTCAACCCTTGTTGCAGCAAGTCGGAGATATGGAGCGGATCTTGGCTCGGGTGGCATTGCGAACCGCGCGTCCACGAGATCTCACCCGCTTGCGTACCGCCTTGGCGCAAATTCCGCTGATTGTCGAAAATGCCTGCCAACTGACCCCTTGTTTAGACAAAATGTTGAGCCAATTAGCCGATTTCGGCGAATTACAGGCATTATTGGAACGGGCGATTATTGAAAATCCCCCGCAGTTGATCCGTGATGGCGGCGTGATTGCCGAGGGATATAATGCCGAACTGGACGAGTGGCGGCAGTTGGCAGACGGTGCGACCAAATTTTTGGAAGATCTGGAAGCTAAAGAGCGGGCGAAAACGGGCATTGATACCTTGAAAATCGGCTTTAATGCGGTGCACGGCTACTATATTCAGATCAGCCAAGCGCAAGCGCACCGAGCGCCGATGCACTACGTTCGCCGTCAAACCCTCAAGAATGCTGAGCGTTACATTATCCCCGAACTGAAAACTTACGAAGATAAAGTATTAAAGGCGAAAGGGGCATCGCTGGCGTTGGAAAAACAGCTCTACGAAGCATTATTTGATCTGCTGATGCCGCAACTGGCGGCGTTGCAACTGGCGAGTTTGGTATTAGCGGAACTGGACGTACTGACCAACCTTGCCGAGCGGGCGGAGAGTTTAAATTATGTGATGCCGACTTTCAGTGCCGAACGGGGCATTAAAATCAAAGGCGGGCGGCATCCGGTGGTCGAGCAGGTGTTGAAAACGCCGTTTATCGCTAATCCGGTCTATTTAAACGGGCAGCGCCATCTGTTGATTGTAACCGGCCCGAATATGGGCGGGAAAAGCACCTATATGCGCCAAATTGCCCTCATTACGCTAATGGCGTATATCGGAAGCTTTGTGCCGGCGGACAGTGCAGAAATCGGGCAGATTGATCGCATTTTCACCCGTATCGGCGCATCGGACGATCTGGCGTCGGGGCGTTCAACCTTTATGGTGGAAATGACGGAAATGGCGAACATTTTGCATCAATCGACTGAAAACAGCTTGGTGCTGGTGGATGAAATCGGGCGTGGCACGTCCACCTATGACGGCTTATCGCTGGCGTGGGCGTGTGCCGAATGGCTGGCGAGAAAATCCCAATCGCTCACCCTGTTTGCGACCCACTATTTTGAATTGACCGCCTTGCCGAATCAGCTCAAAGGCGTGGCGAACGTTCATTTAGATGCCCTTGAACATCACGACACGATCGCCTTTATGCACCAAGTGCAAGAGGGAGCAGCAAGCAAAAGTTACGGCTTGGCGGTGGCAGCCCTTGCCGGTGTGCCTAAAGCGGTCATTCAGCTCGCCAAACAAAAATTGGCACAGTTGGAGCAACTTTCCCAGCAAACCGCCGAGTTAAACTGCAATGTGCAGGGCGATTTACTGTTTCACGCCGATTTGCAAGAAACGCCGACAATCGACCCGCTTGTCGAACCGAGCGAAGTGGAAATCGCCTTACGGGCTATCGACCTTGACGAGCTCACCCCAAAACAAGCGTTGGATAAACTCTATCAGCTGAAGCGATTGTTGAAATAACGGAATGGTGGGGTGTGATTCTGTTTCAAACTGCACAAGAATGGGCGTTTGATGAGAGAACCCTACATGGTGAGTAGATATGCGTGTGTGAGGTTGTTAATTTGGGCGTTAAAACGCCCGTACATGGCCACCTTCTACCTGTTTGATAATCGCCATCAATTCTAAATTTAGCAGTTCGATCAATAGCGATTCGACCGTCATTTCGCAGGCTTTGGCGAGATTGTCGATGTTGATCGGCTCAAGCTGAATATGTTGGACAATCTGCTGTTGGCAAGCGGTCAGTTCCGGCAGATTTTTTGCCATCTTGGGCGGAGAAGCGACCGCTTGCGTTGGCAGTGTGCAGAATAACGGCGCTTGCTCTAAGGGCGATTGTGGTTGGCGCTGCCAGCGGATCGCTTCAAGAATATCTTCAATGCTATCGACTAATAACGCCCCTTCTTTAATGAGTTTGTGGCAGCCTTGGCTGGCGGTATTTTGTACCCCATTCGGCAGAGCAAACACTTCCCGCCCTTGCTCCATTGCATAGCGGGCAGTTATCAGAGAGCCGCTATTGAGGGTCGCCTCCACAACTAACGTACCGAGGGATAAACCGCTGATAATGCGATTGCGGCGGGGAAAATGTTCGGCAATCGGCGGTTGGTCAGGCAGAAATTCCGATACTAACGCCCCGCCGCTCTCAATGATATTTTGCGCTAACCCTTTGTGGCGGTTGGGGTAAAGGCGATCTAAACCGCTGCCCAGTACCGCAAGTGTGATCCCTTTTTCAGCGATTGCCCGCTGATGACAAAAACCGTCAATGCCAATTGCCAAGCCACTGGTAACGGCAAGCCCGTGTTTGACCAGCTCCGCACTGAAATGCCCTGCCCAATATTCACCGTAGGGGGAGTAATCACGGCTGCCGACCACGGCGATTTGCGGCAGCGATAGGCTGTCGATATTGCCTTTGACGAATAATATCGGCGGTGCAGTGCTGATTTGGCGTAACAAAAACGGATAGTGCGGGTCAAATAAACTGATGATGTGGTTGCCCTCGTGTTCGCCCCATTCCAGTGCCGGTTCGATCCGGCGTAAATCCGGCTGAAACCAGCGGTGAATCTGTTTTTCATTCCAACCGATGTGGCGAAGTTGGGTTTTATCGTATTGACAGAGGCTGGCAAAATCGACTTCCGTCAATAATAGCCCGATGCGTTGTGCGCCGAGTTGGGGAATTTGTAATAATTTCAATAAAGCATATCGCGGCATAGGCTTACAAGCGGTGAGATGGGCGGCTTTTTTTGTAATACGCTGTTTATCAAGGTTGCGTATATCCTATTGGATAACGCACACAGTGCGCCCTGACTGCCATTGATTTTTGCATATTTTCCGCCAAATCCGACCGCTTGCTCTCATCAAAACAATATTTCCCTAATAATAGGAAAAAGTTTAGAATGTCCAACTACTTATTTTTCATTTTTCGACAGAGATCACAAAAATGGCAATATTAGATGTTTTAATTTACCCCGATGAAAATTTGGCAACGGTCTGCCAGCAGGTAGAGACGGTGGACGATGCGTTGCGTCAATTTATTGATGATATGTTTGATACAATGTATCACCACGAAGGAATCGGGCTGGCAGCCCCGCAAGTCAATGTGCTGAAGCGAGTGATTACGATGGATATTGAAGGGGATAAAACCAACCAAATCGTGTTGATTAACCCTGAAATTATCGAATGTAGCGGCGAAACGGGCATTGAGGAGGGCTGTTTGTCGATCCCCGGTTCTCGGGCGTTAATCCCACGCAAAGAAAAAGTAACCGTGAAAGCATTGAACCGTCAAGGCGAGCCGTTTACCCTTGAGGCAGAGGGCTTGTTGGCAATTTGTATTCAGCACGAAATCGACCACTTAAACGGTGTGCTGTTTGTGGATCATATTTCGCAGCTTAAACGCCAGCGGATTAAAGAGAAAATGCTGAAATTGAAAAAGCAAATTGAGCGGAATAAAAACGGGGGAGACAAATAATGATTATTGTAACAGGCGGTGCAGGCTTTATCGGCAGCAATATTGTTAAAGCGTTAAACGAACAGGGCTACCGAGATATTTTGGTGGTGGATAACCTCAAAAACGGCGAAAAATTTATCAATTTAGTGGATTTGGACATCGCCGATTATTGTGATAAAGAGGATTTTATCGCCTCTATTATTGCCGGCGATGATTTCGGACGCATTGATGCGGTGTTTCACCAAGGGGCGTGTTCCGCCACTACGGAGTGGGACGGCAAATATATGATGCAGAATAACTATGAGTATTCTAAAGAGTTACTGCATTTCTGTTTGGATCGCCATATTCCGTTTTTCTATGCCTCGTCGGCGGCGACCTACGGCGGATGCTCCGATAACTTTATTGAGAAACGTGAATTTGAATCGCCACTCAATGTGTATGGCTACTCCAAGTTTTTATTTGATGAATATGTGCGTAAAATGCTGCCGGAGGCGGCTTCACCGGTGTGTGGCTTTAAGTATTTCAACGTTTACGGGCCGAGAGAGCAGCACAAAGGCAGTATGGCGAGCGTGGCGTTTCACCTGAACAACCAAATTTTAAACGGCGAAAACCCGAAATTGTTTGCCGGCTCGGAAACATTCCTGCGGGATTTCGTTTATGTAGAAGATGTGGCGAAAGTAAACCTTTGGGCGTGGCAGCATAAAGTGTCGGGGATTTTTAATCTCGGCACAGGCAATGCGGAGTCGTTCCGTGCGGTAGCCGAAGCCGTGATTGATTTCCATCAAAAAGGTGAAATTGAAACCATTCCGTTCCCCGATCACCTCAAATCCCGCTACCAAACCTTTACCCAAGCGGATTTAACCAAACTCAGAGAAGCCGGCTATCAAGATCCTTTCAAAACCGTTGCCGAAGGCACAAAAGCCTATATGGCGTGGTTGAATCGATAAAACAAGCGGTCGGTTTGGCAGGATTTTTTGCAAGTGAGATGCCATAAACCTGCCTAGCTTGGGAGCTTTTTTGTGTTCTCTTAACATCGCTATTTTGTGTTTGCGTAGACAGCGATTTTGTTAATCCTCAAATAATAAGCCAAGTATGATACGGTACTTGGCTTGTTTTTTAGACGATATTGAGCTTGATATTCATTGTTTCTATCGCCTCTTGCGCATTTTCCAGTAAGCCTCTGTCGCAGAATATTTGGTCGAAAACCGTGAGAGGATACACAAAAAAGGTGGCGAATTTACCGTATTTTGAGGAATCAGTCACCAAGATATTTTTTTGTGAGGACTCTAAAATCGCTTTTTTTACCGGAATTTTGTGTTCGTTTGGTGTGGTTAGCCTGTCAATGATCTTCCAAAATTGAACCACAAAGATCCTTTAAAAGTGTTCCACTTTTATTATTTCTTGGGGCTGTACTAGATAACTAGAATAAATTCTG
>NZ_JWIZ01000082.1 GCF_001038205.1 Muribacter muris | reverse complement strand
CCCGAAAGCAGATTGGGGTAACGAAGTATTACGATCCCGCCTATTCTCGTTTGGACTATCCGATGGGCGATGTTGAGCCGGTTAAAGGCGTGTGTACGGATGTCGTCATTCGTGCATTGCGTGCGCAAAAAATAGATTTGCAGCAGCTCATTCACGAAGATATGCGCAAGCATTTTCGTCTTTACCCGAATAAATGGCAGTTAAATGCGCCAGACCGCAATATTGACCACCGCCGTGTGCCTAATATCCGCACATATTTTCAGCGGCAAGGCTATACCGTTTCAACAGGGGACTATCTTGCCGGTGATATTGTAACTTGGGATCTTGGTCGCCATTTGGTGCATATCGGGATTGTATCGGATCGCAAAACGGCGGACGGCACGCCACTGATTATTCATAATATCGGGCGGGGAACGCAAGAAGAGAATATTTTGCATCGGTTTAAGATTACCGGACATTACCGCTTACCAAATCACTAATTGAGAAAGAGAATGAAGACAAAACTGCTGTTACCTTTGATTATCTTTTTAGGCTTGATCGTTGCGTTTATCGTGCAGCTTCAACGTAATGCGAACGGCGATGATCCGAAAGCATTGGAATCCGCATTGGTGGGCAAAACCGTACCGGATTTTCAGTTAGAATCCGTGTTGGACGCGAATCAATTTCTGACGACGGATGTCGTCAAAACCGGCTCACCCCGTTTGTTGAACGTGTGGGCAACGTGGTGTCCGACCTGCTATGTCGAGCATCAGTATCTCACCGAACTGGCAAAACAGGGGGTCGAGATTGTCGGGATTGATTATAAAGACGAACGAGCCAAAGCCTTGAAATTTCTACAACAGTACGGCGACCCTTACAAAGCGATTATTTATGACCCGAAAGGTTCGTTAGGCTTAGATTTGGGCGTGTATGGTGCACCGGAAACCTTTATTATTGACGGCAACGGTAAAATTCATTACCGCCACGCCGGCGATGTTAATCCAACTGTTTGGCGTGATACATTAAAACCGATTTATGAAGGCTTAAAACAGAGCAACCCATAATGAAAAAAATCTTAATTCTGCTATGTTTTTATGTGCCGAGCGTATTTGCCGCCATAGAAACCCATCAATTTGATACGCCGCAGCAAGAGGTGGATTATCGCAGTTTGATTCAAGAATTGCGCTGCCCGCAGTGTCAAAATAACAATATTGCGGACTCTAATGCCACGATTGCGACCGATATGCGCAACAAAACGTTGGAACTGTTGAAGCAGGGTAAACGCAAAGAGGAAGTGGTTGAATATATGGTGGAACGTTACGGTCATTTTGTTACCTACGATCCGCCGCTCACACCTGCGACCCTGTTGTTGTGGCTGATGCCGCTGTTGTTGATCGGAATCGGTGCATTGGTACTGTTTAAAGGCAAAAAGTCGGCGGGACAAGCGGTCGAAAACGCACAAAATAGTGCAAAAATGCCCGATCAGGATCGCTTAAAACAGATTTTAGACGAAAAGGAATAATGATGGCGTTTTGGATAATTGTCGGGGTGATGACCCTGATCCTTGGGGGCATTGCATTTTACCCCCTGCTACGCAAACCGAGCGACTATTCACAGCAAAAACGTGATGCGTTAAATAAGGCGTTCTATTTTGACCGTTTGCAAGAAGTGGAACAAGAGCTTGAACAGGGCAAGATAGAAGATGCCGAACAAGCCAAACTGGAGTTACAGCAGAGCTTATTAGACGATATTCCCGCACAAGCATCGCCCGCAACGGTATCTAAAAGCCACTGGGGTAAGGCAGGCTTTATTGGCTTGATTGCCTTGATTGGCGTGGTGGGCGGCGGTGTCTATTGGCAGGTCGGCTCGTGGTTTAGCGGCACAATGTTGGAGAAAAGCTATCAAAAACTGGATTATTTTTATGAGAGGATTAAATCTGAAGAGAGCGATCCCTTATCCGAGCAAGAATTAAACCAATTTGCGATGGCGTTACGGGTTGAACTGCAAAAAACGCCGCAGGACGATAAAAGCTGGTTTATGCTGGGGCAACTCGGTATGGCGTTAGATGACGGGCAATTAGCGTTGGACAGTTTCGCCAAAGCCAGCCAGTTACAGCCAGACAATCTGCAATATAAGTTACGCTACGCGCAGGTATTGCTTTTTTCCGCTGATCCGAAAGATAAAGAGCAGGGCGAAAATGTGTTGAAAGAGGTGATACGGGTCGATCACACCAATGTGGAAGCCTTGAGCTTGCTCGCCTTCAATGCTTTTGAAAAAGAGGATTACAAAATGGCGGCAATGACGTGGGGAATGATGTTGAAGTTGATGCCGGAAGATGATTCCCGACGCCCGACCATTGAACGCAGTATTCAATCTGCATTGGCAATGGAAAAAGATAACGCAAAATAATTTAGACGGTGGCGGAGTGCCACCGTTTTTTATCCGCTTTGCAATGTTGCCTCAATGCTTGAAACGGATAATTAATGTCAAAAATTACCTTGTTTCAAAAAGCGATAAATGCGCAGTGATGTGCCGACACTGCCTTCAATTGCGATTTCGGTGTGTTTGCGACACAAGATTGCAAATTTTTGATCAAAACCGCCCGCTTGTTGTTGAAAAGTCGTTATAATTTCATCACTTTTAGCCTGTCTTTTTTGCATTATGCCAACTTTATACTCGATATTGCCTGATTTTTTACTCTCCCCGCTTTTTTGGGTGCTTGCCCTGTTAATCTTTGCCGTGTGGCAGTTTATCCGCAATAAATGGCGAATGGATATTGTCGCATTACTGGTGATTACCCTGCTCAGTTTAAGCGGCATTTTAACCGTCAATGAAGTGTTTGCCGGACTGAGCGATCCGAATGTGATTTTGATTGCGTTACTGTTTATTGTCGGCGAAGGCCTGGTACGAACGGGCATTGCCAATCAAGTGAGCGAATGGCTGATGAAGGTGGCGGGTGCAAATGAGGTGAAGGTGCTGATTTTGCTGATGCTCTCGATTGCAGGCTTGGGATCGTTTATGAGTTCCACAGGGATTGTGGCGATTTTTATTCCGGTGGTGCTGGCGATTTGCCACGGAATGGGGATCTCTCCGAAACGGTTGATGATGCCGCTCAGCGTTGCCGGCTTGATTAGCGGAATGATGACCCTAATCGCAACGCCACCGAATTTAGTAGCGCATTCCGAATTGGTTAAAGCCGGTTTTGACGGGCTGAACTTTTTCAGTTTCACCCCAATTGGCGTGGCAGTGTTGATCTTGGGCATTGGCTATATGCTGATTGCCCGCAACTGGCTGGATAACGGTGAAATCGTGCAGACCGAGCATAAGGGCGCTTCCATTCAACAACTGATTGAAGCCTATCAGCTACAAGGGCGGGCGAAAATGGTTGTGGTCGGGGCGGATTCCGAGTTTGTCGCCAAAACGATTAACGAGCTGAATTTACGCCACCAGTACGGGCTGAATATTATCGCTATTCAGCGGGTCAAACGGCTACGCAGCCTTGTGTTACCGGCTTACGGCACGACCACGATCAACCAAAAAGATATTCTGTTGATGGATCTCAGCGCCGAAGTGGATAATTTCGAGCAGCTCTGTACGCAATTTGGCTTACGCAATGTAGCGTTAAAAGGCGACTATTTTTCCGCCCACAGCAAGTCGGTGGGAATGTCGGAGTTTTCGATAATGCCGGAGGCGGAGAGCCTCGGCAAAACGATCAGCGAGCTGAAGTTCCGCTCGGTATATGGCTTGAGCGTGGTCGGGCTAAAACGAGACGGCAAAGTACTACAAGAGAATATGATCGACATTCCGCTAAAATTTGGGGACGTTTTGTTGGTAATGGGGGAGTGGAATCAGCTACTCAAAATGGCTAACGACAAGGATTTTTTCTTGCTGAACGAACCGGAGGAGAGCAAATATGTTGCACCGGCGATCAGCCAAGCGCCGCACGCCCTGTTTTCCGTGCTGACAATGGTGGTGCTGATGATTTCGGGGATTGTGCCGAATGTGATTGCCGCGCTGATCGCCTGTTTAATGCTGGGCAAATTCCGCTGCGTAGATATGAAAAGTGCTTACAACGCTATTCATTGGCCGAGCATTGTCTTGATTGTCGGAATGATGCCGTTTTCGATCGCGCTGCAAAAAACCGGTGGGATAGACTGGGTGGTTGGTGTCTTACTGGAGATTATGCAGGACTTGGATATCCACTTTATGCTGATCGTGCTATTCTTATTTACGGCGGTGATTAACGCCTTTATTTCCAACACCGCGACTGCGATTTTGGTGATGCCGATTGCGATAGCGATAGCCCAGCAGCTACACTATTCCCCGGTACCCTTTGCGATGATTGTTGCAATTTCCGCGTCGTCTGCGTTTATTACGCCGGTTTCTTCGCCGGTGAATACAATGGTACTTGCTCCAAGCGGTTACAAATTTATGGATTTTGTCAAAGTCGGCGTACCGTTTATGCTGCTGGTGATGTTGCTTTCAGTGTTTCTTGTACCGATGCTGTTTCCGCTTTAAACGCAAGCGGTCGGTTTTGGCTTCTGCTAAATCTCCCCTAGCCCGTCTTTGCAAAAGAGGGGAACTCGTTTTGGGGAAGTGAGCTATCGACATTCTGCAAAATGATATTTCAGATGAACGAGTATTTACTTCTGCCAAATCCCCCCTAACCCCTCTTTGTGAAAGAAGAGAATTTGTTTTGGGGAAGTGAGAAATCGACATTCTGCAAAATGGTATTTCAGATGAACAAGTATTTCTGCTAAATCTCCCCTAACCCCTCTTTGTGAAAGAGTGGAACTCGTTTTGGAGAAGTGAGCTATCGACATTCTGCAAAATGGTATTTCAGATGAACAGGTATTTTTGCCAAATCTCTCTAATCCTTTTTGTGAAAGAGGGGAACTCGTTTTGGGGAGGTGAGCTATCGAAGTTCTGCAAAATAGTATTTCAGATGAACAAGTATTTATGACAGATCTCCCCTAGCCCCTCTTTGTGAAAGAGGGGAACTTGTTTTAGGGAAGTGAGCTATCGAAGTTCTGCAAAATGATATTTCAGATGAACAAGTATGTTAATGATCATGCAAAAATGCGCCAGGCTGATGCAGTAAGATCATCGAAAAGTGATCCACTGCATCTTTTGATAAACTCCTTGTTATTTAAACAG
>NZ_JWIZ01000081.1 GCF_001038205.1 Muribacter muris | reverse complement strand
GAAGAATTTGCCCAGCTCTATATGTGCGAATTTATTGATGATAATGCGAGCGTGTTTAAACTGACCGAAATGCAACGTTGCCACGTCGATACGATGGAAGTGTGGAAAGATTATATTTTCACCGAGGGCTACGGGCGACCGTTCGGCAATCGGGAGGTGTGGCTTGGTTACGATCCATCATATAGTGGCGACCGCTCGGCCCTTGTGATTATCGCTCCGCCCAAAGTGGACGGCGGAAAATTCCGTTTGCTTGAATACAAGACATTTCAGGGGTCAGATTTTGAGGAACAAGGTGATGCGATCAAACAGATGTGCGAACGCTATAACGTAACCCGCATTGCGATTGATATTACCGGCTTAGGGGTCGGGGTATATGAAATTGTTAAACGTGAACGGCCCGATGCAGTCGGATTAACTTACGATGTCGGGCTGAAAAGCCGTATGGTACTGAAAGGGCAACATATCATCAGAAAAGGCCGTTTTGAATACGATGCAATGCACGCCGTTGAAATCGGGGCGAGTTTTATGTCGATCAAAAAACAGATGAACGGTAACGGCACGCAGGTGCTTTACGTTGCCGACCGCAGTGAAGAAGCCAGCCACGCCGATTTAGCGTGGGCGTGCTTACAAGTCTTTATCAATGAACCTTTTGACGGCAAGTTAGCAGAAAACACCGGCACAATGGACTTTTTAGGATAGAAAATGAAAAAATTTCGCAAAAAAACCACACAATCTGCCCACTTGCAAGGGGCAAATACCGCTCAAACACAAATGTTTACTTTTGGTGAGCCGATTCCAATGTTAGATAAAGCGGATATGATGAATTATTTATATTGTTCGGTCGCTAATGATCGTTGGTTCAATCCGCCGATTTCGTGGAGTGGGTTGGCAAAATCGCTACGGGCCTCGACACATCACGAAAGTGCGATCACCGTCAAAGCCAATTTATTGGCTGATACTTGTGTGATCAACCAACCGCATATTTTAACGCACACCGCATTAGTCTCATTCATCAAAGATTATTATGTGTTTGGCAATGCCTATTTTGAAGCGGTTCGCAACCGGCTTGGGAAAATCATTCGGCTTGAAGCCCCGCTTGCTAAATATATGCGAAAAGGCGTAGAAGACGGCCGCTATTTCTACATCGGTAATCATTTGGACGAACACGAATTTTCCCCAAACTCGATATTCCATTTTGTCGAACCGGACATCAATCAGGATATTTACGGGCTACCGCATTATCTGTCGGCATTACAATCTGCGTGGCTAAATGAATCAGCAACCTTATTCCGCCGTAAATACTACTTAAACGGTGCGCACGCAGGCTTTGTGTTTTATATGAGCGATGCAGCACAAAAGCAGGACGATATTGAGAATTTGCGCAAACAACTACGGGAATCAAAAGGGGTCGGCAATTTTAAAAACTTGTTTATCCATTCCCCTAACGGAAAAAAAGACGGTATTCAGATTATTCCGATTGCCGATGTTGCAGCAAAAGATGAATTCTTTAATATCAAAAATGTCAGCCGTGATGATATTCTCGCTGCTCACCGTGTACCGCCTCAACTAATGGGCATTATCCCGAATAATACCGGCGGATTTGGCGATATTGAAAAAGCGGCAAAGGTTTTCCTAGCGATTGAGATCATTCCGCTACAAAAAAGGTTGCAGGCGATCAACCACTGGTTCGGTTCCGAATTGCTGACCTTTAAACCGTCTAGTCTTCTCTCAGAACCCCAACCTTAACCTTAGAGGGTGTCCACAAAAATGGACGCCCTTT
This sequence comes from Muribacter muris, assembly GCF_001038205.1. Lineage (GTDB taxonomy): Bacteria > Pseudomonadota > Gammaproteobacteria > Enterobacterales > Pasteurellaceae > Muribacter > Muribacter muris. The sequence goes on along the minus strand of NZ_JWIZ01000081.1, from coordinate 217 downwards.
TGCTCTTCCCAGCTAAAAATACTCAGCTCGATCCTTAATTGCCCATTTTAATAACAAATCAAATAAGCTCACCAAACATACCTTAGTTCAAGACTAATCTCAGCCTTTCCCAGATCTAAAGCAAATTTTTCTTGGTTCAGAAAAAGAAATCGGCAATATATTATAGCAAAAACACAATAAAAAGATAGCAAAATCAATAAATTACCCTTTATTTTAC
>NZ_JWIZ01000080.1 GCF_001038205.1 Muribacter muris | reverse complement strand
GGCGGTGTCGGCATTGGTGGCTTTATGCTGGTGCTTTATGCAGTATTCATCTTGCATTTGCTCCATTTTAAAGGTGAGCGTATCGGCGATTTGCTTTAACCGCTCGGGGCGTTGGTAGCAGAGCGGCTGCAAATTACGTTCGGCAAATTCGGCTTTGGTTTGGGAAAGCCGTGCGGCGATTGGGTCGTTGGCTAATACTGCCGCCCAGCGTCTGCGTTTGTTTTCCCTTGCCTGTCTTTCGGCGGCAAGTTCGGCAGGTTCACCCTCAACGGGCAGATCATCGTGTTCAAGCCCTAGGGTATCTAACCACGATAAATCCTGCCAAGGCTGATGGTAGAGCGAAAAGACATCGGCGTATTGTTGCATTACCTTATCCACACGGGGCAGCATTTTGCGCATTTCCTGCGTAAACCAACCGCTTGCATAGTGTGCGCCGTATTTTTTCAGGCGGTGCTGATAGCGGCGGGCAAAATAATCGCTTAATTGGCGCGGCAGGTTGGCAAAATGGGCTTGGCGCAGATCGTGGTGGTCGGGGTCGAGTTCAAACAGTTCCAACTGAATGGTGGAAAGCTGATTGGCATTGCTCGGCTTTTTCGGTTCAGCAACCAAATCTTTGATTTCGGTCAGTTGGCTTTCCGGCACGGCACAAACAGGCAAAGGCGGTGGGGTGATGCCCATTTCCGCCTGTTCCGTTGCACTTAAAATCCAGTCTGCCTGCTGCATTTTATTCGTTGCCTAACCCTTGATAGTGGATTTCAAAGCCCTGTTCCAGTTTTTGTAACAGGGCGCGATGTTTTGCCGGCACGGTGTCGCCTTGCCAGCTGGTGAGAATATGTAACGCCTTGAGCAAGGCAAAATCGCTGTGGCGATATTTGCCGCACAGATTGCCGTTGTGGTAGAGGTCAAAGGTGCGGCTGATTTGGCGATATTCGAGATAAAATCGGTGCTTGCCAATATTGACCTTGGGATAAAAGGTGCAGTATCGCCCGTAACTGATTTTGCTCATCGGATTGCCATTGAAATACGGATATTTTTGGATTTATCCGTCTGCTCCAAGACAGATGCGCCATTCTTTTTAAAATGATCTAGCATTGTGGCGAACACGGAATCTAAGCTGCCACGCCAAGTTGTAACATCTCTATTACTTTTATGAACTAGCAAATAATCGCCTTCAGGGAGTGCGGTAATGGTGTATTGTTTTAATAGAAAGACTGACACAGGCTTTTCCCCTTGAAATAATAAAAATAAACCTTTAGTACGCTCTATGAGTTCAGATAGCCCTAATTTTTTAGGAATTGGGTTTAATCTTCGCCAAATCCCTAACAATTTTTTTCGTTCAGTATGTATTAGGTGTTTCTGAATACTTTTAAATCGCCCTAAATCCATTCCATTTATCATTCGAATAGCAATGATCATAAGTTTCAGATTGCCTCTTCCGATAACTTCCCCCTCCCGATGTTGCAACACAAAATCCCCTTCGGGGCGTGGAATGATGGTGTATTGGTCTAGGGTTATCAATGCCATTGGTTTTGCTCCTTGAGTTTGAAAGCGAGGTTGCGTAAGCGGGTTAAGTTATCCCATTGCACTTGGCGAGCCTGCTCGGTGGTGGCTCGCCCGAACTGAATGTAAACTTGCCGATAAAGGCGTTGTAAGGCGTGTTTATTACCCATTTTGCCCCCCTTGAACGTGGAAGAAATCGGCGATTTTGAGGCTGTCGGGCATTCGGTTGCTGACTAATTTCAAATGGCGTAAGGTTCTGCCGATTGCCGCCCGCTCCCAGTCGTTGAATTTGTGAAAGGCTACGGTATCGTCAATGCCGAGTGTCGCTAACAGTTCGCTTTTTGCCGCTGCCGGCATAGCATTAAACTTGGTGAGCAGCAGCACTTCGGTTTTAAATTCGGCGGGCAAACCGTTGTAGTAGGCTTCGCCCCGATTAGGGTTGATCACCGCTGTTTTCGGTGTGCGGTAATCTTTAGCAAGTTGGACTAATTTTGCCCAACAGCCTGTGATTCCCCGTTCTTCATAAGTCGCTAAGTTGCGTTTGGTTTCCGGCAATAAGGCTTGATTAAGAATGAATGCTCTGCTCATTGCTTCCCCTATGGCTCGCCTTTTGCTTTCAGAATTTGCAACT
>NZ_JWIZ01000008.1 GCF_001038205.1 Muribacter muris | reverse complement strand
GTTTCAGAGTCTTTTGCTGCGGAGGCTGAACTGCCTGCGGCAGAAGCGGAGCTTGAAGCGGCTGTTTCAGAGTCTTTTGCTGCAGTGGCTGAACTGTTTGCGGCAGAAGCGGAGCTTGATGCAGCTGTTTCAGAGTCTTTTGCTGCGGAGGCTGAACTGTCCGCGGCAGAAGCCGAGCTTGACGCAGCTGTTTCAGAGGCTTTTGCCGCAGTGGCTGAACTATCTGCTGCTGACGCTGAACTTGATGCTGCCGTTGCAGAAGAGCCCGCTTGAGTTGCAGAGCTGTCCGCAGCAGAAGCAGAGTTTGATGCTACCGTTGCGGAAGAATCTGCTTTGGTTGCAGAGCTGTTTGCTGCACTTGCCGAAGTGCTTGCGGCTTTTGCCGAACTGTCTGCAGCAGAAGCAGAGTTTGATGCTGCCGTTGCTGAAGAATCGGCTTTATTTGCAGAGCTGTTTGCTGCACTTGCGGAGGTACTTGCTGCTGTTGCCGAACTGTCTGCAGCGGACGCTGAGTTTGATGCGGCAGTTGCTGAAGAATCGGCTTTATTTGCAGAGCTGTTTGCTGTACTTGCGGAGGTACTTGCTGCTGTTGCCGAACTGTCTGCAGCGGACGCTGAATTTGATGCGGCAGTTGCTGAAGAATCGGCTTTATTTGCAGAGCTGTTTGCTGCACTTGCCGAAGTGCTTGCGGCTTTTGCCGAACTATCTGCAGCAGACGCGGAGCTTGAAGCAGCTGTTTCAGAGGCTTTTGCAGCAGTTGCTGAACTGCCTGCGGCAGAAGCAGAGTTTGATGCGGCAGTTGCGGACGAGCCAGCTTGAGTTGCAGAACTATCCGCTGCACTTGCCGAAGTACTTGCGGCTTTCGCTGAACTATCTGCAGTGGACGCTGAATTTGATGCGGCAGTTGCGGAAGAACCCGCTTGAGTTGCGGAGCTGTCCGCTGCACTTGCCGAAGTGCTTGCTACTTTTGCTGAACTATCTGCAGCAGACGCTGAATTTGATGCGGCAGTTGCGGAAGAACCCGCTTGAGTTGCAGAGCTATCCGCTGCACTTGCAGAGGTACTTGCCGCTGTTGCCGAACTATCTGCAGCAGATGCTGAATTTGATGCGGCAGTTGCTGAAGAATCGGCTTTATTTGCAGAGCTGTTTGCTGCACTTGCGGAGGTACTTGCCGCTGTTGCCGAACTGTCTGCAGCGGACGCTGAGTTTGATGCGGCAGTTGCTGAAGTACTTGCGGCGGTTGCAGATGAATCGGCTTTAGTTGCGGAGCTGTACGCTGCATTTGCCGATGTGCTTGCGGCTTTTGCCGAACTGTCTGCAGCAGAGGCCGAATTTGCAGCTTGAGCAGCAGCATTAGTGGCTGTTGAAGCTGCTGTTTCAATTTTAGCTAAATTGTCATTGACTGTTTTTGCAGCAGTACTGGCAGCAGAAATTGCTGTTTTGGCTACAGAAGATAAACCATAAATGATCTTACCTGAACCATCGGTACTTACAGTGAGATCTGATGTTGCACCGAAAGTAAGTGAATTATTTTGAGCTAATGTCCATTCTTTGGCTTTGCCAGCTTGTGTATTTTGATTAGATAAATTGTTTTCTATATTGAAAGTAAATGCACGACTAACATCAGCTTTACTATTTAAAGCTGTGGATACTTGAGATGCAGATGTTGAAGCAGCATTAGCTGTAGATTGAGCTGCTGTCGCAGCGGTAGATGCTGCATTTGCGGTACTTTGTGCATTTGCGGCAGATGTCGAAGCCCTATTCGCTGTGCTTTGGGCTGCTGTCGCAGCAGTCGATGCAGCATTTGCGGTACTTTGTGCATTTGTGGCAGATGTCGAAGCCCTATTCGCTGTGCTTTGAGCTGCTGTTGCAGTAGACTGTGCAGTGCTGACTGCTATATTTGTTTGATATAGCTGTTGTCCTGTAACAGCCTCAGTCGAACGATTATCTAAAGTAGCATTGGCAACATTCACGATTTTTCTTTTTAGAGCATTACTGCCAACGGAAACTTGATCTCTACCTGTTGTTACTGAGTTTCGACCTAATGCAATAGCTCCTTCATGTTTAGCATTTGCGTTAATACCAATAGCAATTCCAGCATCTTGCCCTTGATTAACAACAGCATTTTGTCCAATTGCTATGCCGTGATTAGTATGAACTTTTGCAGCATTTCCTATTGCAACACTACCCCCAGCTTCTGCTGTGGCGTTTTGACCAATTGCTATGACAGATTGTCCTTTTGCAATTGCCTTACTACCAATAGCTAACGATGCTTGATCAGCTCGATTTCCCAGTGCTTTTGAGCCAGAACCTATAGCGATATTTCCGACATTTCCTGTACCAGAATATACTTCCGTTTCACTAGAAGAGATCTGATTGCCATTTGTAGAACCAATTTGTACGGCAGCCAGTGCATTCGCACTGGCTGACATTAGTACTAATGTGGCTGAAGTAACTGCTATTTTATGGACTGATACTTGCTGATTTATTGATGATTTTGTTTTACCTTTGCTTCGATTAAGTTCTGATACTGCAACCCATGTTTGGGTGATATGATTAAAAATCACTTTAAAAATTTTATTCATACACTATTCTCAATTTTGTTGATACTAGAAAAGAATTCTACCATTAAATTAAAAAATAAAAATCCTTTTTTACTATTTCAATAAAGAAGATAGGCATATATTATATGCAATTGTCATCTTTTGAAAATAAATGTAAGGTGTGTTATTGCAATTCTTTTGAAAAGAAAATATTATCCCTTGACTAACTCTCTATAAAAATGATGTATGAAAAAAAGAATTGCAAACTTCCTTCGTAAAAAATATTTATGTACGCTCTGTTGTACGGAAAATAATCAGCCTTGGGCAAACACTTTCTACTACTATTTCGATAACGATAATAATCGTCTTCTTTATATCAGTAGCGATCAAACCCTCCACGGTCGAGTAATGAAGAAAAATCCGAATGTTGCGGGAACAATCTTTACACCTACCCGTTTTAATCCTTCTTTGCAAGGTTTGCAATTTACCGGTCAAGCGAAAATGTTAGAGGGGGAAGATGCGGAGATTGCCAAAACATTGTATAATCGAGATTATCAGCACTATTTAATTGATGAATTACCTGTATGGGAAGTTCGCTTGGAATTTGCCCGTTTAATTGATCACTCTCTCGGTTTATTTAGCACAATGGAATGGCGATTGGGAGATAATGATGATGAGAGCGAGTGGGACAATTTAGACGTTTAACCGCAGTACCTATACTTTCCTCAATGCAAGCGGTGCGATAATGCGATTTTTTGCATACTATGCCCTTGCTAACGCCCACACTTGAATGTGCCGTATACCTTTTTTCAGCAGTTGTGAGCAGATTGCATTCAGGGTTGCACCGGTGGTAATCACATCGTCCACAATGGCGACATTTCGATAGTTTTGCTGAGGTTGATAGCAAAACGCATCTTTCACATTTTTCTTGCGAGCCGCCGCCGTCAATTCCCGCTGTGAACAGGTTGCTTTAATCCGTATGAGCGAGCGGTTATCCAACGGAATTGTCAGTTTATCTGCCACATAAGCGGCAAGGCAGTCTGCCTGATTATATCCCCTTTTCCATTGTCGATGCCAAAAGAGTGGTACGGGCAAAATCACCTCCGGTCGTTCAAGTCGATAGCTCCGCTGCGCATTTTTAATTGCCAATAGTAATAATCTGCCAAGTGCTTCGTCTAAGTAAGGCTGATGTTGAAATTTAAAACGGTGAATCCAGTCTGCAAGCGGTGGTTTATAACGGGAAATTTGCACAATTTGATGCCATTTTACCTCACCATTTAGGCAGTTGCCGCAGCCGTGATGATAATGCAACAGAGGCGATCCGCAGCGGGTACAATAAGGTGAAGGTTTGACTAAGGCGACACAGTGGCTGCAAAAACCGTGTGAGCTGATCTGTAATTGGCGTTGGCAATGGAAGCAACGAAATCCCCATATATTCATTTTGGTTTCCTTTTTGTTGAACTGTATCAATTTTTTATGGCAAAAATGGATAGAATTTTGTGACATTGATCGAAAAATCAGTAAAATCTTGCCGTTTGTAAAAAGGAGAAAAAATGCAGAAACTATCACAGCCGATCAAAATTGTCTTTTTCGACATTGATGAAACCTTATACTACAAAAAAGAACAGCGGATTCCAGCATCAATTATGGAACAGGTGATTCCCCGTTTGAAAGCCAACAATATTATTCCGGCAATCGCAACGGGGCGTACTTACGGGGCATTTCCCGATGCCCTCAAGCCGTTAATCTCGCCAAAAGGCTTTGAGCTTTTTGTAACGACAAACGGGCAGTATAATCGCTATAAAAATGAAATTATCAGCGAATATCCGCTGACGACGGAGCGAATTGAGCGGGCATTACAAAAATTAACCGCACTGAATATTGAATATGCGTTCGTTACCTCCGATGAGATCGCCGTGTCAAACAACACGGCGGAGGTTGAAATTGCACTACGCCCGATTAAAGACGACTATATCGTTGATCCGCTTCATCACCTCAACCATCAGGTATTGCAACTGTTAGCGTTTTTCCCGCAAGAGCGGACGCAGGAGGTGATTGCCGCAGGTATTTTGGAAGACGATTGGAAAGAAGTACGCTGGCACCCTTACTCTGTCGATCTGCTGAATCAACATAATTCCAAAGCGAAAGGCATTGCCGATGTGTTACGCCATTTTAATTTATCCCTTGATAATGCAATGGCATTTGGCGATGGGCTAAACGATTTGGAAATGCTGGCATCTGTCGGCTTCGGTGTGGCGATGGGGAATGCCGAACCCGAACTCAAAGCCGTTGCGGACTATGTTACACTTCCCATCGAACAAGACGGGATTTTGCACGCCCTTGAGCAACTTAAGGTAATTTAAGTTACAATTCACGATTAAAACATCACATTTTTCCCACTTTTCTGAGATTTTATGGAAAACAAGAAATGAAAAAATATGCACTTTCCGCCCTATGTTTAGCCGTCAGCCCGTTTGTTGCTGCCGATCAGGATCAACAAAAAATCATTGAGCGTTTTGATGATCAACGTATGCAAACGGAGGCTTTGGAGCAGCATCAGCCCAAACCGGTTGTAAAGCAAAATATACAAAAACAAGCGGATAAACCGACTAAAATCAGCATTACCAAAGCAGAATTGGCAAAACAGCCGGAACTGCTGATTCGAGCCTTGTTACCGGCGGTAATGCAGGGCAATGGCGACAATGTGGCGTTACTCTATCCACTTTATCAAGATTTAGCACCGCAATATCAAGATGCGGGATTAACCAAATGGGCAAAAGCGATTTTGGCGAAAAAAGAGCGGCATTACACCCAAGCGATTGCACTTTATCGAGAATTGATTGCGGAAAATCCGTCTGTCACTTTTTTGGTGCGTTTTCAATTAGCCGTTGTGCTATTTGAGAATAATGAACTGGACGCCGCGCAAGATCAGTTCCAAAAATTACGGGCGGAAACCCTGCCACAAGAAGTGCAAGCGGTCATTGAACAGTATCTTTCTGCAATTAACAAACGGGATAGTTGGAGTTTTAGCGGCGGGCTGACCTATCTCAACGATCCGAATATCAACAATGCGCCGAAATCCGGCACAACGATTGGTAATTGGCACGCGCCCAAACGGGAATCGGCACAAGGGATCGGCTTTAATCTGAATGTCGGCAAAAAATGGTCGTGGCATAACGGCTGGTTTAATGAGCTGCGTTTAAACGGCAGCGGCAAATATTATTGGGATAATCAAAAATATAACGAAATGAGCGGGCGTGCGAGTGTCGGCTTAGGCTTTCAAAATGCCAAATATACGCTGGCGTTATTCCCCTTTATGGAGCAAACCCTCTACGCCGGCGGCTCGGCGAAAAGCGATACGCTCAAACGTTTTTCCAAAACCAGCGGTGTAGCGCTTGAAACGAACTACTGGCTTTCACCGAACTGGCAGCTTAGCGGTTCATACGAATACGGCGAGCAGCGTTACGCCAGCCGTAAGCATTTAAACGGTAACAGCCATTTTGCGTCAGCCGGTTTGGTTTACCTTGCCAGTGCCAAACAGTATTGGTTCGGTAATCTTAATTACAATCGGGTGTCGGCGAGGGATAAAGACGATGCTTATACACGCCGCGGGCTATCGCTCGGCTGGGGGCAAGAATGGGGGAAAGGTTTATCCAGCCGTTTATCAATTAGCTATGCGCAGAAACATTACAAAGGGGCAATGCCGATTTTCAATATTACCCAACGGAATAAGGAATACGGTTTTCAAGCGTCCGTTTGGCATCGGGCGGTGCATTATTGGGGGATTACGCCACGTTTGACCTACAATTTCACCAAAACCAAAAGTAATTATGCGTTTTCCAATTATGACAAACACCGTATCTTTTTGGATTTCAGTAAACAATTTTAGTGTGATTAAGGCTTGCCGAGGCAAGCCTTTTATTTTGCTCAAAATTGGCATTGTATAGCAAATGCACAAGAATAGACATTTTAACAGAATGTAGGGACACACTGCGTGTGTCCTTTATAAAAATCAAATTATGTCAATAGGTTAAAATCCGGACACACGCAGTGTGTCCCTACAAGCGAATAAAAAACAACTTTGTGCAACGGCTACCTACATAATATTGAAATTCTGCAAAAAAGCGGCTTAAACCGACCGCTTGTTACGCCGGATTTTCGCTGTCGGCTTCTTCCAACTCATCTGCCATTGCTGCGAGGGCATCACGGCAGAGCTGGGCGAGAGCTTTGTAAAAACCGCTATCAAAGGCTTCGACTTTGCCCAAAAATTTGCTTAAACACGGCAATAAAAACTGCTCAAATAAGGCTTTTTGCGCCTCAAGGGACTGGAGGTTATCTTCGACCCACGATGCCGTCAGCAATAATAGAGCAACGTGATCGGGCTGTGCTAACGGCGGCATTCCACGTTGTTCACGGAAAGTGGCAAAATCCGCCACCGGCAATCCATAGGCAGAGATTGTCGTAGCAATAGCACCCTGTTCGCCAAAAAGTGCTTGATAATCCTTGCCTAGTGCCGTAGGGTGTGCGCCCTGTTCGATTTTAGCCAGTGCCTGCTCGCTTTGCGCATCGGTGGTGAGCGCCCAATGTTGCTTTAACTGCCCTTGTTGAAGCCAAAGAAATGTGCCGGCTAAAATCGGATCGTCAGGGCAGCGGTAAAAAAGATTGCCGAATAAGCGGCAAAGCAGTGAAAAATCATTGATGATCGTCTCGCTCATAATAACTCGCTGAAATGAAAAAGGCGTATGTTACACTAACTCGTGGAGGAAGATAAAATGAAATATATTGGTGCACACGTCAGCGCTGCCGGCGGTGTGGAAAATGCGATCTTACGCTCGGTGGAGATTGGGGCGAATGCGTTCGCGTTATTTACGAAAAACCAGCGCCAGTGGCAAGCACCTCCGTTGAAAGCGGACAACATTGCAAAATTCAAACGTTTTTGCCAAGCCCATCAATTTTCCGCCGATCATATTCTGCCTCACGACAGCTATTTGATTAACTTAGGCAGCCCCGATGCCGAAAATTTGGCGAAATCCCGTGCGGCGTTTATTGATGAGATGCAACGTTGCGACCAGTTAGGGCTAAAACTGCTCAATTTTCACCCCGGTAGCCATTTGAATAAAATCAGTGAACAAGACTGCCTCGCTCGCATTGCCGAATCGATCAATTTGGCGGTTGAAGCCGTGCCGAATGTGGTGGCTGTGATTGAAAATACCGCCGGACAAGGCTCAAATCTCGGCTGGCGGTTTGAGCATTTGCGTGAAATTATTGAGCAAGTGGAAAATAAACAACGGGTCGGTGTCTGTTTGGATACTTGCCACCTGTTTTCCGCCGGCTATGACATCAGCAGTTATGCCGCCAGCGAGCAGGTTTTTGCCGAGTTTGATCAGGTCGTCGGGTTTGCGTTTTTACGGGGAATGCACCTTAACGGCTCGAAAACTGCCCTCGGCAGCCGGGTTGATCGCCACGATACGCTAAACGGTGGCACTATCGGCACAGAAGTGTTTCAATTTATTATGAACCACACCGCATTTGATGACATTCCAATGATTTTAGAAACCATTTCGCCTGAAAATTGGGCAACTGAAATTCAGTTTTTACGATCGTTGGAACAAAATTGATTTTTGGGTGTCGCAAAACGGACGGCGCATTTGAGCCGCTTTATCTATTCAATCACGAGGCATTTTCGCCAGCGATAAATTGGCGAAGCAAACATTATGTATCACCGTTTAAAATCTTTTTCAACCTTTATCTTCATTAGCTTGTTATTGGGGCTGACCGGCTGCGCTAATGCCAGTTTAAGTACCCAAGCGGCAACCAAAAGCCAAATTTTAGCGCAACAAAAACGCCACACCGCCCTGTCTAATCCTGCCAACGATGCCTCGCAAAAAGTGTTAGGCGTATATCGACATTGGGCGGGTACACGCTATCGGCTTGGGGGGACAACCAAAGCGGGCATTGACTGTTCGGCATTTGTGAAAACCACGATGCACAGTGCGTTCAATCTGCATTTACCACGTTCAACAGCGGAGCAAAAACACGCCGGACGCGCGATTTCAAAATCGGCACTGCGTCCCGGTGATTTGGTGTTCTTCCGTAACAATCATCACGTTGGCGTCTATATTGGCGGCGGTAAGTTTGTACACGCCAGCACCAGCCGTGGGGTAATGACCAGCTCATTATCGGAACGTTACTGGGCAAGAAATTACACACAATCCCGCCGTGTTTTATAAAAGCAAGCGGTCGGTTCGGTACAATTTTTTGTAAAATTCTGATTAGGCATTGCGAAACATTTTAAGACTTGTATAGTAACACGCCGTGAAATATCACAATCAAAAGGAGAAAATGTAATGCCTACGCTCAATGCGCTTGTCCAGCGTTTAGACCGTGTTAATGATGATCAGAAAAAACCGCTGATCAACGCTATCATCAACCAACTTGCCGCTCAAGATTATCAAGGCCGTTTGTCGCCGTCTTTTGTCGCTGAATGCTGCCAACAGTTCCGAGTTTCAACACTGGAATTTGCACTTGCCGGCCTGCCGATTGCCGCTTGTTACGCCTTAACGCCGGTTTCTCATTTTAATGTCGGGGCGATTGCTATCGGCACATCAGGTACATTCTATTTTGGCGCAAACCAAGAATTTGCCCACGATGCCATTCAACAAACCCTACACGCCGAACAGAGTGCGATCGGGCACGCTTGGCTTGCCGGCGAGAGCCGTTTAACCGATATTGTGGTGAACTACACGCCGTGCGGGCATTGTCGCCAATTTATGAATGAGCTTAACAGTGCCGCCGATCTTCATATTCACCTGCCCCATTGCCAACATCAACCGCTTCATCACTATTTGCCGGATGCTTTCGGGCCAAAAGATTTACAGATTGAGCAACTTTTGTTTGATCGCACCCGCCAAGCCTTTTTACCACAAGGCGATCCTTTAATCCAAGCAGCCATTGAAGCGGCTGCGTACGCCTATGCGCCGTACAGTTCGGCATACAGTGGAGTCGCACTTCAATGCGGCGAGCGTATCATTACCGGGCGTTATGCCGAAAATGCCGCCTTCAATCCGAGTTTTCTGCCGCTTCAATCGGCGCTCAATTTTCAACGCTTAAACGGTTGGCAAACAGATCCGATCACAAGGGTGGTATTAGCGGAAAAAGTGGCGGTACTTAGCAGCCGTGCCATCACGGCATCTTTGGCTAAACAGCTGTTTAATTTAGAAATAGACTATTTCAGCCTGTAACAAAATTTAAACAAATAGTCCACAGAAAAAGCTCGCTTACTCGGAAAATTTGATTAAAGCTAAGTAAATCGAAAATTTGCTATTTCAGATGTTACAAATGCCAAGTAGAATGGTAAAACTTTGCAACATTTGTGTCAGTGCAAATGAGATAAGTCGAATTGTTAAATTTTATCAAAGGTTAAAAAATGCAAAATCCACAAATTTTGATTGTTGAAGATGAAGCTGTTACCCGAAGCACGTTGAAAAGTATTTTTACGGCGGAAGGCTATGATGTATTTGAGGCAAGCGATGGCAACGAAATGCACTCAATATTAGAACAGCAGGCAATTCATCTCGTGATTATGGATATAAATTTACCCGGTAAAAATGGATTGATGCTCGCACGGGAATTACGTGAAAATACAAATATTGCGCTAATGTTTTTAACAGGGCGGGACAACGAAGTTGACAAAATTTTAGGTTTGGAGATCGGGGCGGACGACTACATTACCAAACCGTTTAATCCAAGGGAACTGACGATTCGGGCACGCAATCTGCTTTTACGCACAATGGCGGAAAAAGATAAACTGACGGATAAAGACGCTCATCAAGTCGAAAGTTATCGCTTTAACGGCTGGACGTTGGATGTCAATAGCCGTAGCCTCATTAACCCTGAAGGGACGGTAATCAAACTGCCCCGCAGCGAGTTTAGAGCCTTACAGCATTTCTGCGAAAATCCGGGGCGGATTCAAACCCGTGAAGATCTGCTCAAAAGAATGACCGGGCGTGAGCTTAAACCTCACGACCGCACGGTTGATGTTACCATTCGCCGTATCCGCAAACATTTTGAAGATCATCCGGACACGCCGGAAATCATCGTTACTATTCACGGCGAAGGCTACCGCTTTTGCGGGGATATTGAATAGCCGTCTCCCCTGATGAAAAGCAAGCGGTCGGTTTTGATATTATTTTTGCAAAAAAGTCCCGTAAACTGACCGCTTGTCGTTTCTTCCGTTCCCCTTTCCACAAAAAATTTACAAGATTTCCACACGATTTTAGGGTATGATAGCGAACCTTTTTCACTATTATTTTGGAGCAAATCGTGTCTTCCCTTTGGTCTGATTGTTTAAGCCACTTACAAACGAAAGTTTCGTCCACGGATTACAGCACTTGGCTGCGTCCGTTGCAAGCGAGCTCAACCAACGGGGAATTGGTACTTTATGCACAAAATCAATTTGTGGCGAACTGGGTCAAAGATAAATTTATGGCGGAAATTGTCGGGCTGGCACGTTTTCTCAGCAAAAACGATAATTTACAGGTGGTACTCAATGTCGGCATTAAGCCGACCGAGCAAACCAGCATTGCAGAGCCGCCGCTCAAGCCACAGGATAGCGCAACGCCACACAATATCCGCACAGGTCTAGCAAATAACCTCACCTTTGATAACTTTGTGCAGGGGAAATCAAACCAACTGGCAAAAGCAGTGGCGCAGCAAGTTGCCGCTAACCCCGGCGAAAGTCATTGCAACCCGTTCTCCCTTTACGGCGGCACGGGATTGGGGAAAACCCATTTGCTTCACGCTATCGGCAACCATATTTTGAGCCAAAACCCAAATGCTAAAGTGGTATATATCCATTCCGAGCGTTTTGTGCAAGATATGGTCAAAGCCCTCAAAGCAAATACGATTGATAATTTCAAAAAATTCTACCGCTCCCTTGACGTGCTGATGATTGACGATATTCAATTTTTCGCCAACAAGGAAGCGACCCAAGAGGAGTTTTTCCACACCTTTAATTCTTTGTTTGAGGGCAGTAAACAAATTATCGTTACCTCCGATGTGTTTCCGAAAAATATTGAAAATATTGAAGAGCGTATCCGCTCCCGTTTAAGTTGGGGGGTGAATGCGGCGATTGAGCCGCCGGAGCTGGAAACACGGGTGGCGATTTTGATGAAAAAAGCCGAAGAACGTGGCATTGCGTTGAACGAAGATGTTGCCTTTTTCTTGGGGCAAAAACTGCGTACTAATGTGAGGGAATTAGAGGGCGCATTAAACCGTGCGATTGCGTGGAGTAATTTCCAAGGCCGCCCGATTACGATTGATGCTGTGCGTGAAGCATTGAAAGATCTGATTGCCTCTTACGATCACCTAATCACGATTGAAAATATTCAGCGGGTGGTTGCGGAATATTACAACATCAAAATGACCGATCTGAAATCCAAAACCCGCACACGCTCGGTGGCTCGCCCACGCCAAATGGCGATGGCACTGGCAAAAGAATTGACCCAACACAGCTTGCCTGAAATCGGGCGTGAATTTGGCGGGCGGGATCACACCACCGTGATGCACGCCTGCAAAACCATCAGTGAATTAAGGGATACCGACAGCAGTATCCAAGAAGATTATATTAACCTAACCCGCAAATTATCGTCCTAAGGAATTGTTATGCTATTTACTATTACCCGTGAACAGTTACTCAAACCGTTACAACAGGTTTGTAGCGTACTTAGCTCTCGCCCGACATTGCCGATTATTAGCAATCTGTTGCTGAATATTGAAGGCAACCGCCTTTCGCTGACTGGCACGGATTTAGAGGTGGAACTGACCACTGAAGCCGAATTATTTGAAAGCGTTAAAACCGGCGGTAAATTCACAATTCCGGCGAAAAAATTCTTGGATATTTGCCGTAGTTTACCGGACGATAGCATCATTTCGGTGCAATTTGAGGAAGATCGCGCTTTAATCCGTGCCGATCGCAGTAAATTCAATCTCGCGACGCTGCCGGCTGCGGATTACCCGAATTTAATGGATTGGAAACCGGAAGTGGACTTCACCATTGAGCAAGCCACCTTAGCACGCTTGATTGATGCGACCCAGTTTTCAATGGCAAACCAAGATGCCCGCTATTTCCTCAACGGTATGAAATTTGAAACAGAAGGCAATCTGTTACGCACGGTGGCGACAGACGGTCATCGCTTAGCCGTCTGCACAATGGCGTTAAGCCAAGAACTGCAAACCCACTCGGTGATCGTACCACGCAAAGCGGTATTGGAGTTGTCCCGTTTAGTCGGCAACAGTGATGATGTCCGCTTGGAAATCGGCACGAGCAACCTGCGTGTGTCAATGAACGGCATTGTCTTTACCTCCAAACTGATTGACGGGCGTTTTCCGGATTACCGCCGAGTCCTGCCACGCAATGCGGATCGCATTTTAGAAGCCGATGCGGAAGGATTAAAACGGGCATTAGTACGGGCAGCGATTTTATCTAATGAACGTTTCCGTGGCGTACGCTTGGCATTAAATGATAATTTGCTGAAGATCACCGCCAACAACCCGGAGCAAGAGGAAGCGGAAGAAATTATTGACGTGTCCTATCAAAGCACGGAAATGGAAGTGGGCTTTAACGTCAGCTATCTGCTTGATGTCCTGAATACACTCAAATGCCAGCGTGTGCGGATCAGCCTTGTCGATGCCAGCTCCAGTTGCTTAATTGAAGATTGCGACAATAGCACCGCAGAATATGTGATTATGCCAATGCGCCTCTAATCCGCTTCGGGCTTGCTTTCAACGGGCAAGCCCTTTGTTAAAAATATTGCTCAACCGACCGCTTGTACGCCCGATGTCCCTATCTCGCCTTATCATCAACCATTTTCGCAATCTCGCTAATGTCGATCTTGAATTAAGCGAAGGCTTTAATTTTTTGGTCGGCGCAAACGGGAGCGGCAAAACCAGCCTGCTAGAAGCGATTTTTTATCTCGGGCACGGGCGATCTTTCAAAAGCCATATCAGCAATCGGATCATTCATTATGATCACGACCGCTTCACGTTGTTTGGTCAGCTCGATGAAGAAAAACATCGGTGGTCAGTCGGGCTGCAAAAAACACGTCAAGGCGATACTACCCTCAAAATTAACGGCGAAGACGGCAAAAAAATTTCCGATTTGGCTCAACTATTGCCAATGCAGGTGCTGACCCCCGAAGGTTTAACCCTGCTAAATGGCGGGCCGGCATATCGCCGTGCTTTTTTAGACTGGGGTTTATTTCATCAACACAGTGAATTTTATCGCCACTGGGCAAATTTAAAACGGCTACTCAAACAACGTAATGCGGCACTTTCACAAGTTCGCCATTATGCCGAGTTAAAAGGCTGGGATATTGAACTGGCAAAATTAGCCAAAATTATCAGCGAGTTACGTTCGGATTATGCCGATGCGTTACGGCCGGAAATCGAACGTACCTGCCAATTTTTCTTACCGGAATTAGAGGTGAGCGTCAGCTTTCATCAAGGCTGGGAAAAAGAGAGCGATTACGCCGAGATTTTGGCAAACAGTTTTGAGCGGGATCGCAATGTCGGCTATACAATGGTTGGGCCGCAAAAAGCGGATTTCCGTTTCCGTGCTAACGGTTTACCGGTGGAAGATGTCCTCTCTCGAGGACAGCTCAAATTGCTAATGTGTGCGTTACGCCTTGCCCAAGGGGAATATTTAATCCGACAAAAACAACGCCAGTGCCTGTTTTTGATTGACGATTTTGCCTCCGAACTTGATCCGACCAAACGGGAGCTACTTGCCCACCGCCTACGGCAAAGTCAATCTCAAGTATTTGTTACCGCCATCACCCAAGATCAGCTGCAACAGATGCACTGGCAGGAAAAGACGGATGATAGACTGTTTCGGGTTGAAAACGGTATTATCACCTCAATCGTATGATTCAAGCGGTCGGTTTTTAGTAATTTTTTGCAAAAAATAATCTCAAGAGAAAATGATCGTTTAGGTTACAATCACTCTGTTGTAAACACAGGATAAGGAAGAAAAAATGTGCGGCATCCCGATTGAAAAAAGAACTTACACCACCCGATTATCGCCCGATGAGGTTCGGCAAAAAATTGCCGAAATGGTCGATCCGACAATGAGCTGGCAGTTTTTGATCAGCCCAAAATACCGCCATCACTTTTACGGCAAATTATCGGCTTCCGCATTTAAGTTACTACCAATTTTAAAAGGCGGGACAAGTCCGGCATTACCGGTATTTATCGGCAAAATTAGCCAAGATCACGAGCAAACGACTATACATTTAACCGTCAGACTACATTGGGGCTCATTGATTATACTCTGCTTTTTTATGTTGGGCGGGATAATGTTTATTGTAGAGGGTATCATAACCCATAACATTGCTCCCTCAATCATAGGGGCTACTTTCACATTGGTGATCGCTTTCTTGTTTGTGATTTCGTTTAAATCCGTTGCCCTATCCCGAATAATGTATTTCGATAGGCTGTTTTCACGGCGATAAATCAAAATACGTTTTTCAACTTTAATTTGGGGTATTCACATACCCCAATGTTATTTCAGCCTGAAATTGCACATTTTTAGGCTGATTTTACCGCGTGTCGCGGAGTTATTGTTTTTTTCCGCCGAAGCTGACATCTAGGTTGGAGTTTTCGCCGAATTGAACGATCCCTGCCGCTTCTCTTGCGTTTTTACCGAATAATGCCCCTTCATAAAGACCGTTACTATCGCCCAATACGCTGGCTCTACCGGAGAAATCGGCGCCGGATAATCTACCTTGGTGTAGGGTAATGTCTCGTCTAAACTCATCGCCATTAAAGACAGAAAATTTAATTGAGCCATCAACGGTTTTATTACCAAAGTCCACATTTAAGGTGGTGATACCGCCTTTTTGGTGTGTGCCGTCGTAACCGCTTGCCCAAGCAGCATCGCCTTTATACACGGCAACGCCGGATTTTGGCACATCTTCTGTTTTTGTACCTTGATAACGCACTTCTTTCAATGTTTTGGCATCGTTGATCCAAACACCGTAAAAGGCATCATTGAGATTTTCGCCGATCAACGATCCATCTTTGGTTTTTCCGCCTACCGTACCTTTTGGGCTAATGGATAAGTTGATTTTTTCGCCGTCCGGTGTTTTGGCTGTTCCTGCTCCACCACCGCTACCACAAGCCGTCAGACCAACCAAAATTAAACTCACAACAGCAATTTTTTTAAATGACATAGGACTCTCCTAGAAATAATAAATCTAAAGACTAAATATTAGTCATTAGTATTATCCTCCTCCTAATTTAACTTATATCAATTAAATCATTTAATGTGTAAATTGTTTGATTTATAAAAAACCATAATGCCTATTCATAATGCGTCAATGCACTCGGAATCAGACAAAACAGGTTTTAGCAAAAGATTAAAAGCCGCCTTGGAACTGGCTGGGCTTCACTCTTTATCCTTAGCTGAAATTTCGAATAAATTTAATCTTCGCCACCCGAATAAATCCGTAACACCGCAGGCGGTGCATAACTGGTTGATCGGGCAGTCTATTCCTACCCCTGATAAAATCGAAACCTTGTCAAAATGGTTGAATATCAGCCCCGAATGGTTGCGTTACGGAAAAGCCGATTTTGCCGGCGAGCATTTATCCCAAGACGAAATTTTAATGTTGAAGTATTTCCGTGAACTACCAAATCACCGCCAACAAGCGATTTTAGCGTTATTGCACGAATTTCAATCCTAACATTTGCAAGCGGTCGGTTTTGCTTAAAATAATACAATGTGATGTTGTCATTAAGTGGGAGGGCAACGAGGGATACAGGGGCAATCGCTTGCCCCTTTTGCGATAAGATTAGAGCGAGTTGATAAAAACAACAACAATAATCAATGGGATAACATATTTCACATAGTTAAACCAAACGGTTGTAAAGGTTTCGCCCGCCCCTAACTCTTTTTTCGCCTCATCTTTAAGGACGAAGCCGACAAAGATCGCACTGCCAAGTGCGGTGAGGATAAACAGAATATTACCGCTCACATAATCAAAGGTATCGAAAATACTGCGACCGGCGATTGTAATCTCTTTCCAAACATTGTCGCTTAGCACGGACGGAATATTACCTAATACAAAAATGCCGCCTAAGGTAATCGCAATCGCTGCTTTGCGGCTTAATTTGGTTTTTTCCTGCAAGGCGGTGATGATTACTTCGTAAATGGTGAGTGAGGTGGTGAGAGCGGCTACCACGAGCAGTCCAAAGAAAATCACCGCAAACACCGAGCCTGCCCACATATGCGAAAATACGATCGGCAAACTTTGGAAAACAAGCGTCGGGCCGGAATTGGGTTCAACATTAAAGCTAAACAATGACGGGAAAATCATAAAGCCGGCAGCAAGGGCGATCAGGGTATTGATTACGCTCGTGATCGTTGCTGTTTTCACCAGATTTTCATTTTTATTCAGATAACTGGAGAGGGTAATCAATACGCCGAAACCTAAGCTCAAGGCGAAAAAGACTTGCCCGAGAACAAAGATAAACAATTCTTTAGTGATTTTTGAAAAATCGGGAATTAGGTAGAATTTAATCCCTTCCATTGCACCCGGCAGCGTGATATTACGGATGATCATTATGATCAGCAGAACAAATAACAACGGCATTAGAAATTTTACCGAGCGTTCAATGCCGTCCATAATGCCTTTTGCCAATATGATATAGTTGGCAAGTACGAAAATCGCCGTATAAATTAAAATAGCAATCGGATTATTATGGATATGTTGCTCAAAAAAGGCGGCAGTCGTTTCAACGGTAACGGGAGCGGAGAGAGCTAATTGACCGGATACAAGGCTGCCTATATAGTTCAGCACCCAGCCACCCAACACCATATAATAGGCGAGAATGCCGAACGAGCCGAGCAAGCCCATATAACCGAGAATTTTCCATCCGGAATGAATGTTTTTGCCGTTTGCCGTGCCGCCAAAGGCATCGATCGAGTTTTTTTGGATACGTCTGCCGATCACGTTTTCAACCAAAATCATTGGAATACCGATGACGATCATCGCTAAGCAGAACAAGAAAACATAAGCCCCGCCGCCGTTTTCGCCGACTAAATAGGGAAAACGCCAAGTTGCACCAAATCCGATAGTCGCCCCTGCGACCGTTAAAATGTAAGTCAGACGGCTTGACCACGATTGCCGTGTTGTTGTTTGTGTTGTCATAAAATCACCTTAAATTTTGCAAAAAATAGAAGAAAACGCACCGCGTGTCCGGTGCGTGAAAAAATTAAGCCAGTGCCGTTTTGGCATCTGTATAAGTTAAACCAAAGGCATCACTCACGCCTTTGAACGTACATTTGCCGTTATAGGTGTTCAAACCTTGTAATAATGCCGGATCGGACAAACACGCTTCTTTCACACCAAGGGCAGCTATTTTTAAGCCGTATTGGAGGGTGGAATCAGTTAAACCAAGGGTTGAAGTGCGCGCCACGCAGCCCGGCATATTGGCAACACAATAATGAATCACACCGTCAATCTCAAAAATCGGATCATTGTGAGTGGTTGGAGTGGAGGTTTCAAAACAGCCGCCTTGGTCGATGGCAACGTCCACTAAAATCGCCCCTTTTTTCATCAATTTGAGATCATCACGGCGAACTAAATGCGGTGCTTTTGCCCCCGGAATTAACACCGCGCCGATCACAACGTCCGCTTCCGGTAACAGACTTAAAATATTACCGCGTGAACTGGTTAAGGTTTTGATTTGCATACCGAAAATTTGGTCGATATAGGCAAGACGTTCGGCGTTAATATCTAAAATGGTTACGTCCGCCCCAATGCCCATTGCAATTTGTGCTGCATTTAAGCCGACCACGCCACCGCCTAAAATCACCACTTTGGCTTTAGGTGTCCCCGCCGTGCCGCTTAGCAAGACACCCGCACCGCCGAAGGTTTTTTGAATAAATTTGGCGGATTCGAGGGTTGCCAAACGACCGGCAATCGCACTCATCGGCGCAAGACAAGGTAAGCCGGTCGGGGTTTTGATCGTTTCATAAGCAATCGCTTGAATATTGCGCTTTAACAACATTTCGGTCAGCGGTTTATCGGCGGCGATGTGGAGATAGGTATAGAGAATTTGGTTTTCACGGAAATAGTCGTATTCACATTCGATCGGCTCTTTCACTTTGATGATCATCTCGCTTTTCGCAAACAGTGTGGCTTTATCGGTCATTTCCGCTCCGGCTTGCTGATAGGCTTCATCGCTAAAGCCGATTTCTGCCCCTGCACCGTGTTCAATATACACTTTATGCCCCGCTTCAACGTAAGATTGAACGTTGGCTGGGGTTAAACCGACACGGTATTCTTGGACTTTAACTTCTTTTGGGCAACCTATAATCATTGGATGTTCCTTTTTGATTGAGGTAATAAACACACAGCGTAAAACGCTACAAATTTTTAACATATATACTATATGTTTTTTACATTATCGTTTATTTACCCCTAATCTGTCTGAGATCTCGTTCACAAAATTTTGATCTGCTATGTAAATTTGGAAATATCTTTCCCGCCCAAACTCTGCTAAAATCCGTTTTATTGCAAACTATTCTTATTTTGAGAGATTTTATGTTATTTGCGATTCTTGCAATGGTTGGGTACTTGGCGGCACTACATTTAGGTGCGTTGGCGTGGATTGTGCCGATGCGTAACGGCGATCACCAAACGGAAGTTACCCCGAAAGTAAGCTTAAAAGTGGTGTGGCTGGTGGGGCTGATTGCCTGTGTCTGTCATTTCATTAACGTGTCTCAACATTTAATTGATCAAAACGGGCAAAATTTTACCCTTGCCAACGTTGCCTCGTTGATGAGCTTAATGATGAGTCTGCTGGCGACCTTGGCATTGCCGAAATGGAAAACCATTTGGTTTCCGCTGTCGGTGATTTATATTCTCAGTATTGTTTGCATCGGTGTGTCTAGCTTCGTTTCCGGCAGCTTCATTAAACAGTTGGCAGAAGATATTGGGCTGCTGTTCCATCTTGCGATTGCGCTGTTTTCCTATGCGCTGTTTTTTATTGCTCTGCTTTATGCGTTCCAGCTCAAATGGCTTGATTATAGGCTCAAACAGAAAACGATGCGTTTTTCGCCGGTTTTGCCGCCGTTGATGACGGTAGAACGCCATTTCTTCAATCTTACCCTTGTCGCACAAGGGCTGCTTACGATCGCACTGATTAGCGGAATGATCTACCTCCACAACTTTTTCGCACCGGAGCAGATCCATAAAGCCATTTTTTCCTTTATGGCGTGGATTGTTTATAACTTTTTGCTATTAGGACAATGGAAGTTACATTGGCGCGGAAATCGGGTGCTAATTTACTCAATTTCGGGTATGATGTTGCTGACGATTGCCTATTTTGGCAGCCGTGTGTTGTAAAGCACGAAACGGAAAGCGGTCGGAAAATCGCAAAAATTTGCAAAAAATCAACCTGTTCCCACCGCTTGTTTGATCAACGAATATAGGAAAAATACCTTGGAAAGTATCCCCCTGAGTAGCTTATTTATTGCACTTGTCGTTCTACTTATTCTCTCCGCTTTTTTCTCCGGCTCTGAAACAGGGCTAATGTCATTAAACCGCTACCGTATGCGCCACCTCGCTCAACAAGGGCATCGAGGGGCAAAACAGGCGGAAAAATTGCTCTCTCGAACTGATGTTCTGCTCAGCCTTATTCTAATTTGTAATAACTTAGTGAATATCACGGCGTCCGCTATCGCCACAATGATTGGAATGCAGCTCTCCGGCGAAGCAGGGGTGGCGATTGCAACTGGCTTGCTCACCTTTGTGATGCTGGTCTTTTCCGAAATTTTACCTAAAACTATCGCCGCCATTTATCCGGAGCGGATCGGTTTTTTCGCCAGCTATGTTTTAACCCCGCTCAAGAAAATCTTACTCCCCCTCGTTTTCTTGATGAACCTCATTATTAACGGCTTAATGAAATTATTGCGTATCCGCCAGCCCGAAAAAGCGGGGCTGAGTGCCGAAGAATTACGCGGTGTAGTACTGGAAGCGGGTAAATTTATTCCGAGTTCCCACCAAGAAATGCTGATTTCCATTTTGGATATGGAAAAAGTAACGGTGGACGACATTATGGTGCCACGCAACGACATCGGCAGCATTGATATTGATGACGACTGGAAAGCCATTATGCGTCAGCTTACCGGTGCAGCACACGCCAGAGTGGTGATTTATAAAGGCAATCTCGACAAAAATATCCTCGGAATGTTGCGGGTGCGGGAAGCGTTCCGTTTAATGCTGGATAAAAACGAATTTACCAAAGAAATGTTAGTGCGGGCGGTGGACGAAGTATATTTTATCCCCGAAGGCACGCCGCTTACCACCCAGCTAATGAATTTCAAAACCAACAAAGAACGCATCGGCTTAGTGGTGGACGAATACGGCGATATCAAAGGCTTAGTTACCCTTGAGGATATTTTGGAAGAGATTGTCGGCGAATTTACCACCTCAACCTCGCCAACTCTTGAACAAGAAGTCAAACCACAGTCAGACGGCTCGGTATTGATTGAAGGTTCGGCAAATCTGCGGGATCTCAACAAACTGTTTAACTGGCAGCTCCCCCTAGATGAAGCCCGTACTTTCAACGGCTTAATCTTAGAACATCTGGAAAAAATCCCCGATGAAGACACCCAATTCACCCTGTTTAATTTACAGGTAACAATTTTGGAAGTTAGCGACAATATGGTTAAACTGGCGAAGGTTGAGCAGGTTAGTGTTGGTGAAATATAACTTTTTTACCTAGCGGTTTATTGAGAAATATTTTTGCAAATTTCTCATCGGAACACGCCGCTTGTTTATTTCTTTTTTTGAAGAAATGTACACATTAGGGTAAAATCCAAACTTATTTTATCATTCATAAGACAAGCCAATGACAGCGCAACTTTCTCTCGATCATATTTCAGCACTTGCCGATAAGGATATGCAAGCGGTCAATACTGAAATTCTCGCCCAACTTAATTCCGATGTGGTTCTGATAAACCAGCTCGGGCATTATATTATTAGTGGCGGCGGCAAGCGCATTCGCCCTTTAATTGCAGTGTTGGCGGCGCGAGCGTTGGGCTATGAGGGCAATCAACATATCACCTGCGCAGCCTTTATTGAATTTGTCCATACGGCGACCCTTTTACACGATGATGTGGTGGACGAGTCGGCAATGCGCCGTGGCAAAGAAACCGCCAATGCCCGTTTTGGGAATGCGGCAAGTGTGTTGGTCGGCGATTTTATTTATACCCGTGCCTTCCAAATGATGACGAGTGTCAATTCCCTTGATGTGCTGAAAGTGATGTCGGCAGCAACAAATGTGATTGCCGAGGGCGAAGTGCAGCAGCTAATGAATGTGAACGATCCCGATACGACCGAAGAAAACTATATGGGCGTAATTTACAGTAAAACCGCCCGCTTGTTTGAGGCGGCAACCCATTGTGCCGCCTTAGTTGCCGAGGCTAATCCGGCTCAAATTGCGGCGTTGCAGGATTATGGTCGTTATCTCGGTACGGCATTTCAGTTAATTGACGATATTTTGGATTACAGCGCCAATGCAGAAAAATTAGGCAAAAATATTGGGGACGATTTGGCGGAAGGCAAGCCGACCCTGCCGCTCTTACACGCAATGCGTTACGGTAATCCGCAGCAGGCTGCCTTAATCCGTGAAGCAATTGAGCAAGGTGGCAAGCGGGAAGCGTTACCGGCAATTTTGGCGATTATGGCGGAGCATCATTCTCTTGATTATGCGATGCAGAGGGCTAAACAAGAGGCGCAAAAAGCAGTCGATGCGATCGCGATTTTACCGCAGAGCGAATATAAAACCGCACTGGAAGCCTTAGCCTATTTGTCGGTGGATCGCAGCTACTAATTTTGCTTAAAAAAAACAGGGGGTTGTATGAAAATAGGCGTTTTACTTACGCTTATGAGTTTCGCAATATCGGCATTAGCACAAACGGCTAAACCAGAAAAATTAGCGCTCACCCAGCATCAACTCAAGCAAAAAAGCGGCGACAATCCGAGGCAGATTTACGAACCTAATGTCAGCGATAAGGTAGGCGGTCGTCCGCTTTATATCAGCGATAGCCAAGGTAATATTACCCCCTATCAACTTGCGACTGCTAGCGACAAGCATATCTATCGGCATCCGGATAATAAAGCGATCGCTTCCGCACAGTCTGAACAACAACGTTTTAAAATGACCTATCATTCCGATACGCAGCATTTGGAAACGATGAAATGCCATAAACAAGGCTTTAACCGTGAACATTGTGAATACACGCCGAAGGGCAGCCGATTTAACCAGGTTCGGGACTAATGGTTCCGATATTTTATAAACAGAGTGATTACCACCATTTATGACAACCGAAAATCCTATCAAGAAAACCCGTAAGGGCAAAGAGCCGAGCGCCCCTTTTGTGAGGGAAAAACTGACACTCCCAAACGGGCATAATAAATTATTGCTACACTCGTGCTGTGCGCCGTGTTCGGGTGAAGTGATGGAAGCGATCCACGCCTCCGGCATTGACTTTACAATTTATTTCTACAACCCGAATATCCACCCGCTCAAAGAGTATTTAATTCGCAAGGAAGAGAATATCCGCTTTGCCGAAAAATGGGGCATTCCGTTTATTGACGCCGATTACGACCGCCAAAACTGGTTTGACCGTGCCAAAGGTATGGAAGACGAGCCGGAGCGGGGCATTCGCTGTACAATGTGCTTTGATATGCGCTTTGAAAAGGCAGCACAATATGCCCACGAAAACGGCTTTCCGGTCTTCACCAGTTGCCTCGGTATTTCCCGCTGGAAAGATATGAACCAAATCAACGGCTGTGGACATCGGGCTGCGGAAAAATACGATGATGTCGTCTATTGGGATTACAACTGGCGCAAAGGCGGCGGCTCGCAACGAATGATTGAAATCAGCAAGCGCGAACGTTTTTATCAGCAGGAATACTGCGGTTGCGTCTATTCCTTGCGGGACACTAACCGCTGGCGTGAAGCAAACGGTCGCCAAAAAATTGAAATCGGCAAACTCTATTATTCCGCCGATTAACAAGCGGTTCGATATGCCCTAATTTTTGCAAACATAACTTGAGGAAACGAAAATGGACTTTTGGCAAGGCTTTATTATTATCACAGGCATTCACCTTCTTGCCGCAATCTCGCCGGGACCGGATTTTATCTATGTGTCTCAACAAACACTCAGCCGTGGGCGAGCCGCCGGGCTAATGTGTGCATTGGGGGGTGGCTTAGGATTTGGCGTGCATATTTTATATTCCGTGCTGGGTTTAGCCGCCGTGATTGCCTCTGCTGCTTGGCTGCTGACTGCCATTAAAATTGCCGGTGGGGCTTACTTAATTTACCTTGGCTATCAAGGCTTAAAAGCAAAAGCGAAAAAAGACGTGATGGACATCAGCGCACAGCAGGTTGAGCCGGAATCCTCACTCAGAACCTTATGGAAAGGCTTTCTTTGTAACTTGCTTAATCCAAAAGCCCCTGTTTATCTCGTTTCTGTGTTTACGGTGGTACTTTCACCGGAAATGCCGATGTGGCAGCTCAGTATTTACGGCGTATGGATGATGTTTTTACTGTTTTTATGGTTTGCAACGGTAGCGTTTTTGCTTTCCGTTCCGTCTGTCAACAGCAGATTTCAGAAAGCAGGGCATTGGATCGACCGTATTTTAGGCGGTCTAATGGTCGGATTGGGGATTAAAGTGATTTCAGGTTAAGCTAGCTGCCTAGCTAAAATAAGAACAATCGGTCGGAATGTTAGCCGTTCTTGCACCGCACTATCCGGTGGTAGCGCAGAGGTTCCAACAAGCCCATTTCAGCGGGCAATGTATTGAACAGCTCACATTTTAGGCAATTAGTGATGAGACTGGGTGTTAAGATGAATACAAGGGCGGGGACAATATGAATGAAACTGCGCAATTTTGGCGAAATTGGATTCAAGGTTGGCAGCGTTGTCGCCACATCTTAAATCTTGAGTATTTCAATGGTGGGTGTTGCTTTGAACTTCGAGACGGTCGCCGAGAAAAAGAGTGGTTACTGTTCGATCCCGCTCAACTAGCCGCCGTTTTACCACGGGTCTCTCATCGGGATTATCTGTGTATCAGCGGGATTGATGCACGTTTTTCCCTGCCGCAAGGGTGGAAGCCAATGATGTTAGCAGATATGATGGTTAACGAGCAGTTGTATGCTATGCAACCGAAAAGTGTCCCTGAAAATGTAGTGGTGGATTATGTTCGTTCCGCCGAGCATTGTCGGATCACTTTTAAAAGTGAGCAAGGGGAGATAATGTGTCGCGGGCAGGTCGGCTACTATAACGGCTTTGCTGTCTTTGACAGAATCAATACGGATCTCGCATATCGCCGTCAAGGTTGGGGCAGTATGATGATGAATCTGCTCTCTCAAGAGGCGTTATTAAATGGAGTGAAAACGGGGTTATTATGTGCCAGCGAGCAGGGCAAATTGCTCTATCTCTCGCTGGGGTGGCGAAGTATCGGGCAGTATTTAAGAATAGTACGGAACGATTACACACGAGACTAACACTGTGCCGATCTCGGCATACTGACTAATAAGAGGATAAAAATGACACAATTTGCAATGGTTTTTCCGGGGCAAGGTTCTCAGGCAATCGGAATGTTAGCGGATTTAGCACCGCTCTACCCTGTGGTTGAACAGACGTTCCAACAAGCCAGCGAGGTACTGGGCTACGATTTATGGGATTTAGTCCAAAACGGCACAGCGGAAGCGCTAGGGCAAACGGAACGCACACAACCGGCATTATTGGCGGCATCAGTTGCGTTGTTCCGCATTTGGCAGCAAAAATTCCCGGCTCAGCAACCGTCCGTAATGGCGGGGCATAGTTTAGGCGAATATTCCGCCTTGGTTTGTGCTGGCGTGTTGGATTTTCAGCAGGCGATCAAATTGGTCGAACTGCGAGGGCAGTTGATGCAACAAGCCGTGCCGGCGGGAACAGGGGCAATGTATGCGATTATCGGCTTGGATAATCAGCCGATTATTGATGCCTGTGCCAACGCAGCGGCGGAAACGGGCGAAGTAGTATCGGCAGTAAACTTCAACTCACCGGGGCAAGTGGTGATTGCCGGTACAAAAAACGCGGCGGAACGTGCGGCGGCATTGTGTAAAGAAGCCGGGGCAAAACGGGCATTACCGCTGGCGGTGAGTGTGCCGTCTCACTGTGCGTTGATGAAACCGGCGGCAGAAAAACTTGCTGCCGTGTTGCAAAAAATCAGCCTCAACCCACCGCTTGTCAATGTGATCAACAATGTTGACGTGGCGGTTGAAAAGGATCTGGAAGCGATCCGTGATGCGTTGGTGCGTCAGCTTTATAGCCCGGTTCGTTGGACGGAAACGGTGGAAAAAATGGCTGAACAAGGTATCACAATGTTATATGAAATCGGGCCGAATAAAGTGCTGACGGGCTTAACCAAACGCATTGTGGCGGATTTATCCGCTCAAGCGGTCAATGATGTGCCGTCTTTTGAAGCCGTTTCATTCTAATTTCAAAATTAAGGAGAAAAAATGCAAAAAATCGCACTGGTTACGGGCGCAACCCGTGGCATTGGTAAAGCTATCGCACAAGAGCTGGTTGAAAAAGGCGTTTTCGTGATCGGAACAGCCACTTCGGAAAAAGGCGCAGAGGCAATCAGCGCTTATTTAGGCGAAAAGGGCAAAGGGTTGGTGTTGAACGTTACTGATGCCGATTCCATTGATGCCACCCTTGCCCAAATCAAAGCGGAAGTGGGTGAAATTGATATTTTGGTGAACAATGCCGGCATTACCCGTGATAATTTGTTAATGCGAATGAAAGATGAGGAGTGGTTCGACATTATGCAAACCAACCTCACGTCCGTTTACCGTCTATCCAAAGCAATGCTGCGCGCAATGATGAAAAAACGCTTCGGGCGGATCATCACTATCGGGTCAGTGGTCGGTTCAATGGGTAATCCGGGGCAGACTAACTATTGTGCGGCAAAAGCGGGGGTAATCGGTTTTTCCAAATCGTTGGCAAAAGAAGTGGCGTCCCGTGGCATTACCGTGAACGTGGTCGCACCGGGCTTTATTGCAACGGATATGACCGACGAATTATCGGACGAACAAAAACAAGCGATTTTAAGCCAAATTCCGGCGGGGCAGTTAGGGCAGCCGAAAGACATTGCCAAAGCAGTTGCATTCTTAGCCTCCGACGATGCCGCTTACATTAACGGCGAAACCTTGCACGTCAACGGTGGCTTATATATGCAATAATCTCAACAAAAGTTTGTTGGCGACCGAATTTTACTCGTGTAGAATTCGGTTTTTTCTTTCTCGGTTTTTTGCCAAATCGTATTATTTGGCTATTGACGATTTTTTAATGGATAGTGTTCTTCTCTTAGAAGAATAAATGTTTAACTTACCTTTAGGAATGTGTATGAATAAAAATACGCTTGTTATCGGCTTTATGCTCTTTGCCATCTTTTTTGGCGCAGGTAACCTGATTTTCCCACCGAAGCTCGGCTTGGAAAGCGGGTTGGATTTTTGGTCTTCCATCAGCGGTTTTGTAATTACCGGTGTCGGTTTGCCTCTATTGGGTATTATTGTCAGTGCCTTTTATGAAGGCGGCTATAAAGCCGTGCTGAACAAAGTTCACCCACTGTTTTCTCTGTTATTTTTAATGGCGATTTACTTGGCGATCGGTCCATTCTTTGCTATTCCCCGCACTGCCGCCACTTCCTATGAATTTGCGGTATTACCCTTTGTGAGTGAAGGCAGCTCAACTTACCTGTTTGTTTTCACCGTGATTTACTTCGCCATTGCGCTTTGGTTGAGCCTTAACCCGTCTAAAATGGTCGAACGTATCGGGGCGATCTTAACACCTGCCTTACTACTTTCTATCTTCGCCTTGATTATTGTGTCCGTTTTCGCTTACGCCAACAATACGCCGTTAGCGGTTGATAAAGATAGCAGCGAAGCGCTATTCGGCGGAATGGTTGAAGGGTATCAAACAATGGACGCTCTCGCTTCCGTTGCCTTTGCCGTTATTGTTCTCTCGGCAATCAAAGCGAAAGGCGTTTCCGGCAAAGCGATGATCAGCCAAACCATTATGGCGGGCTTAATTGCTTCCGTAGCACTCGGCATTATCTATATCGCATTAGGCTGGATCGGTAACCACATTGCCATCGACCAAAGTACCTTAACCCAACTTGCCACAGAAGGTAAAAACATCGGCGCATTTATTTTAAACAAAGCGGCATCTGATAATTTCGGCATCTTCGGCAGTGCGCTACTCGGTTTAATCGTAACACTGGCGTGTTTAACTACCACGATCGGTTTGATCGTGTCCGTATCTGAATATTTCTACGAAGTATTCCCGAAAATCAGCTATAAAATTTATGCAATTTTATTTACCCTAATCGGTTTTATCATTGCTAACCAAGGCTTAAATGTAGTAATCAGCAAATCCGTACCGGTACTGCTCGTGCTTTACCCAATCACAATGACGGTGATTTTATTACTGTTAGTGAATATTTTCGTCAAGATCCCGCTGCTTGCCCAACGTATCTCCCTTGGCTTAGTCACGATTACCTCCATTTTATCTGTTGCAGGGGTAGAATTTATCAGCCAACTGCCGCTGAAAAACTACTCAATGGAATGGCTACTACCGGCAGTCATCGGTTGTGTTGCAGGTTATCTGCTTAACCCTGTGATTGGCGAAAAAGCCTAATCGCCAAGCGGTCGGTTATCCTTCACATTTTGCAAAAAAAGCAAGTAAACTGACCGCTTACCGTTCAATTTAAGGATTTAAAATGCCGGAATTACCTGAAGTTGAAACCAGCCTGAGAGGGATTGAACCCTATCTGCACGGCGAAACGATCAAACAGATTATCTCCCGCACGGAACGACTGCGCTGGGCGATTTCACCGCAACTGGCGCAAATGCAAGGGGCAAAAATCCAGCGTCTTTCACGTCGTGCCAAATACCTGATTATTCACACCGACCGAGGCGATATTCTCGTTCATCTTGGAATGTCCGGCTCGCTCGGTATTCTGTCCGAGCAACAGCCGAAAGCTATCGGCAAACACGATCACGTGGATTTAATCACTGAAAGCGGCACGATTTTACGTTATAACGACCCACGCAAATTCGGTGCGTGGCTATGGGTAGAAAAGGCAGAAAATGCCGAATTGCTGGCAAAATTAGGCCCTGAACCGCTCTCTGATGCTTTTACAAGCGGTTACTTATACGAGAAAAGCCGCAAAAAAACCGTCGCAGTGAAAAATTTCATTATGAATAATGAGGTGGTGGTGGGCGTGGGCAATATCTACGCCTGTGAATCACTGTTTATGGCGGGTATTCACCCCGACATCGCCGCCCAAAATTTAAGCCAAGCCCAATGCGAAAAATTGACTGACGTAATCAAATCGGTATTGCGTAAGGCGATCATTCAAGGCGGCACAACCCTCAAGGATTTTATTCAACCGGACGGCAAACCCGGCTACTTTGCTCAAGTTCTGCAAGTGTACGGTCGCAAAGGCGAAGAGTGCAACGACTGCGGCAATATTATCCAAGCGAAAGTTATCGGCCAACGCAACAGCTACTTCTGCCCGCATTGCCAGCCGTTACCGAAATGATTTTTTATTGATGAAAATGAACATTTGGCAATCTCGCTCGCTGATTACTTGGCTACTCTCGCCGTTTTCGTTGCTGTTTTGGTTGGTTAGCCAACTTCGGCGGCAGCTTTATCGTAAAAAAATCCTGCCAACCTACCGCTCGCCTGTGCCGGTGCTGGTGGTCGGTAATCTTTCTGTCGGCGGAAACGGCAAAACGCCGGTGGTGGTGTGGCTGGTGGAACAATTACAGCAACGCGGGCTGAAAGTCGGCGTGATTTCACGGGGCTATGGCGGGGAAAATCGTGTATTTCCCCAGTTAGTGAGAGCGGACAGTTCACCGCAGCAAATGGGCGATGAGCCGGTGTTGATCGCCCAGCGTACCCAAGCTCCCGTGGCAATTTCTCCCGACCGCCGACAAAGCATTGAATTACTGTTAAGCCGATATAACTTGGACATCATCATCACCGATGACGGCTTGCAACATTATCGTTTAGAACGAGATATCGAATGGGTGGTGGTGGACGGCGAACGCCGCTTCGGCAACGGTTTTGTGCTACCCGCCGGCAGTTTGCGTGAGCTGCCGAGCCGTTTGGCAGCGGTACAAGCGGTGATTTGCAACGGCAAATCTGCAAAAGCCGGAGAACATCAAATGACCCTTACCCCAAGCTATGCCGTCAATCTTAAAACGGGTGAAAAACGCACGCTTACGGCATTTCGGCAAATGCCTTGTGTCGCAATGGCGGGCATCGGCTATCCGCCCCGTTTTTTTACGATGTTAAGTCATTTAGGTATTTCGCTGCAAGCCTGCCACGCCTTTGCCGATCATCAAGCCTACTTACCTGAACAACTTTCTGCATTGGCAACAAGCGCAATACCGCTATTGATGACGGAAAAAGATGCGGTAAAATGCCAAGCGTTTGCGGAAGATCATTGGTGGTATGTGCCGGTTTCTGCCACATTTAGCCCCGAATCGACCGCTTGTCTGATTGATCCGATTTTAACGTTAGTGAGAACACGAAATGAACGAAAAACTGCTTGATACCTTGGCTTGCCCGATTTCCCATCAAAAATTAGAGTGGGATAAAGCCAATAATCGCCTGATAAGCCCTGCCGCCCAAGTTGCCTATCCGATTGAAAACGGCATTCCGGTACTGCTGCCGGAAAAAGCGGAAGCACTATAAAACAATGAGGGACGCCAATGCGTCCCTCTTGTGTTCTACGGCAGATTATCTTGCACGGAAAATAATGCGACCTTTGCTTAAATCGTACGGGGTCATTTCAACGGTTACTTTATCACCGGTTAAAATGCGAATGTAGTTTTTACGCATTTTTCCTGAAATGTGAGCGGTTACAACGTGTCCGTTTTCTAATTCCACACGGAACATTGTGTTCGGTAAGGTTTCTAAAATTGTACCTTGCATTTCAATGCAATCTTCTTTAGCCATTTATTCCTCTTTGTCTGATGAATGTCATTTATTACAGCCGTTTTCGGCAAAACGGGAGATATTATACTCTCACACGGGCGAATTTCAATCATTTACGGCGAAAAGCGCGTCGGCGAGAGTGAAAACGCTGGCTTGGCGGGCGATTTTCCGTTGAAACCGCTTTTAACGGTAAATGTGCAGCCAAATGCGATTTGCGTTTAAACAGGTAAAAGCAACTGACAAACAGCCCGCCGGCTAAAAATAAGATAATCAACTCACCGTAGAGCAGGTGAAATAATTCATTGACTTTACTTTGCGTGGTTTGTCCGTATTGCATATCGAAGGTAACTCGCAAAAAACCGACCAAATTTTGCTGGGCGAAAATCGGCTCGACTATTTGCTGGGTGGACTGGTTAGGGCTATCGAATGTGGCTTGCGGCACAAACGGGCGGGCATTTTCACTTTGGGCAATCAACTGACCGTTTGCCGAGTAGAGATTGGCATCAATCACAAAATCTTCTTTGGCAAAGGTGTCTAAGGCTTCCGTCAATTCATCATTCTTGGCTTTTCTCACCAGCAGTAACGAAAATAATTTGGCTTGCTGACGAACCAGTAAATGCGAAAGGTTAGAGACTTGGTTAATGCCGGCAAGTTGTGAGCTGAGTTTAAATTGCCCGATGCCGTTTAAGATCAGCCCGACAATTGCCACGCAGACTACCAAAATCACCGCCATTAAGTTGCTTTTTATCGCTTTTTCACGGGTTATATACATAAATTTCCTCTCTTTTAGGCGATGAATTTTAGCCTGTAAATGCGTTGGAGTATAGCCCCGCTTTTTTGGCGACAATCTAGACAGTCGCAGATTATTTTTTTATTATGCGTGCTTTGATTTTTTAACCGATAACGACTATGCCTCAGCCTTTTTTTATCTACGCCAAAACCTTATCCGATGACCAAATTCACGCCTTTGCTACTCAAATTGAGCGGGCTTGTTTAGGCACAACCGCCTATTTGGATTATCGTCTTGCTTTTTTTGAGGGTGAACTGACCGCTTGCATTCGCCAAGCCGCCCACGCCATTGCCGCTGATGTGAGTAAATTAGCCCTTACCCCGCAATTAGACCAAGCGGGATTGCTGGTAATGGATATGGACTCCACCGCTATTAAAATCGAATGTATTGATGAGATTGCCAAACTTGCCGGCACGGGTGAGTTGGTGTCCGCCATTACCGCCAGTGCAATGCGTGGTGAGTTGGATTTCGAGCAAAGCCTGCGTAAACGGGTCAGTACCCTTGAGAATGCCCCCGCCGCCATTTTGCAACAAGTGCGGGCAGCACTGCCGTTAATGGACGGCTTTGAACAACTGGTCGCGATGCTCAAACAACACGGTTGGAAAGTGGCGATCGCCTCCGGCGGTTTTGATTATTTTGCCGATTATTTGAAAGAAAAATACGGTTTAGATGCCGCAGTCGCCAATCAGTTAGAAATCCAAGACGGCAAACTCACCGGTGCCGTGCTAGGCAAGGTGGTTGATGCGCAACATAAAGCCGACACTTTACAAGCCTTAGCCGCCGAGTTCAACATTGCACCAACGCAGTGGGTGGCAGTGGGAGACGGCGCAAACGATTTGCCGATGCTCAAAACGGCACGTTTAGGCGTGGCACTGCACGCCAAACCGGCGGTGCAGGCGCAAGCCAACACGGTGGTTAATTTCGGTGATCTCACCGCTTTACTGGTACTGCTGAATGCGGCAGCACTGTTTCAAGCGATGAAAAGCACGGCGCTTGATAATTAGGTATTCCTACCCCGCTATCATACCTAATTGATTTTTTCAGGGATGATTTAGTCCCAAGCCTTTTAGGAATAATAACGGTTAATATGATTTTTAAATTGGAGCAAATTGATGTTAAGTTCTCAACAATTTCAAACCTTATTTGATGCAACACTCAACCGCTATTGCGAAGCACGTTTTTTAACCCCTTCGCAGCTATCGGATACCCAATGGTATCAATTCCTCGCCACCCTTTCTCACCAAACGGTTTTGCAACATTTTCCCGCTAACGCCCCGCTTGCGAATACCCGCAAGGTCAATTATTTATCAATGGAATTTTTGATCGGGCGTTTATTGGGCAATAATTTGTTGAGCCTAGGTTTATACGATGAAACCAATCAACAATTAGCCAAATACGGTAAAAATCTGGTCGATATTTTAGAACAAGAGCGTGATCCGTCATTGGGTAACGGCGGGTTAGGACGGCTGGCTGCTTGTTATTTAGACTCAATGGCAAGCCTCTCCCAACCGGCGATTGGCTACGGCTTGCACTATCAATACGGCTTATTCAAGCAAGCCTTTGGTGATGAAGGTCAGCAACTGGAATCCGGCGACGGCTGGGAGCGTGATTTTTATCCGCAACAATATCATCGGGCGGATTTCCGCCAAACAGTCGGCTTCGGCGGTAAAGTGAGTCTTATCAGCGGCGATAAATATGCGTGGCAGCCGGAATGGACAATCTTCGGCGAAGCCTTTGATTTGCCGGTGGTCGGCTACAAAGGCGTGCAACAACCGCTCCGCTTGTGGCAGGGCTACAGCGAATCCGCCTTTGATTTGGCAACATTTAACGACGGCGACTACCTTGATGCCGAAAGCCGTGTGGTCGATGCCGCCAAGCTCACCAAAGTATTGTACCCGAACGACAATCACGCCGAAGGTAAAGCCTTACGCCTAATGCAGCAGTATTTCCACTGTGCCTGCTCGGTGGCGGATATTCTGAAAAATCATCTAGCGCAAGGCAGAACCCTTGAGCAACTGCCTGAATTTGAGGTAATTCAGCTCAACGACACTCACCCAGCGATTGCGATTCCGGAATTACTCCGCCTGTTACTCGACCAATACGATCTCAGTTGGGAACAAGCGTGGGCAATTGCAAGCAAAACCTTTGCTTACACCAACCACACCTTATTGCCGGAAGCCTTAGAGCAGTGGGATCAAAAATTACTCACCCAACTATTACCACGTCATATTTTAATCATCGAACGGATTAACGATCAACTGCGTCAGCAAGTAGAAGCGGCGTTCGACAAAGCGGAATTTGATGCGGCGTGGCAAGAAACCGCTGTCTTGTTCGATCAACGTGTGCGTATGGCAAACTTATGTGTGGTCGGCTCGTTTGCGGTAAACGGCGTGGCGCAAATTCACTCGGATTTAGTCGTCAGCGATCTCTTCCCTGCCTATGCCCGCTTATTTGAAGGACGCTTCCACAATGTTACCAACGGCATTACCCCTCGCCGTTGGATTCGCCAAGCCAACCCGAAATTAAGCGCCTTATTGGATCAACATATTCAAGGCGACTGGACGCAGGATCTCTCGCTTCTCAACCAAATTGAACCGCTTGCAAAAAATCCGGCATTTCAGACCGCTTACCGTGCGATCAAACAGCAAAATAAACAGGCATTGGCGGCGGAAATCGAGCAAACCCTCGGCTTAAAGGTGAACTGTGAGGCGATTTTTGACGTGCAGATCAAACGTTTCCACGAATATAAACGTCAGCATCTCAATTTGCTCAATATTATTGCGACTTACCAATCGCTCAAAGCGAACCCGCAGCAAGATTTCGTGCCGCGTGTGTTTATCTTTGCCGGCAAAGCTGCACCGGGCTATTTTATGGCGAAGCAAATTATCCAAGCCATCAACGGCGTGGCGAACGTGATTAACCAAGATCCGGATATGCAGGGCAAATTGCAAGTGGCATTCCTGCCGGATTATCGTGTCAGTTTAGCGGAAAAAATTATTCCGGCGGCAGATGTTTCCGAGCAAATTTCCCTTGCCGGTAAAGAAGCGTCCGGCACAGGCAATATGAAATTAGCGTTAAACGGGGCGATTACCCTCGGTACGCTAGACGGTGCGAACGTCGAAATTGCCGAGTTTGCCGGTAATGAAAATGTGGTGATCTTTGGGCATACGGTGGACTCCGTGCGGGAATTACGGGAGCAAGGCTATGTTTCCAAAACCTACTATGAGCAAGATGCAGTATTAAAACAGGCGATTGATACCTTGGCAGACGGCACCTTCTCAAACGGCGATACCGAACGTTTTGAAGCACTGGTAAACGATATGCTTAACCACGATTACTTCTGTGTGCTTGCCGATTTCGCCAGCTACCGTGAGGCGCAGGACATCGTTGCAAAACGTTATCAGGATCAGACCGCTTGGGTGGAATCCACCATTCTGAATACCGCCCGTTTAGGCGCATTCAGCTCCGACCGCTCAATACGTGATTACCAAACCCGTATTTGGAAAAAATAATCCGAGGATTGACAATAAAAAGGGACGCTAATGCGTCCCTTTTTAGTTAATGTTAGTGATACCCCATCATTCTTAACAGACTTCTGGTATATTCAATCGCTTCGGCACGGTTAGATACCCCGATCTTTTGGTAAATATTCCGAATATGCGTTTTGATTGTCGTCATCGCCACGAATAATTCTTGGCAGATCTGCTCGTTGCTGTAACCGGAATAGATTAACCCAAGAACCTGCCATTCCCGTTGCGTAAGCGGGCTGATTTTCAGCATTTCCGGAATGTGCGGATTTTTCAATAAATTTGCGACAAATTCTTCGTCAAAATGAGCAGTTTTGTGGCGGTTGTGCTGGTTAATGCTGCGTAAAATAAATTGCGCTTTGTGAACCGTCAGTTCTTCCAATACATTCAGTTGTAATAATTGGCGGATCTGCTGGGCGATTAAATCGCCCTCAATCACGAAAGCACTGATAAAATTGGTTTGGCGGCTGAGGTTGAGGGCTTGGATCAGATCCCGCTGTGCTAAATCCGGTCGGTTTTGCAACGTATAAACCCGATTGCGTAAAATCAGCGCGCGTTGGCTGTCGCTCACCAAATTAAACACGCCGCTGGTACGCAGTAAGCTATTCAGAATGTTTAACGCTTGATCGTAATCTTGCTGTAACAAATAGCAGCGGGCGATATTCCGCCATTGTCGTTGCGTAAAATGATTATGCTCTTGCGCCGGAAAATTGGCTTGTGCCAACCAGCTTTCCGACTGTTCGGTCTGATTACACATTTGCCAGTAAATCAGTTGAACTTCGTCCACAGCGGTAACCCAATCCTTATGGGGTGAACAACGGGAGAGCAGCTGGCGGCACTGTTCAATTAACCGTTCGGCATTGTTGAGATCACCTTTCGTGAGCGAGATTTTTGCCAACAAAGTCAAACATTGAATATGTTCTTCTTCGTTTTCCAACACCTCAATCCCTGCATTTGCCATTGCTTCGGCTTGATCAAGATGATGCCACTCCCATAAAATTTGCCCCTTGAGACGTAACAGAAATTCATTCATCGGAATTTGATGAAATTCGGTGGTTTGTTGGGTGGTTTCTTTCAACAGATCGTAGGCGGATTGCCAAAAACCTTGGGCGGATAGGATCTCCGATTGTTGTAGTTTCGACCAGAGCCAGTGGTGATAGGCACGGCGACCGGTCGCCATTTTCTCCACTTGCTGCATCAAGGCAAGGGCTTCTTTCAAATAGCCTCGGCAGTGCTGCGCCTCGCCGATAACGGAGGTCGCCACAATTTGAGCGTAACCAAATTCGGACGATAAATTACTCAATGCTTGGCTGGCAATTAGATAGGCTTGTTCTTCATTGCCCGCATTGATTTCCACCTGTGCCCGCAGTGCATCAAAACGCCCTTGTAGGCTGGCGGTAAGCGGTGCTTTCGGCTGGCATTTTTGCAAAATGCCAGACACCTCTTGATGCCGGTGCTGGCTTTGCGCTAGCCACGCTTTCAGCAATACCAGATTTTCATCTTGCCAAAGTTGCTCTGTTGGCAAGCGGTTAAGGCAGTCCTCCAGTAATTTGAGCTGCCCCTGATGAAACAGCGCCCAGCCGTGCTGCCGTAAAATTTGGTAGAGTGTATCGGGGTCATCAAGCATTTGGGCGTGATAAAGGGCTTCAGAGCTGTAACCGAGTTTTATCCACATCAGCGCGGCGGTTCGATGGAGTGATTGCCATTCGTTCGGCAGCTCTACCCGACAACTTTGGGCGAGATAAGACGCTAAAATAGGGTGAAATTTCCACCAAACTTCCCCGTTATCATTGTTGATACGGGTGAGAAATAAGCCGAGTTTTTCAAGCTCGTCCAAGGTTTTAATGCCGTTTTCGTCTTGAGTGAGGGCAACGATCAGCTTTTCGTTCATTGAACGTAAAATCGCACAACGCTGCATAAACCGCTTCATTGTCGGATCGACATAGTAAAACACTTCTTCGTTCAAATAATCGGCAATATGCTGCTGGTTTAATTTATGCAGTAATTTTTCGGGGAAATGGACTAATTCCGCATTTTGTTTGAGAGCAAACACCATCAGTTGCAACGCTGTCGCCCAGCCCTCGACCCGCTCGCACAGGGTAAAAATCTCACTATCCGTTAAGGCGGTATGCAGCTTCAACTCAAAGAATTGACGGGCTTCCGTAGGGCTGAATGCCAGTTGGTGTACATCAATTTCCAAGACTTTTTCCCGAATCCGCAAATTCGTAATACTCAGCGGCGGGGTTAAACGGGAGATTAAAATCAGGCTCATCGCATCGGGCTGATGTTTGAGCCAAAAACGCAACGCATCGTGAATTTCACTGTTTTCAATCAAGTGATAATCGTCAAGGATCACATAAAAAGGCTTGGACACTTCGGCAAGCTGCACCAATAACTGCCCGAAATAATCGATCAGGTTATTCTGATAGTTAATACCTTGCAAAGAAATATCGGTAATACTGGCAAGGGCGGCGGCAAAATAGTGGGAAAATTGCTCGGCTTTATTGTCGCTTTCGTCCAATGCAAACCACACAACCGATTGATTTTGTTTAAGTAATTGTGTTTTCCATTGTGAAACCAACGTGGTTTTGCCATAGCCTGCCGGTGCAGTTACCAACGTCAGCGGATAGGATTTTGCCGCTGCTAAACGAACTAAAAGTTCACTACGTTCAACGCTCTGTTCAATTTTGTGCATTGGGGCAGATTTGCCAGCGATTAGCTTAGTCGGAATCAATTTTGTGGTTTGCATTGCGATCCTTTGTTATTTTTATGAAGCGCCTTAGAGGGAGTCTATTCTAGCAAAATTTCACTCGAAATAGAGGGCGTGAGATCAACAAGCGGTCGGTTTTAGTAAAATGTTTGATCCGATATTGCGGTTGCACAACATTACATTTTGGCTTATTGGTAAACCATTGTAGTGTTCCGAGTTTACCCTACCATATTGCAAAAATAGTTCCAAAACGCACCGCTTGTCCCTTACATCTTGAAAAAATAAAAAGTTCCCCCATTTTATTTCGCACTATTTTCAACAGAGTGGCTAAGATGACACATCACAATCCCGATAATGACGGGGTACGCTTAGATAAATGGCTGTGGGCAGCACGCTTTTATAAAACCCGTAGTATCGCTAAAGCGATGATTGAAGGCGGCAAAGTCCATTATAACGGGCAACGGGCGAAAACCAGCAAGCTGGTGGAAATCGGAGCATTGATTAAACTTCGCCAAGGCAATGAGGAAAAAGAAGTGGCGGTGCTGGCGTTAAGCGATCAACGCCGTGGCGCACCGGAGGCACAACGGCTTTATCAAGAGACCGAGCAGAGCCTTGAAACGCGGGAGAAACTTGCCTTTGCCCGCAAAGCAAATGCCCTGTCAATGCCGCATCCAGATCGGCGACCCAATAAAAAGGAACGCCGTGATCTGATCAAATTTAAACATATCAACTCGGATACACTATGACTTATACACAAGACAACGACAAACTTTACCGTTTTTTATTTCAAAACCGTGCCGTCAGGGGCGAATGGGTGCGTTTAAACAGCACGTTTACGGAAACCCTTAATACGCATCAATACCCGAAAGCCGTCCAAAATTTACTCGGTGAAATGTTAGTGGCAACCAGTTTGCTGACGGCAACCTTGAAATTTGAAGGGACGATCACCGTCCAAATTCAAGGGGACGGTGCATTAAAATTGGCGGTGGTTAATGGCAATCAGCATCAACAACTGCGGGCATTAGCACGGGTAGAAGGCGAGATTGCCGATAACGCCACATTAACGGAGATGATCGGTAACGGGGTATTGGTGATTTCCATTATTCCGGAAAAAGGAGAACGCTATCAAGGGGTAATCAGCCTCGATAAGCCGACCGTCAGCGAATGTTTGGAGGCGTATTTCGCCCGTTCCGAACAGTTAGCGACACAACTGGTGATTAGAGTCGGCGAGTTTGACGGTAAAGCCGTTGCCGGCGGAACGCTCTTACAAATTGTGCCGGACGGTACAGGCACGCCGCAGGATTTTGAGCATTTAGCCACGCTGGCTTCAACAATTAAAGACGAGGAATTATTTGGTTTAACCGCCGAAGCATTGCTCTATCGTTTATTCCACGAGGAAACCGTGGAAGTGTATCCGCCACAGGCTACCGAATTTAAGTGCGGCTGCTCACGGGAACGTTCCGGCGCAGCAATTATGCTTCTGCCTGAAGAGGAAATTAGCGAAATGCTGGCAGAAAAACAAGGCGTGATTGATATGCAATGTGAATGCTGCGGCACGCAATATTTCTTTGATAAGAATGCGATTGATGAACTGAAAGCACAGGCTTAACCTTCTAATATAAAAAGGGTTGGCATACGCCAACCTTTTTTATCGCTAATAATCCAATTCGTGTTTGTAAAGTTGATAGTCGGCTTTAAGCGCTTCAATTAGCTCGACAAAATCTTCAGGCAACGGTGCGTGCCATTCCATTAGTTCATTAGTAATCGGGTGATGCAACCTTAACATTGCGGCGTGCAACGCTTGGCGTTTGAAATTTCTCAACACCTCTAAAAATTCCGCACTTGCACCTTTAGGCGGGCGAGGTCGTCCACCGTAAAGTTGATCGCCCAGTAACGGGTGGGCAATATGTGCCATATGCACCCGAATTTGATGGGTTCTGCCGGTTTCAAGGCGTAAACGTAACCGAGTATAGTTACGGAAACGCTCCATAATGCGATAGTGAGTAACCGCCGGTTTTCCCATCGGGTGAACCGCCATTGCCGTCCGTTTGGTCGGGTGGCGTGCCATCGGCTCGTCCACCTTGCCCCCTTGGGTCATAATACCGCTCGCCACCGCTTCATACTCGCGGGTAATTTCCCGTTTTTGCAGTGCCGTTACCAAGTGAGTTTGTGCCGGCACGGTTTTTGCCACGACCATTAAACCGGTGGTGTCTTTATCCAGCCGATGCACAATCCCCGCTCTCGGTACTTCGGCAATTTGCGGATAGTGATGTAACAAGGCATTTAAAACCGTACCGTCCGGATTGCCCGCACCGGGGTGAACCACCAACTCTTTCGGTTTGTTGATCACTAAAATATCATCGTCTTCATATACAATATTGAGCGGGATCGCTTGCGGCTCAAAGCGGATTTCCTCTTCCAACTCGGCTTGAATTTCAATTTGTTCGCCCCCAAAAACTTTTTCTCTCGCTTTATTGACGATCGCTCCGTTTACTTTGACCCGATCGTCTTCAATCCATACTTTTAAGCGGGAGCGGGAGTAGTCGGGAAAGAGCTGCGCTAAAGCCTGATCCAGCCTCGC
Organism: Muribacter muris; assembly: GCF_001038205.1. Taxonomy (GTDB): domain Bacteria; phylum Pseudomonadota; class Gammaproteobacteria; order Enterobacterales; family Pasteurellaceae; genus Muribacter; species Muribacter muris. The sequence continues at coordinate 42,717 of NZ_JWIZ01000008.1, read as the reverse complement.
GCCTAATAAATCTGCACTGACCTCGGCAGATAAGATAATTTGCTGCGACATTGATAATAAAATTCCAAATTCTGATTTGCTTATTGAGTGTTGTCCTATAAAATAGTGCCGTTTTTCCGTCTGAACTTTACGAAAGACGGCAAGTCAAACGGCATTGTACATTAAACTTTTCCCGCAAGCACTTTTTATAGGTAGAAATCATTATGCGTAAATTCAGCTCTTTTGTTTCCATTATTCTTGCCGGTCTGGTAATGGCAGGTTGCTCAAATTCAAACAAGAACGAATTTGACGGTGTACCGGCTCAGGATCTTTACAACAAAGGTCAAACCTACTTACAAGACGGCGATTATAACAATGCTATCCGCCACTTAGAAGCGGTCGATTTACGAGCACACGGCGGGGCTTACGGGGAACAAACCCAGCTCAGCATTATCTACGCGCAATACAAAGTCGGCGAATATTATAAAGCACTGGATGCGGCAGAACGTTTTGCCCGCAGTTATCCTAACAGCGCCAGTATGGATTATGTGTACTATCTCGCCGGTTTAAGCAATGCCCGTTTAGGCGATAACTGGATTCAGGATTTCTTCGGCGTAAACCGCTCTTCCCGCTCTATTGAAAATATCCGCAATGCCTACGGCAATTTCCAAATGATCGTGAAACAATATCCGAACAGCCAATATGCGCAAGATGCTCAACGCTGGATGGCATATTTGCTTAACCGTTTAGCCGAACACGAGTTAAAAATTGCACAATACTATATGAAACGGGATGCTTATGTGGCGGTGGCAAACCGAGTGGAAGAAATGATGCGTTTTTATCCGGACAGCAAACCGACAGCAGATGCACTCCCGCTGCTGCAAAAATCCTTTGAAGCAATGGGCATTAACGACTCCGCTCAAAAAGTAGCGGCGTTAATCGAAGCGAATAAGGCGAAAACCTTTCCGGATACTACCAAGCCAGAATATGCCGCCCAATTCTGACAAGCGGTCGTTTTCAAACGAAAATATGCAAAAATCTCAAGGGGCGGCTTCGCCCCTTTCCCATTTTAACCTGAGTAGAACCAATGAAAATTTTAGGCATTGAAACCTCCTGTGATGAAACGGGAGTGGCAATTTACGATGACGAAAAAGGGCTGATCGCCAATCAACTTTACAGCCAAATTGAGATGCACGCCGATTACGGCGGCGTTGTACCGGAGCTTGCCTCACGGGATCATATCCGCAAAACGCTCCCGCTGATTCAGGCGGCATTAAAAGAGGCAAATCTCACCGCTTGCGAGATTGACGGCGTGGCTTATACGGCAGGACCAGGGCTGGTCGGGGCATTATTAGTCGGTTCAACCATTGCTCGCTCGCTCGCTTATGCGTGGCGAGTGCCGGCGTTGGGCGTACATCATATGGAAGGGCATCTGCTCGCCCCAATGCTAGAAGAAAACGCCCCTGACTTTCCGTTTGTCGCTCTATTGGTATCCGGCGGGCATACCCAGTTAGTCGATGTCAAAAATGTCGGCGAATATGAGCTTTTGGGCGAATCCATTGATGATGCCGCCGGCGAAGCCTTCGACAAAACTGCCAAACTGCTCGGTTTAGATTACCCCGGTGGTGCAGCCTTGGCAAAATTAGCCGAAAAAGGTACGCCAAACCGTTTTCAATTCCCACGTCCGATGACGGACAGACCGGGGCTGGATTTTAGCTTTTCCGGCTTAAAAACCTTTGCCGCCAATACCATTCATACCCATTTAGATGCACAAGGCAAACTGGACGAACAAACCCGCTGCGATATTGCCCACGCCTTTCAGCAGGCGGTGATTGACACGCTAATCATTAAAGTTCGCCGAGCCTTACAACAAACCGGGCGTAAACGGTTGGTGATTGCCGGCGGTGTGAGTGCTAACCAGCAATTACGCCGTGATCTTGCCGATACAATGGCACAACTGGGCGGCGAAGTGTTCTACCCCCGCCCCGCTTTCTGCACCGATAACGGTGCAATGATTGCCTATGCCGGCTATCTGCGTTTAAAACACGGCGAACAAACGGATTTAGCCGTGAGTGTCAAACCCCGCTGGGCGATGACCGAGCTGGCAAAACTTACCTAACCCAAACAAGCGGTCGGTTATGCCGATTTTATTGCAAATATTCAATGGTGCAAAAACTCAAAACGGACGCGGTTGCGTCCGTTTTTTAATCGGTTAATGTAGCTTCATTGACGGGCGGATAAAGCGGTTAATGCGTCCGACTAACAAAATCAAGCCCGTTTTAAAGCAACCGTGCAACGCCATTTGGTGCATCCGGTAGAGGGAAAGGTAAGCAAGGCGGGCGATTTTGCCCTCAATAAACATTGATCCTTGGGTTAAATTCCCCATTAGGCTGCCGATCGTGCCGAAACGGGAGAACGAGACTAACGATCCTTTATCGTTGAATACAAAGGCTTTAAGCGGTTTATGTTCCAGTTGCGCCACAATGTTTTTACCGCATACCGTTGCCATTTGATGCGCCGCCTGCGCCCGTGGCGGAACAGGTTTGCCGTCCGCTTGCAATAAAAAGGCACAATCGCCGATCACATACACATCGTCATCGCCGACTGCTTGCAGCGTATCTCTAATGGCAATTTGGTTTAAGCGATTGATCTCAAAACCGAATTGTTGCGTAATTTCCGGCGCTTTCACACCCGCTGCCCAGACCATTAAATCCGCTTCGATTTTATCGCCCGCCTTTGTGATCAGCCCGTCTGCCTGCGCTTCGGTTACCGCAGTATTGAGCAGGACATTCACCCCCAACTCTTTCAACTCTTTTAAAGCCGATGCCGATACCCGCTCCGGCAAGGCAGGCAGCAATCTTTCGCCCGCTTCCAATAAGGTAACTTTCAGGCTGGTATTATCCAACTTACCAAAGCCGTAAGAGTTGAGGTGCTTCACTGTGTTATAAAGTTCGGCGGACAACTCAATGCCCGTTGCGCCACCGCCGACAACCGCAATATGCACCTCTTTGTCGTTATTATTGGAAAATTTGAGAAACAGCTCCATCATTCGCTGATGAAAACGCTTTGCCTGCTCCGAGCTATCCAAGAAAATGCAGTGCTCCGCCACCCCCAGTGTGCCGAAATCGTTTGAACGGCTACCAATCGCCAGCACTAATTTATCGTAATGCAGCGTGCGTTGTGCCACCAATAACTCGTTGTTTTCATTGTAAATCGGTGCAAGGGTGATGTATTTCTCCGCCTTATTGACACTGGTGAGCTTACCTTGCTGAAATTGGAAAGCGTGATTTTTGGCGTGTGCCCGATAGCTCAACGCATCTGTCCCGTCATCTAACGCCCCCGTTGCCACTTCGTGCAGCAACGGCTTCCATAAATGGCTGATATTTTTATCCACCAACACAACGTTCGCTTTCTGCTTTTTACCTAATTTATTGCCTAAATAAGTGGCAAGTTCTAACCCGCCGGCACCGCCGCCGACCACAATAATTGTTTCCATCAGGATCTCCGAGTAAATGAAAATGATGTGAAATTTTAATGGCTTGCGTGTTAAAGTCTAGCGATTTTCTCGGGGATTTTTAATAAAAAAACGGCTAATCAAAATAAGTTTTACACAGGCTGATGTTGTCAAGTCAAAAAACCGTGAAAAAACTAAATTTTTTTGAAGTTGATCTCTAGCCAAAATGTAACTAATTGATTTTAAATAATAAGTTATTTTGTGGTCGATTAAGTGCAGTTGAGCCAAAGCCTATGAAATATCAAGGATTAAGGCATTTTGAAAAAAGTAATCCACAACGTTATCCACAGGCAGTGTGGATAGAAAATCCCTTAATTTTTGACTGATTTTATGAACAGTAACGGTGGGCGGTGGCGCAGATCTTTAAACTCGGCGTGCCAATTCGGTTGATCCGCCAACATTGGTTCTTCCACTTGCACAATACGAAAACCGGCTTGAATGAGCTGATTTATGATCGTTGCCATTGTACGATGATAGGTCTGAAAAGATTGCCGAAACCAATTGCGTTCCCGTAGCCCTTCTTCACGATAATGATTGAGCCGATACGCCGTCTGTTGCTTATGAGCATCTTTCTCCCAACGATCACCCTCACGGTGAGCGGTAACAATCGGGTGCTCTTGAGAAAAAATTAACTCGCCTTTCGGTTTTAATTTGGCGTGAATATGCCGTAGCAACGCCGAAAAATCTTCAACATAATGGAATGCAAAGGAACTGGTGATCAGGTCGAAATCCGTCTCCTCAATCTCGGCAAGCCGCTCCATCGGCAAACAGTAGAAACGGCAAGCGGTCTGATCCACCCCGTTTTTTGCAAGATCCTGCTGCGCCTGCATCAGCATTGCCGACGACAAATCCAGTCCGACCAACTGTACCGCCCCGCATTGCCAATAGTGTCGCAAATGCCCGCCTGCCCCGCAACCGAGATCCAGCACCCGCTTCCCCCTCAATTCTGGGAGCAGAGAAAACATTGTCGGCTTCTCCACCACTTCGTTCAAGCTGATCGGATTTTCCCGCAGTTTTAGATAACGCTCGAAAAAAAGCGGGCTGTCGTAAATACTCTGTTTCATTTGCACATTTTCCGCCAGAACCGACCGCTTGTTAGCGGCGGTAAATATCTTGCCCGTCCCGACGGGTTTTGAGCAGCCGCAAAATCCAAACATACTGCTCGGGCTGCTTGCTGACAAAGTATTCAATCACTCTGTTCATTTCCGCTGCAGACTGCTCCGGTGTGCCGTTAAATTCAATTTGCGGCAGGATTTCGATCTGATAACGCCCTTTTTCCGCATTGTAAATCGGGAACATCGGGATCACGACCGCATTAGCCACCCGTGCCATTTTATTCAAACCGGGCAGCGTCGCTTTTTCCGTCGCAAAAAACGGCGCATATACACTTAATGCTTCGCCGTAGTCTTCATCGGGCAGAAAATAGCCCAGTTCGCCTTTGTGGACATCCGCCAAGAAAGGTTTAATCCCGTTTTGGCGCGCGTGCATTTTACCGCCAAACCGTTCCCTCACCGCATTCCACAGCCAATCGACTAACGGGTTATGGTGCGGGTGATACATTGAGGTCATCGGCATTCCGTAGGTGTGCATCACAATGCCGGAGGCATCAATCGCCCAAGTATGCGGCACGAGCAAAATAACGTTTTTGCCGCTTTCACGGGCTTGGCGGACAATCTCCAACCCGCTAAATTCACTGCGTTGCTGAATATGGCGAACGGAACGCAGGGCGATTTCCCCAATACCGAACATTGTTTGCGCAACGGTAATAAACATTTTTTCGATCACCTCCGCCCGCTGCGCTGCCGACCAATCGGGGAAGCAGTAACGTAAATTAACATCGGCACGATGATGGGGCTTTTTGCCTTTCAGATATTTTGCCGCAAGTTTGCCGACAAACGCTGCCAGCCTATCCCGCCATTGATACGGCAGGTATGCCAATAAACCTAAGGCAAGCACCCCGAGCCAAACGCCCCAATATTTCGGGTGTAAAAAGGCTTTTTGGAAGCGGTGTTGATAGCCGATACGGTAGGTAAAACGTTCTTCACTCATTATTTCTTTATCCGATGATCAATGATATTTTTGAGCGCCAAAATGATGCCCAAGCCGATGAAAGCCCCCGGCGGTAAAATCGCAAGCAAAATGCCGGAATCAAGGTGTAACAGGTCGATTTTCAGGGCTTTCGCCCAATCACCCAGCAGCAAATCCAAGCCGTCAAACAAAGTGCCGTTACCGACAATTTCCCGCAGGCTGCCGAGCAAAACAAGGCTGAAGGTCATTCCCAACCCCATTGCAAAGCCGTCAAAGGCGGAATGCGCCAAGCTGTTTTTTGAGGCAAACGCCTCTGCCCGCCCAATTACGATACAGTTGGTTACAATCAGTGGGATAAAGATCCCCAACGATTGATAAACCGGATAAGCAAACGCATTCATCAGCAACTGAATCGTGGTAACGGCAGTGGCGATAATCATCACATAAATCGGAATGCGAATATCGTGCGGGATCGCCTTGCGAAACAGCGAAACTACCGAATTGGTGATGATCAATACCAGCAAGGTTGCCAGCCCCAATCCTAACGCATTAGTAACATTATTGGAGACGGCAAGCAACGGGCATAGCCCCAACAGTTGCACCAATGCGCCGTTGTTTGTCCATAACCCTTGCCTAAACAACGTTTTCCAGACGGACGGAGCTTTCGGTTGCTCGTCTATTTGCTGAACCGGAATAGATGTCTGTGCCATTTTTCCTCCCAAAAATCAACGGCATACGCCAAATTGTGCCAACCATTCAGGGTGGTGGTTAAGTTGAGTTACCACCCATTTTGCCGTTTGGCGGACATTATTCACCACTGCCCGTGGCGTAATGGTCGCCCCCGTAAATTGATCGAACTGCCCGCCGTCTTTTTTCACTGCCCACTGCGCTTCGCTTTCCACGCTGAAAGTCCGTTGGTTAAAGCTCAAAATCCAATCGGAAATGCGGGTTTCGATTTTATCGCCCAGCCCCGGTGTTTCCTTATGTTCTAAGGTACGCACGCCTAGCACCGTGCCGTCAGGCTGAATGCCAATCAGCAGGCGAATATCGCCGGAATAGCCATCTGGTGCGGTAGCTTGAATGGCGTAAGCGGTCAGATTCTCCCCTTTTTTTGCCACGTAAAGCTGATTTAAAAACGGCGCTTCGGGCAGTGTAATTTGGCGGCAGGTCGCCAAGACATCATTGTCAAAAGAGTGATGCGGGATAACTTCGCCTAATAATTGGCGTTGTTGCGTGGCAATCACATCGTCAATCCGCCCTTTTGTGAGCTGATACACTAAGGTTGAAACAGCACTACAAAGTAGTGCAATCAGCCCCAGCAATAACGCATAATGTGTTGTAATCACGGAGGTTTTCATTCTTTTTCCTTATCGTGTGCCGTATAAACGGGGCTGGGTGTAGTGGTCAATCAAGGGCACGCAAATATTTGCCAGTAACACGGCAAACGCTACGCCGTCAGGGTAGTTGCCGTAATAGCGGATTAAATAGACCAATAAGCCGATCAAGCCGCCAAAAATCAGTTTGCCTTTTGGGGTGATGGCGGCGGAAACGGGATCGGTCGCAATAAAAAATGCACCGAACATCATCGCCCCGCTCAACAGTTGGCTGGCAAGCCCTAAATGGCGTGCATTGTCCAGTAGTTCTGTCAGCCCGCTCAAGAGGCTGAACATTGCCAGCATTGCAAAGGGAATTTGCCAGTGAATAATTTTCTTATAGATCAACAACAGCCCGCCAACGAGGAAAGCCAAATTCACCTGCCACCAGCCCGTTGCAAAGTGTCCGCTGAAAATGACCGCTTGCAATACACCGTCTAAGCCTTGCTTGGCGATATTGGTTTTGGCACTGTCAAGCGGGGTGGCTTGGGTGATACCGTCAATGCCATGCAGTAACTGATGTACCCCGAAGCCGTCTGTCGTTACTCCTCGAAAGACTAATGAGAGGCTGTCTGCAAAGGTCGGCGGTTCATTTAAAAGAGAAATCGGCGGCAACCAAGCGGTCATTTCCAGCGGGAAAGAAACCAACAATAACGCATAGCCAATCATCGCCGGATTAAAAATATTCTGCCCCAACCCGCCGTAAACGTGCTTCGCCAGCAATAATGACGCCAGCACGCCAATGCTGATTAACCAATAAGGCGCGTAAGGCGGAATGGCAACCGCCAAAATGAAAGCGGTTAGTATCCCCGATAAATCGCTTAAATAGAACGTCAATAGTTTACGGCGCATCTTCGCCACCGTTAGCTCGATCACTATTGCCAAGCCCAACGCGATTGATACTTGGATCAACACGCCATAGCCGAAAAAATACCCCTGAACGCACAACGCCGGCAGCATTGCCGCAATCACCCATAACATCACGTTCGCCGTTAAACGCTGTGAATGGGTATGCGGGGAACTCATCATCTTAAACATTGCTCTTTCCTAAACTCAAATCTTCGGCAAATGCAGGTTAAATCGGATCGTCAGCATACGGATTGCAATCACGGTGCTGACCGTTGCCACATCGATCCAATTACTTTCAAAGCCTGCCTCACGAAATAAAATAAAGATAATACCGCCAACCAAACTGGCGGTAACATACACTTCCCTTTGCAAAATAATCGGCACTTCGTTACGCAAAATATCCCGAATTAACCCGCCAAAGCAGCCGGTTACGCCACCGAGGGCAATGGAAATAAGCGGGTGTAAGCCAAAATCCAGCCCTTTTTGTACCCCAATAACGGTAAACACGCCTAAACCAATTGCATCGAAGATCAGCAAGCCGGTTTTCCAGTAGGCTTTGTCGATCGCATTCTTCGCCAATGCCACAATCACCACTGCCACCGAAATCATCAGCACATAAATCGGCTGTTTCATCCAAAAGACCGGCGTACTGCCGATCATCACATCGCGCAATGTACCGCCGCCGACCCCGGTAACAAACGCCAGCACAAACATACCGAAAATATCCATTCGATGTTGGCGGGCGGCAATAGCGCCGGAAATGGCAAATACAACCGTGCCAATCAAGTCTTGTATAAACAGAAATGACCAAGGAAATTCAGGAATGAGGCTTGCGATCATTTTCTCTCCGTTCTCAAGTTATGGGTGAATTTGGTTTTGCATTCGCCGCTTGCTGTGCCGCTTTTTTCGCTTTGGCACGGGCAAGGGCGGCGGCAACGGCGGCTTTGCGGGGATCGGTATCTTGCACGCTCGTGTCCGCCGTTATGCTATTTTTCGGCATATCCGCCGCTGCGGGATTTTCCGCTGTCTCCGCCGATATTGCAGAATTTGGCACAGAACCCACCGCTTGCTGTGCCGCTTTTTTCGCTTTAGCTCGGGCCAGTGCGGCGGCTACGGCGGCTTTGCGGGGATCAGTGTCTTGCACTCTCGTGTCCGCCGTTACGCTATTTTTCGGCATATCCGCTGCTGCGGGATTTTCCGCTATCTCCGCCGATATGGCAGAATTTGACGCAGAACTCGCCGCTTGCTGTGCCGCTTTTTTCGCTTTCGCACGGGCAAGGGCGGCGGCAACAGCGGCTTTGCGGGGATCGGCATCTTGCACGTTCGTGTCCGCCGTTACGCTATTTTTCGGCATATCCGCCGTTACAGAATTTTCCTCTAACTCCGCCGATATTGCAGAATTTGGCGCAGAACTCACCGCTTGCTGTGCCGCTTTTTTCGCTTTAGCACGGGCAAGAGCGGCGGCAACGGCGGCTTTGCGGGGATCGGTATTTGGCACGCTCGTGTCCGCCGTTATGCTATTTTCCGTAATATCCGCAGCTGCGGGATTTTCCACTAACTCCGCCGATATTGCAGAATTTAGCGCAGAACTCACCGCTTGCTGTGCCGCTTTTTTCGCTTTCGCACGGGCAAGGGCGGCGGCAACGGCAGCTTTGCGGGGATCGGCATCTTGCACGCTCGTGTCAGCCGTTACGCTGTTTTTCGACATATCTGCTGCTACGGGATTTTCCGCTATCTCCGCCGATGTTGCAGAATTTGGCGCAGAACTCACCGCTTGCTGTGCAGTTTGTTCTGCCTGTTTTGCTAAACGTCTGGCTCGCCGCTGTGCCATTAAATCACGGTTATCCGGTTCGCCGTTTGCATTTGCTACGATTTTCGGCGTTTCGGTTTCGCCACTGTCGGCTTTTTTCGCTTTCAGGCGGGCAAGGGCGGCTTTGACCGGATCTTCACCTTGGCTGTTTGCCACTTCTTCCCGCCGTTTTTCCGCTGCTTGTTGAATACGGGCGGTGCGGGCTTCTTTTTCTTTATTGAGTCGTGCTTCACGGGCTTCAAAGCGTTGCTTGGCTTCTTCGGCTTTTTTCGCCTTTTCATCTATTTCAGCCAGTTTGGCTTTTTCTTGGCGGAAATATTGGATCAGCGGTATATAGCTTGGGCAAACGTAGGCACACACACCGCATTCAATGCAGGCATCAAGGTGATAAGCCTTTGATTTTTCGTGTTCTTCCGCACGGGCGAACCAGTAAAGCTGTTGAGGTAGCAAACCGACCGGACACGCATCGGAACAACTTGAGCAGCGGATACAGTTCCGCTCCGGCTGCGGCGGTGCATACTCGAAATGGTCGGGGGCAATAATGCAGTTAGCGGTTTTGGTTATCGGGGCTTGCAGAGATGGCAGGATAAAGCCCATCATCGGCCCTCCTAAAAAGACCAGAAAACGCTCGTCCGCTTGGTAATCCACCTGTTCCAAAAGGTGAATAATCGGCGTGCCGAGCCTTGCCCACACATTGCCTTTATTACGGATTTTGTCGCCCGTGAGGGTAACAACCCGTTCAATTAAGGGTTCATCGTCAATTACCGCTCGTTTCACGGCAACCGCAGTGCCGACATTATGCATTACAATGCCCATTTCAATGCTGCGTTTACCGTAGGGGATCTCTAGTCCGGTTAAAATTTGGACTAATTGGTCGCTCGCACCGGACGGATATTTGGTTGGAATAACCCTCAGGATAATGTCATTTGCACCTTTCAGCGCTTTTCTGACCGCTTGTATCGCTTTCGGCTTATTATCTTCAATCGCAATCACCACTGCTTCGGGGCGTAGCACATAACGCAAAATGCGGATCCCCTCAATCAGCTCGGCGGCGTGCTCTTGCATTAGCCGATCATCGCAAGTGATGTAAGGCTCACACTCGGCGCCGTTGATGATGAGCAGTTGGCAGCGTTTATCGGCATAGTGTAATTTGCTGGAGGTCGGGAATACCGCACCGCCCAAGCCGGCAATCCCAGCTTGGTAAACTTTTTCGATGATCTGATCGCTTGTCAGATGTAAAAAATCATCAATCGGCTGACGGGCGAACCACTCGTCTTTGCCGTCCGTTTCGATCACTACGGTTAATTCCGACAAGCCGGACGGGTGGCACGATACATAAGGCTGAATTGCAATCACCGTGCCGGAGGTCGGGCTATGCACAGGGAGCTGGCGATAGTGATCGCCCCGTGTGAGCGGCTGCCCCTTTAGCACTTTCTGCCCTTGGCTGACGATAAGCTCGCCCGCACTGCCGGCGTGCTGTACCAGCGGTACATAAAAATATTTCGGTAAATGTAGGGTGCGGATCGGCTTTTGATTTGATTGTTTTTTCATTTCCGGCGGGTGAATGCCACCGGGGAATGACCAAGTTCTCCCTTGACGGATACGGTCTAGCACCTCATTTGGATTGCTCACGCGTGCCTCCCTCAATACGTTTATGCTGTAATTCGGTGGTATTGACGATTGGAATGACTAAATTCGGGTCAAATTGCCAATTCCACGTTTGCGGTGTAGGTTTCACTTTGATCATCTCAATGCAGTCTGTCGGGCAAGGGGCAACGCACAGCTCGCAACCCGTACAAAGATCGGCGATAACCGTGTGCATCGCTTTATTTGTGCCGATGATGGCATCCACAGGGCAAGCCTGAATACATTTGGTGCAGCCGATACACATTGCTTCGTCAATTAAGGCGACTTTGGTTTCCGGCGTTTCGCCCTCCATTTCCGGCACGTCCACGCCCATTAAATCGGCAATTTTGACCACCAGTGGCGGCCCGCCCGGCACGCATTTGGTGATTTGATCGCCATTGGCAATCGCCTCGGCGTAAGGTTTGCAGCCGGGGTAGCCGCACTGACCGCATTGGCTTTGCGGCAGTAACGCATCAATTTGTTCGACAATTGGATCGGCTTCCACTTTTAATTTAATGGAAGAATAGCCCAAAATTGCCCCGAAAATCAGGGCTATCAGGGCGATAATCGCCATAATCAGATAGAGAATTGATTGATCTAACATTAAACTTTGACTAAACCGGTAAAGCCCATAAAGGCGAGGGACATTAAACCTGCGGTGATTAACGCAATGGACGCACCTTGAAAGGCGTGTGGCACATCGGCGGCGACCAAACGCTCACGCAAAGCGGAAAACAGGATCAGTACGAGGGAAAAACCAGCGGCAGCGCCGAACCCGTACAGTACCGATTCGACCAAATTATTGGCTAAATTCACGTTCAGTAACGCCACGCCCAATACGGCGCAATTGGTGGTAATCAGCGGTAAATAAATGCCGAGTAAACGGTAAAGGGTCGGGCTGGTTTTGTGTACGATCATTTCCGTTAATTGAACGATCACGGCAATCACTAAAATAAATACAAGCGTGCGTAAAAATTGGGCATCTAACGGCATCAGTAAATACCGTTCGACTAAATAGGCTGCCAATGAAGCCACCGTCAGCACAAAGGTGGTCGCTAGCCCCATTCCGATAGCGGTTTCCACTTTTTTGGATACCCCCATAAACGGGCATAGCCCTAAAAATTTCACCAGCACAAAATTGTTAATTAACGCCGTGCCGATAATCAATAACAGATATTCCACGCCTTTTCCCACAAAATCATTGCAAAAATGGCGGATATTATCCGTTTTTTCACGCCAATGAACAACACCCTTTGCCAAACATTACGCAGCAAGCGCCTCGATCCGAAGAGAAATGAGCAATTTTTTGGCTTGAATAGCTAAAATTGCGATCTCGTTCACATTTCTGATTAAAATTTAACGTTTTTCTTACAAATTGATTGTTGTCGTTCATCTTTACTGCTAATTTGTCTATACAAATTTCACGCATATGACAGGAGCAAACGATGACAACCTTTACCCGTACCGATCCAAACCGCAGTATTTCAGCCCCAACCGGCACGCAGTTAAATTGTAAAAGCTGGCTGACGGAAGCACCGTTTAGAATGATTCAAAATAATCTGCACCCGGATGTGGCAGAAAACCCGCAAAGCCTTGTGGTATATGGCGGTATTGGGCGTGCGGCACGCAATTGGGAATGCTACGATCAGATTTTAGCCAGTTTAAAAGCCTTAAATGACGATCAGACGCTGATTGTGCAATCGGGCAAGCCCGTTGGGATTTTTCAAACTCACGCGGACGCACCGAGGGTGCTGATTGCCAATTCCAACCTCGTACCGCGTTGGGCAACTTGGGAGCATTTCAATCAGCTCGATCAACAAGATCTGTTTATGTACGGGCAGATGACGGCGGGCAGTTGGATCTACATTGGCACACAAGGCATTGTACAGGGGACATACGAAACCTTTGCGGAGGCGGGTCGCCAACATTACCAAGGCAGTTGGCAGGGGCGTTGGATTTTAACCGCAGGCTTGGGCGGAATGGGCGGTGCGCAACCGCTGGCGGCAACCTTTGCTGGTGCAGTATCGTTGAATATTGAGTGCCAACAATCCAGTATTGATTTCCGCTTACGCACGGGCTATGTCGATAAACAGGCGAATGATCTGGATCACGCCTATCAGTTAATCAAGGAGCATACCGCTAAAGGCGAGGCGGTATCAATCGCCCTACTGGGCAATGCGGCAGAGATTTTGCCGGAGATCGTCAAGCGGGCGAAAAACGGCGAGATTAAACCGGATTTTGTTACCGACCAAACCTCCGCTCACGATCTGATCCACGGCTATTTGCCAATCGGGTGGACGGTTGAAGCGTGGAAAGCCGCCCAAACCGATCCCGCCAAACACGCCGAGCTAAAAACCGCAGCGGCAAAATCGTGTGCCGTTCACGTTCAAGCGATATTGGATTTACAGACAATGGGCGTGCCGGCGACCGATTACGGCAATAATATCCGCCAAGTCGCTTTTGATGAAGGGGTGAAAGAGGCGTTTAACTTCCCCGGTTTCGTGCCGGCGTATATCCGCCCGCTATTTTGTCAGGGTAAAGGCCCGTTCCGCTGGGTCGCGCTTTCCGGCGATCCGGAAGATATTTATAAAACCGATCAAAAAATCAAGGAACTGTTTCCCGATAATCACCACGTCCACCGTTGGCTGGATATGGCTCAGGATCGTATTCATTTTCAAGGCTTACCTGCCCGTATTTGCTGGCTAGGCTTAGGCGAACGGGATAAAGCGGGCTTAGCATTTAATGAAATGGTGAAAAACGGTGAATTAAAAGCACCGATTGTTATCGGGCGTGATCATCTGGATACCGGCTCGGTCGCTAGCCCAAATCGTGAAACGGAAAGTATGAAAGACGGTACGGACGCTGTGTCCGACTGGGCATTGTTGAACGGAATGCTCAACGTTGCAGGCGGGGCGACTTGGGTTTCGCTACACCACGGTGGCGGTGTGGGTATGGGCTACTCTCAACATTCGGGAATGGTGATTGTGGCAGACGGCACAGAGGCGGCGGCAAAACGGCTGGCACGTGTGTTGGTTAATGACTGCGGCAGCGGCGTAATGCGCCACGCCGATGCGGGCTACGAGCTTGCCATTCAAACGGCGAAACAGTACGGGCTGAATTTACCGATGCTGAAATAATCCGTTATTTTGCATAAATACAGGCTGAACCGACCGCTTGTATTTATGCCAATCCCCTTTTATCGCGATTTCAACACAACAATGATTAAATAAGGAGTTGAAGTATGACCTTTCCTTCAGATACAACATCACCACCGCTAAAGCCCCGTGCGATTGCGTTATTACAAATGATTGTGTTCAGCACAATCGGCATTTTAATGTTTTTTATTCCGTTTGAATTATCGGGCAAAAATACGATTTTGTTCGACCATATTGCCAGTTATTTAGTCCATCAACAACGAGGAATTGCGCTGATCCTGCTGGTTCTGCTGATCTTATACGGCGTGTTTAAACCGTTTTTTGATCACAGTTGGCGGAAAAACCTCACCCACAAAATCCTCACGCTCTTTAAAATTATCGGGCTGGTGATTGCCGCACTTTACTTAACGGATAACGCACCAGCACTGCTAATGAGCAAAGATATGCTGCCTTTTCTGTTTGAAAAACTGGCATTACCGGTGGGAATGATTGTGCCGATCGGGGCGTTAATTTTAGCCTTTTTGATTGGCTTTGGTTTATTGGAAATGATGGGCGTACTAATGCAGCCGATTATGCGCCCGATTTGGCGTACGCCGGGCGCATCGGCGATCGATGCGGTCGCCTCGTTTGTCGGCAGCTACTCCGTAGCACTGCTGATTACCAATCGGGTCTATTTACAAGGGCAATATTCGGCACGGGAAGCGGTGATTATTGCAACCGGATTTTCAACGGTTTCAACTGCATTTATGGTGATTATTGCGAAAACCTTAAATCTTATGCCGTTTTGGATGCTCTATTTTTGGTCGGCAATGATTGTAACCTTTGCGGTTACGGCAATTACCGCCCGCCTGCCACCGATTAGCCGCATAGATAATCAAAATAGCCGCCCTGAACAACCTCTCTACTGGACGGCACGTTTTCGGGTGGCAGTTGAAACGGGCATTCACACTGCGCAATCCACAGGCAGTCTTTGGCGGGTATTGTGGCTGAATTTGCGGGACGGCATTGAAATGGCAGCCGCTATTGTGCCTTCCATTCTCGCTATCGGCTTGGTCGGTTTACTCCTTGCCAAATATACGCCAACCTTCGATCTATTAGGGCTGATTCTCTCGCCGTTTACGTGGTTGGCAGGGCTTGCCGAGCCAATGACTGCGGCTAAAGGGATTTCTGCCGGTCTCGCCGAAATGTTTTTACCCGCACTAATGCTGGCGGAAAGCGATACATTGACCCGCTTTGTTGTGGCGATTGTGTCCGTCAGCAGTATTCTCTTTTTCTCAGCGATGATCCCTTGCTTACTGGCAACCCAAATTCCGCTTTCGCTGCCGAAAATGTTGATAATTTGGTTTCAACGTACCGCCCTTAGCATTGTTCTGGCAGGGGCTATCGGGCGACTTGCCGCCACTTTCGGCTGGCTTTACTAAGGGGGAAATATGTCTGTGAAATACACTGCTTTCGAGCAGGCTGTCTATACCGGTCGCCAAGAACCCTATGAAAATACGCTGGCACAGTATTGGTATCAACATATCCACGCTTTTGAGCAGCAACCTATCGCTTTGCTCGGTTTTGCCTGCGATCAGGGGGTAAACCGCAATCAAGGGCGGATCGGGGCGAAATATGCCCCACGCATTATTAAATCAGCCCTCGCCAAATTGCCTATCAGTTGGGCGTTACAGCAACGATATGCCGAGCAACTCTCCGCTTTAGTGGGCGATGCGGGGGAAATCCACTGTCAAGATGAGGATCGCATTATCCCTGAACTATTAGAGCAAGCGCAGCACCAATACGCTGATAGCATTGCTGCTATTGTGATGCAAAATCGGCTTGCCATCGGGATTGGCGGCGGGCACGAAATAGCGTGGGGGAGCTTTTTAGGGCTGCATCAAGGGTTGTCCGCACAGCATTTTGCGCTGAACATCGGCGTGATCAACCTTGATGCCCACCTCGATCTTCGGCAGGATCAATACGCGACTTCCGGCACGCCATTTCGCCAAATTGCCGAATACCTTGCTGCAAGCAGTCAGATCTTGCCCTATTTTTGCATTGGCGTGAGTGAATTTGCTAATACAGCGGCACTGTTTGAGCGGGCAAAAGCACTGAAAGTGAAAATGCTCTCTGATAACGATTGCTACCGTCTCACTTGGCAAGCCATTGAATCGCAAATTTTAGCCTTTATCGCACCGCTTGATCGTCTCTACCTCACCATTGATCTGGATTGCTTGAACGCAGGCACAATGCCGGCAGTGAGTGCCGTGGCGGCTAAAGGGCTGCCGTTAGATTTTGCCGAACGCTGTATTTCAACCATTATCCAAAGCGGTAAAGTCAGCGTAATCGACATTGCCGAATATAACCCACACTACGATATTGACGGGCGTGGCGCAAAAGTGGCGGCAAGGCTGCTCGCCTTAATCTTAGAACAGCAATTATTAAACGGAGAATAGCAAATGCACGCAGAGCTTTTAATTACTCATACACATCTTGCCACAATGAATGAAGCATTTGGTTTTGATTTATACCGAAAGGATAGTGAACCTTACGGGCAAGTAACAGACGGTGCATTAGCCATTTCACAAGGTAAAATTATTTGGCTGGGCAAAATGCAAGATCTGCCGCCGATTAAAGCGGAGCAGGTATGGAATGCGAAAGGAAAATGGCTTACCCCTGCTTTGATTGATTGCCATACCCACCTTGTGTATGCCGGCAATCGCAGTAATGAATTTGAAGCACGGCTGAACGGCACAAGCTACGAAGCGATTGCTAAACAGGGCGGCGGTATTCTGGCAACAGTCAATGCCACCCGTCAGGCAAGTTTTGACACATTATGCCAATCGGCAGAAAAACGGCTTCGAGACTTGATGGCGCAGGGGGTGGCAACGGTAGAAATCAAATCGGGCTATGGACTGGATTTGGCAACGGAGCGGAAAATGCTGAAAGTCGCTCGCCATTTAGCCGATAAGTACGGCATCATGGTAAAAACCACTTATTTAGCAGCACACGCCACCCCGCAAGAGTATCAAGGGCGAGAAGCTGCGTATATCGAGCAAGTTTGCGAGTGGCTGGTGATCTTAGCTCAAGAAGGGCTGATCGATGCCGTTGATGCCTTTTGTGAACATATTGCGTTTACCCCTGCGCAAGTCAAACGCCTGTTTGAGCAAGCCAAGCAGCTTGGACTGCCGGTTAAATTACACGCCGAGCAGCTTTCCGACTCCGGCGGTGGCGGGTTAGTCGCAGAATTTGGCGGCTTATCCGCCGACCATATCGAATATTTAAGCGAAGAAAGCATTGCAAAAATGACACAAGCGGGAACGGTCGGCGTGCTTTTACCCACTGCTTTTTATCTGTTAAGGGAAACACAACACCCACCGATTACGGCAATGCGGCAAGCCGGGCTGAAAATGGCGGTTTCGACCGATTGCAACCCCGGCACTTCGCCCTCTACTTCATTGCTACTGGCGATGAATATGGCGTGTACTTTATTTAGGCTCACACCGGAGGAAGCCCTAGCCGGCACGACTTACCACGCCGCTTGCGCATTGGGCATACAACATCACAAAGGGAAATTAGCCGTCGGTTATGATGCGGATATCTGCTTGTGGGATATTGATCGCCCCGCCGATTTGAGTTACCTCATCGGGCAAAATCGGTTGGCAGCCCTTTATATCGGCGGCAAAGCCGTGGCATTTCAGCCTCAAAGCTGACCGCTGAATTGGAAACGTTCGCCGGCGTGCCACATATTGACATAAGTTACCACCTGCCCTTGTGAGCAAGTGCTACGGCTCAAACGTAGCACTGCTGAAGGTCTTGATAAATTTAAGGCGGCAGCGACATTGTCGGTAGCTAAAACGGCACTAATGGCGTATTGCCCGCTTTCAAGCGGCACAAGGGCAATTAAATAGTCGCTGGTATTCACCACACTGAAATCCTGCTCTAAAAATGCAGGGACAAAGCGGCTATCCACCCAGCGCTCTTCATATTGTAACGGCTCATTATCTGCGTAATGCACAATCTCAACGGAGAATATCGGCGTGTTTTCCGGCATATTTGGCTTTTCACTGTTCAGAAAAGCGGTTTTTACCGCAGGCGGCAGGGCATTAAAGAGCTGACTGGTAAGTGCCAAAACTTCGGCACGGTATTGCCGCTTTGCCTGTTTAATATCTTTGGCAATGTTACGCACTTCAATAAACGTATGGTTGAACTGCTGTTGGGCGACCATTGTTCCCGACCCCTGACGACGTACCAACACCCGCTCCGCCGTCAGCTCTTTAAGCGCACGATTGACCGTCATTCGAGACACGCCAAATTCTTGGCTTAACGCCATTTCTGTTGGAATGGTGCTACCCGCTTTCCAACGCCCCTTGTGAATGCGGGATAAAATCGTGTTTTTAATCTGCAAATAAACCGGTAAAGGCTTATTGCCGGAAGCCGTTGTGTGCATTGTGCCGGAAATCTCAATCATAAAAAGGCTATTATCGGCTTTTTCAGCTTAGGTGCAACCGCCTTTCGAGAAAAATCCAATATTATTAGCAGTTGCACAAAGTTGTTTTTCATTCGCTTGTAGGGACACACTGAGTGTGTCCGGATTTTAACCTATTGAAATAATTTGATTTTTATAAAAGGACACACGCAGTGTGTCCCTACATTCTGTTAAAATGTCTATTTTTGTGCATTTGCTACATAATACGGGAAAAATCGGCAACAAACGGTCAGATAAGGTGAAAAATAGGCAAAAACGGTTTGGCTAATTGCAACAATTTGTAAGCCTTGCACGAATAAGAATAATTCTTATTGACAGCATTTTACGAACCTTTTAGAATTTTGCCGTTTTTATCGACATAATAAAGCCCTATGGAGGAAAACCAATGAAAAAATCCCTTTCAACCCTTGCGTTATCCCTGTCTGCTTTAGCGTCCACTTCCGCCTTTGCCGCTAACGAAGTGAATGTCTATTCTTACCGTCAGCCTTATTTAATTGAGCCGATGCTGAAAGAATTTGAAAAAGAGAGCGGGATTAAGGTGAATGTGATCTTTGCCGATAAAGGTTTGGTTGAGCGTGTGAAGCAAGAAGGCGAGCTAAGCCCGGCGGACGTGCTATTAACGGTGGATATTTCCCGTGTGATGCAAATTGTCAATGAAGGCTTAGCCCAACCGTTTAGCACCAAAACATTACAAGAGAATATTCCGGCGCAGTTCCGTGATTCCGAAGGTAAATGGTACGGTTTAACCACACGGGCGCGTGTGATCTACTCTTCCAAAGATCGTGTCGGTAAACTGCCGGCGGATTTCGGCTACCTTGATTTAGCCAAACCGGAATACAAAGGCAAAGTCTGCGTACGTTCAGGTAAAAGCGCTTACAACGTATCATTATTTGCTTCAATGATTGAACATTACGGCGAAGCGAAAACGAAAGCGTTCCTAGAAGGCTTAAAAGCAAATCTTGCACGCAAACCGCAAGGCGGCGACCGTGATCAAGTCAAAGCGATCAAAGAAGGTATCTGCGACTACTCTTTAGGCAACAGCTACTACTACGGTAAGATGCTTGATGACGAAAAACAAAGATCGTGGGCGGAAGCAGCGGTGATTAACTTCCCGGCAGGCAAATACGGCACACACGTTAATATCAGCGGCGTGGCATTAGCAAAATATGCACCGAACAAGGCCAATGCGGTAAAATTAGTCGAGTATTTAAGCGGTGAAAATGCGCAAAAATTATATGCGACATTAAACCACGAATATCCGGTTAAAGCCGGCGTTGAACCGTCCGATTTAGTCAAAGGTTGGGGTTCGTTCACAGCGGATACCCTTAAACTTGAAACAATCGCTAAAAACTATGAAAAAGCATTAAAATTGGTTGATGAAGTCAAATTTGATGAATTTTAATCATTAAAGTGCGTTTTAATTGATTGACGAGCTTTAACAAGCGGTGAGATCTTCACTAAAATTTGTTAAAGCTCGTTTTGGCATTTAAAATAAGCCCCTTAATTTATCATTCACAGAAAAATGAACCTCCGTTACCTCCCTTGGAAATTCTCGGCAATTCTAACCGCCCTGTTTATTTTATTGCCGTTACTGGCGATCGGCTATCACGCCCTCAGCGGTGAAATGGATAACCTCCGCCATTTATGGCAAACAATGTTGGGCAGCTATGTGATCAACTCGGCATTATTGGTGATTGGCACGGTCGGGCTGGCATTGCTGTTTGCGCTGCCGTCTGCGTGGTTGGTGGCTAATTATCAATTTTGGGGGCAACGCTCACTACAATGGCTATTGTGCCTACCGCTGGCAATGCCCGCTTACCTGATTGCCTATCTTTATACGGATCTGCTTGATTATTCCGGTGCATTTCAGGGATTACTACGGGAAATTTTTGGCTGGCAACGCCCAAGCGACTATTGGTTTCCCCAAATCCGCACCCTGTACGGTGCGTGCTTTGTGCTGGCATTGGTACTTTACCCCTATATTTTCCTGCTGGTAAGAGTGGCATTTTTGGAGCAATCGGAAAATTTACTCCACAGTGCCAAAATAATGGGCGCTTCGCCGAGCCAAATTTTCCGCCGTATTACCTTTTCGATGATCAGACCGGCAATCGCCGTGGGCATCGCTTTAGTTGCAATGGAAACCTTAGGCGATTTCGGCACGGTCGCCTATTTCGCCGTGCCGACATTAACCACAGCGATTTACGACTCGTGGTTGAGTTTTCACGATTTAGGCACAGCAAGCCGCATTGCGATTTTTATGCTGCTGATGATTTTCCTGTTTATCTGTTTGGAACAATACAGCCGCCGCCAACAAAAAAATTATCAGCGGGGCTATGAGAAAAAAACCGCCTTTAAAACCTTATCCCGCTGGCAAACTGTCTTGGCACTGGCGTGGTGCTGGGGGCTTCTAGGTCTGGCATTTTTTATTCCGTTCGGACGGTTGATTTTTTGGTCTTTTCACTATTTCGAACAATCGTGGAACTTAGATTTCGTCAAATTTGCGTTAAATAGCCTCAAAGTGTCTGCAATTGCAGCGATTTGCACGGTTTCGGTTGCGTTATTGCTCCATTTAGCGCACCGCCTTTCAAAAGAGAGCAAATTTTTTGCCCGAACCACCCGCTTGTCGTTGGGGCTGTCCAGTTTTGGCTACGCCATTCCCGGCACGGTACTGGCAATCGGCTTACTCTCACCGCTCACCTTCGCCGATCACCAGTTACACAGTTTGCTAAAATCAATGGGATTATCGCCGGTAGGGCTGATTTTTTCCGGCTCACTGTTCGCCTTAGTGCTGGCTTATACGATTCGCTTTTTGGCAATGGCGATCGGCAGTCTTGATGCGTGCTTGGGGCGTGTTTCGCCTTCGTTGGATATGGCAAGTCAAACAATGGGGCAAAGCGGCTTACCGATGTTTAAGCGGATACATATCCCATTGATTTATAAGGGGTTAATTACCGCAACCTTGATGGTATTTATTGAGAGTATGAAAGAGCTGAATGCTTCACTATTGCTACGCCCTTTCAATTTCGATACTCTCGCTACTTACGTTTTTACCTTTACTTCCGATGAACAATTAGAACGTGCCGCCCTGCCTGCCATTGTGCTGGTGTTGGTCGGGCTGATTCCGGTCATTTGGCTGACACGTTCCCTGATCTCCCAATCACAAAAAGGGCGTTAGAATGACATTATTAGCAATTCAAAATTTAAGTTGCCAATTCGGGCAAAATCACATTTTACAATCATTGGATTTAGAAGTGGGTGAAAACGAAATTGTCTGTTTGCTGGGAGCAAGCGGCTGCGGTAAAACCACGCTACTTAAAGCGATTGCCGGCTTACTGCCAACCAGCAGCGGCACCGTAACGTTGGCAGGAAAAGCCGTTCACTGCTGCCGTGTGGAAGATCGCAAAATCGGGCTGATTTTTCAGGATTATGCGCTCTTTCCGCACTTGAATGTGGCGGATAATATACAATTCGGCTTAACCAAGCTGGACAAAACCGAGCGTCAGGCGATAATGAGCAAAATGCTCAATGTCGTAAAATTAGCCGGCTTTGAAAAACGCTTCCCCCACGAACTTTCCGGTGGGCAGCAGCAGCGGGTGGCAATCGCTAGAGCCTTAGCCTGTAAACCGGAATTACTGCTGCTGGACGAGCCGTTTTCGAATATCGACAGCCAAACCCGCTATGCGATGATCCAAGAAATCAAACAGATCTTGAAAAGCCAAAATGTGCCGGCAATTTTCGTTACGCACAGTAAAGAGGAAGCCTTTGCGTTTGCGGACAAAATTGCGGTAATGGATCGGGGCAAAATCGTCCAGCTCGGCACACCCACTGCCTTGTATCATAACCCGATCAACCGCTTTGTTGCCGATTTTTTAGGCGGAACAAACTATTTAGACTGCGAAATTTATGCCGATCACAGCCTGCAAAGCCCGATCGGTCGCTATCATCTTTTCCCTGAGATGCACTATGCACCGGGCAAGTATCAATGGATGCTCCGTCCAGAACAAATCTTGCTTAAACAAGATGAGAACGGGCAAGGCACGGTGGCTGAAAAATTGTTCTTAGGGCAGTATTACCGCTACCAAATTGCAATAAACGGTATCTATCTAACCGCTTACCAAATGGCAGATTTCCCCTTACACGCTAACGTGAGCGTAGGCTTTCAGTGTCGGGAACTGATCTTTTTCAACTAAAAAATCCCGCAAATGCGGGATTTTTTTATTTTATGGCTTGCTCAATCACTCCGCCGCCAAGGCACACTTCCCCTTGGTAGAAAACAGCAGATTGACCAGGGGTAACCGCAATTTGTGGCTCATCGAAAATAACCCTAATACTGTCATCATCAATCGGTTGGATTTCGCACACAATATCCGCTTGGCGATAGCGGGTTTTCACCGTACAGCGCAGATTTTGACGAATTGGTTGGCGATCGACCCAATGCAATTGTGCGGCGATTAGCCCTTTTGAGAGCAGGGCGGAATTATCCTGCCCCTGTGCCACAATCAATACATTATTTTCCACATCTTTTTCGACAACATACCACGCATTTTCTGCCGCCCCTTTGACCCCGCCAATACCTAAGCCCTTGCGTTGCCCTAGAGTATGGTACATCAAACCGTCGTGGCGACCAATAACCTGACCGTCCAGCGTCTTAATCTCGCCGGATTGTGCCGGCAAATAGCGGGCTAAGAAATCCTTGAATTTACGCTCACCAATAAAGCAGATACCGGTTGAATCCTTTTTCTTCGCCGTTGCCAGACCTAAGTCGTCGGCAATCGCCCGTACAATCGGTTTTTCTAATTCACCGACGGGAAACAAACTTTGCGCAACTTGCTGTTCGCTCAACGTATAGAGGAAATAACTTTGATCTTTATTACTATCCAGCCCCCGTAATAATTGAGGCTGTTGAGCGTGCGGAGAACGACGGACATAATGACCGGTAGCAATATAATCCGCCCCTAAATCTTCTGCAGCATATTCCAAAAAGGCTTTGAATTTAATCTCTTTATTACACAGAATATCCGGGTTTGGTGTGCGTCCTGCCTTGTATTCCGCTAAAAAATGTTCGAAAACATTATCCCAATATTCTGCGGCAAAATTGATTTTGTGTAATTTTATCCCTAACTTATCGCAAACCGCCTGCGCATCGGCAAGATCGGCAGCGGCAGTGCAGTAGTCCGTATCGTCATCTTCTTCCCAATTCTTCATAAATAGGCCTTCTACTTGATAGCCCTGCTGTTGAAGAATGAAAGCAGATACGGAAGAGTCCACTCCGCCGGACATTCCGCAAATCACTTTCTTTTTACGGTTTTCGGCAAGTTGCTCTGCGGTTAATACGGGGAAGTTTTTATCGTATGTTTTTGATTTCATTATTATATTATTTAATAGGAAATTAAATTATGTTTAAGGCAAAGATCTAATTTAAATGTTTTTTCAACAAAACGAGAAAATGCAATCGTAATATTCCCTTTCTCCAATTTAATCACAGTCCCTTCACCAAATATCTTATGAGTAACCCTTCTTACCGAGTGAAATATGTTCAATAACTCTTTTATCATAATACACTTTTTCGTCATCTCTATCCTTAAAAGAAGATTTGACCGTATTTTTTTCTTGAGTTTCTCTACTTTCTTTGTAAAAGATACAATGAGAAGAACTAAAACAACGCCTACATAATAAGGTACAATCTGGCTTAGAATAATGAATGCAACGCGATTGGTGTCTTCTAAGATCATTGGTTACTAGGTACTCCGTATGCCAAGATGTCCCTTGCAATCGACTTACTCCCATATTTCTCCCCATATTTACACGATAAATAATCAGTTAATTCTTTATTTCTATGTTTTTCCGTCTTTCTACCACCGTTTTACCGCCGATACCCCAATTTTCCATTGGAATTTCGTCAATCACCACAACGGTAGTTTCAGGGTTTTTATTCAGCACACGGGCAAGTAATGCTGTTACGCCTTGAATTAATTCGGCTTTTTGCTCTGCGGTGGGAGCTTCTGCACCGCCGGTAACTTTGATATTGACATAAGGCATTGCATTTTCCTCGCTCATTTTTGTGTTAGGTGATCGCTTGTATCGGGTATAAGATTTTATCCCCTCATAATGACTCAGCTTTATTTCACTTCATAAAATTGCGGCGTTTTTGTGAAGCGGGCAACTTCGTCGGGGTCGGCTGTTCCGTCTGCGATTTTCGATTTCAAATTATCGCAAGGCTCTTCGCAATCGCACACTTTTTTTATGCCGAGTGCCGAAATACCGCCGCAGCTGCCTTTAATCGTTTTGCCTTTGATGATAAATCCGATTGACATTGCAAAAATAACGGCGACAAAAAAAGCAAAAGTGAGTAAAAAAATGTCCATTTGGGTGTTCCTAAAGTTGTGAGCAAGCGGTCGGATATGCGCTATTTTTTGCAAAAATAGGGCTAAACGCCACCGCTTGTTAAAAATTAACGTTGTTCGAGTAATGCGGCAAATCTGCTCGACATTTGGGTTTCATAGCCGTTTGCCGTTTTGAGAATCAAGAAGACAGCAAGCTGTTCACGTTCGGCAACGGCAAGGGCTTTTTCCGTACCGAGAACGAAAAGCCCTGTAGATAAACCGTCCGCCGTCATTGCGCTAGGGTGTAGCACGGTAATTGAAGCAAGGTTATGCTCAATCGGGCGGTGCGTTTTGCCGTCAATAATGTGTGAAAGGCGTTTGCCCTGCTCGTCCTCAAAATAGTTGCGGTAGTTACCAGAGGTTGCCATCGCCAAATTATTGAGCGGCAACGTAATTTGGCTGCTACTGGCTTGAGCAAATTCCGGTTTTTCAATGGCAATATTCCACGATTTTCCGAGCAAATTTTGCCCTTTTCCACGGATTTCACCGCCAATTTCTACCAAATAGTGTTCAATGCCTAAACTTTCAAGATGCTCCGCCAATTTATCTACACCGAAGCCTTTCGCAATGGACGATAAATCCAAATATAGATTGGGTACTTTTTTAGTCAGCGTATTTTGTGCCGTATCTAATGCAAATTTTTCAATCCCGACCGACTGGCTTCGCTCATCAATTTGGGCTTGGGTCGGGACTTTATTTAACCGTTTATCCGGCCCAAATCCCCATAAATTGACCAGAGGCCCGACCGTAATATCTAATGCGCCGTCTGTTACCCGATTTAAGCGGATCGCTTCCGCAACGACTTTAGCAAAATCTGCGGAAATAACAAAAGGCTTGTCTACCTCTTTCATTTGGTTAAATTGGCTGATCTGCGAATCTTTTTTATAGGTGGACATTTCTTGATTGACAACGTCCAATAAGTGATCGAGCTGCTCTTTAATTAGTTCCGGCTTGGGTAATGTTTTTGTGCCGTTGTCTATATATTTGATATGGTAGGTTGTGCCCATCGTCTTACCTTCAAAGGTGATTTGTTGGGACTCTTTGTTACAAGCTGCCAAGCCAAACGCAAATAATAGCGTGGCGGTGCGAGCAAATAGTGATTTAAATTTCACAAAAACTCCTTTCATAATGCTAAAAATTGATAATGGGAAATCACCTGAACCAGCCGATTTTCCATTATCAATTAAACAAGCGGTCAGTTTTGCCAAAAAATACGCAAATCCGACCGCTTACAAGCTAGGTCAATTAACCGCCGAAATCATCGAGTAAGATGTTTTCGTCTTCAACCCCTAAATCTTTCAACATTTTAATGACAGAGGCGTTCATAATTGGTGGTCCGCACATATAGTATTCACAGTCTTCCGGTGCTTCGTGATCTTTAAGATAGTTTTCATAAAGCACGTTATGGATAAAGCCGGTATAGCCGTCCCAGTTATCGCCCGGTTGCGGATCGGAAAGTGCCACGTGCCACACGAAGTTATCATTTTCAGCTTGTAGGCTGTCAAAGTCTTCGACATAGAACATTTCGCGTTTCGATCTTGCACCGTACCAAAAGCTCATTTTACGTTTTGATTTCAAACGTTTGAGCTGATCGAAAATGTGGGAACGCATCGGCGCCATACCCGCACCACCGCCGATAAAGACCATTTCCGCATCGGTATCTTTGGCAAAGAATTCACCGAACGGTCCGGAAATAGTTACTTTATCACCCGCTTTTAACGACCAAATATAAGAGGACATTTGACCCGGCGGTACATCAGGATTATTTGGCGGTGGCGTTGCGATACGCACGTTCAACATAATAATGCCTTTCTCTTCCGGATAAGATGCCATTGAGTAAGCACGAATAATTGGTTCATCTACTTTAGACACATAACGCCATAAATTGAACTTATTCCAGTCTTCGTGGTATTCTTCGTCGATTAACGGTTTGTAATCTTCGTATCTCACGGTGTGAGCCGGTGCTTCAATTTGAATATAACCGCCGGCACGGAACGGGACTTCTTCCCCTTCCGGAATCGCCAATTTAAGCTCTTTGATGAACGTGGCTTTGTTATCGTTAGAGATAACGGTACATTGCCATTTTTTCACACCAAAGATTTCTTCCGGCAACTCAACGTCCATATTGCCTTTCACATTCACTTGGCAAGCAAGACGATAGCCTTCTTTTGCTTCACGTTTGGTGATGTGAGAAAGCTCGGTCGGCAAAATTTCGCCGCCACCGCTTTTCACTTTCACCACGCATTGACCGCAAGAACCGCCGCCACCGCAAGCGGAAGACACGAAAATACCTTTACTTGCCAATGCACCTAGCAGTTTACCGCCGGCAGGCAGGGTAATTGCTTTGTTCGGATCTTCATTGATTGAGATGGTAATATCGCCTGAATCAACCAGTTTAGATTTCGCCACAAGGATAAATACCGCAAGCACTAATACAAGGGCGGTAAATACCACAATACCGAAAATAAAATTATCCATTCGATACGCTCCTTATAATTGAATGCCTGAGAATGACATAAAGCCAAGTGCCATTAAACCGGCAGTGATAAAGGTAATCCCTAAACCACGCAAGCCCGCAGGGACATCGGAATATTTCATTTTTTCCGTTAAACCGGCAAGGGCAACAATGGCTAACATCCAACCTGTCCCTGCCCCTACGCCGTAAACCACAGACTCGGCAAAGTTATATTCACGTTGTACCATAAAGGATACGCCACCGAAAATTGCACAGTTTACCGTGATAAGCGGTAGGAAGATCCCCAATGCACTGTAAAGTGCCGGGAAGAATTTATCTAAAATCATCTCTAGCACTTGCACCAATGCGGCAATCACACCGATAAAGGTGATGAAGTTGAGGAAGGTTAAATCAACGCCTTCAATCAATGCACCGTCTTTCAAAACGTGAGTATAAACCAATTGGTTAGCCGGCACGGCAATGCCAAGTACCACGATAACCGCAATACCTAAACCGAAAGCGGTTGAAACTTTCTTTGACACTGCAAGGAACGTACACATTCCGAGGAAGAAAGAAAGTGCCATATTTTCGATAAAGACAGATTTAACGAATAGGCTAATATAATGTTCCATAGACTATTTCTCCACCTGTTCCGGTTTCCAGGTTCTTAAGCCCCAAATGATGAAACCGATAATAAAGAATGCACTTGGTGCGAGTAGGAATAAGCCGTTTGCTTGATACCAACCGCCATCTTGAATCGTTTGGAAAATCGTCATACCAAAGAGTTTGCCCGAACCGATTAACTCACGGAAGAATGCCACCACCACTAAGATAGCTGCATAGCCTAAGCCGTTACCGATACCGTCCACAAAACTCTCAACCGGCGATGATTTCATTGCGAACGCTTCCGCACGCCCCATTACGATACAGTTGGTGATGATAAGACCAACGAATACGGAGAGCTGCTTGGATAAGCCATAAGCGTAAGCACGCAAGATTTGATCCACCAAAATTACCAATGACGCAATAATTGCCATTTGTACGATAATACGGATACTGTTTGGAATATAGTTGCGGATTAACGAGATAAAGAAGCTCGAAAATGCCGTAACAAAACTCACCGCAATCCCCATTACCACTGCGGTTTCAAGTTTGGTCGTTACCGCAAGGGCAGAACAGATCCCCAAAATTTGCAACGCAATCGGGTTATTGTCCACCACCGGCGAAAACAGTAGCTTTTTAAGTTTAGAGTCAGCCATTAGTTTGCCCCCGCTTTAAGTTTTGCAAGATAAGGACCGAAGCCGTTTGCACCGAACCAGTATTTGAATGTACCGTCCACACCGTTTGATGTTAGAGTCGCGCCGGATAACGCATCCACGCCGTGATCTTTATCTGCTGATGCACCTTTTCCGATGCGGATTGCCGGTTCGCCCTGTTCGTTCAGTAATTTTTTACCGACAAAGTTGGCTTGCCATCTTGGGTTTTCAATTTCACCGCCTAGCCCCGGTGTTTCACCGTGTTCGTAGTAGGTAATCCCTTTAATCGTATTGCCGTCCGGTTCAACGGAAACGAACCCGTACATTACCGACCATAATCCTGTTCCGTACATCGGTAACACGATTTGATTGACTTGACCTTGTTCATCTTTAACTAAATAAACTTCAGCAAGGTTTGCACGGGTGCGTAAGCCGGCTTTATCGGCTTCTGCCGGAATCGCCGTGCTTTGTGCCGGATCTTTAGCCGCATTTTTCGCATCAAAGTTTGCCGGGCACTGTACATAGTCGCCGGAATGTAGTTCAACACAACGGGCTTCAATACTTTTGGCAAAAATATCTTTGATCTGACCGCTTGCAGTATCTGCTTTGAGCAAACCTGCTACGCTTAAAATGTTACGTTGTTTGTCTAACGCTTTTTGTTCGTCTTGCGTATCTTTGAGCAGTACCGCAGAACCGGCAACAATGATTGCACAGATTAAACTGAGCAGAACAACGATAGAGATTGTTCCGCCAACGCTATCTTTATTAAACTTAGACATTGCGTACTCTCCTACGTTTGATATTGGCTCGAACCACAATGTGGTCAATCAGTGGGGCAAATAGGTTAGCAAATAAGATCGCTAACATCATACCTTCCGGATATGCCGGATTGACCACACGAATTAACACACACATAAAGCCGATGAGGATACCGTACCACCATTTCCCTTTATTGGTAAAGGAAGCGGAAACCGGATCAGTTGCCATAAAGAACATACCGATAGCAAAGCCGCCAAGCACTAAGTGCCAGTGCCAAGGCATTGCAAACATTGGGTTAGTGTCTGAACCGATAACGTTGAATAAGGTCGCTGTTGCCGCCATACCGATCATTACACCGGCAATAATGCGCCAAGAAGCAATACGGGCAAACACAATAATCGCCGCACCGATCAATAACGCGAGGGTCGATACTTCACCCATTGAACCCGGAATGTTACCTAAAAACGCATCCATCCAAGTGATCGTTTCGCCGGTCGCAACGTGTTTTAATGCCGCTTCGCCGCCCATACTCCATTGCGAAAGTGCTGTTGCGCCGGAGAAACCGTCCGCAGCTGTCCACACTAAATCGCCGGAAATCTGTGCCGGATAAGCGAAGAATAAAAACGCACGTCCCGCTAATGCCGGGTTCATAAAGTTTTTACCGACACCGCCGAACACTTCTTTCGCAACAACCACCCCAAAACTTGCCGCTAACGCCGCTTGCCACAATGGTAATGTTGGCGGCACGATTAACGCTAATAAGATAGAGGTAACGAAGAAACCTTCATTGATTTCGTGTTTACGCACCATTGCAAACAGCACTTCCCAGAAACCACCGACCGCAAAAATGGTCAAGTAAATTGGTAGGAAGAAAATCGCCCCAAGCAACATTTTCGCCAACACGCCGGCATCTTGAGATAACACACCAAAGCTATTCGCTAAGGCGAAATGCCAGTCTTTTGCGATGCTCGCAGTCACGTTTTGCGCAAAATCGCCTGCACCTAACGCCATAATAGACTGTGCCCCAACGTTATACATTCCGTAGAACATTGCCGGAAATAACGCGAGCCACACAATCAGCATCATACGTTTTGAATCGATCGCATCACGCACGTGCGCATCTTTTTGGGTAACCGCTCCGGACGTATAGACAATGGAATACACCGCTTCAAACAGGGTGTACCATTTTTCGTACTTTCCGCCTTTTTGGAAAGCCGGTTCCATTTTATGAAAAAGATCTTTTAAAGCCATTTGATTAACCTTCCTTCTCGATCTTATCTAACGCTTGACGCAATAGTGGGCCGTACTCGTTTTTGCCCGGACACACAAAGGTACACAGCGCCAAATCTTCTTCATCTAACTCTAAGCAACCTAATGCTTGAGCAGAATCGGTATCTCCCGCACAGAGATCACGCAACAATAATGTCGGCAGAATATCTAACGGCATCACACGCTCATACGCACCGATTGGCACCATTGCACGATGACCGCCGTTTACTGCGGTTGTAAAGTTAAACAGCTTCTTGCTGAATGCACCCAATACCGTGCGTGTAATGGAGAATTTGTGCGAGTACGGGGCAATCATTCCGAAGAGCTCTTGCTCACGCCCTTCCGCTAATACGGAAACTTGCAACGCATAGCGTCCCAAATAGTCGTGTGCGCCTGTTGCCGTCATACCGCTTAATACCGAGCCGGAAATCACGCGGTTTTCACCGGCATTTAATTCGTTGGCGACCAAGTCAGACAGCTTCGCGCCTAAACGGGTACGCACCAAACGCGGTTGTTTCACTTGCGGGCCGGCTAATGCGACAATTCTGTCGGTAAACAACTCACCGGTAGTAAATAATTTACCGATAGCAACCACATCTTGATAGTTCAAATACCAAACCTGTTTTGTCGCACTGACCGGATCGATAAAGTGAATATGCGTCCCGCTTAATCCCGCAGGGTGTGGACCGTCAAAGGTCGCCACTTTCACATTCGCAACCGCTGTGCCGATCTGTTCGCTCTTTGGCGATTGGCATAAATGAATGGTTTTCTTACCTTCAAATAAACGACCAAGTACGGTTAAACCATCCACAAAATCCTGTTTATGCTCGTTTAAAATCACATCAGGATTTGCCGCTAACGGATTGGTATCCATCGTATTGACGAAAATAGAAGACGGTTCGGCATCTAAGGCTGGCACTTTGCTGAACGGGCGGGTACGGAATGCCGTCCACAATCCCGATGCCACCAAGTTCGCTTTCACTTGCTCGCCGGTTAAAGAGGCAAGTTCAGTGGCAGCATAGCGACTAAAGGTAATTTGCTCATCACCCTCAACTTTAATCACGACTGACTGAAGAACACGTTTTTCACCGCGATTTATCGCCGTGATCACACCGCTTGCAGGGGCAGTGAAGACCACGCCTGCGTTCTTTTTATCTTCAAAAAGAACCTGACCTTTCTTCACCACATCGCCTTCACGCACTTTCATTGAAGGACGCATACCCACATATTCTTCGCCAAGCACAGCAACTTCAGTAACGGCATTGCCGTTATGGATTACTTGCTCAGGATTTCCCGTAATCGGAAGATCTAAGCCTTGTTTAATTGTAATCATATTGTTTGCACTACTTTTTGTTGGGTTAAAAATATGATTGCATACATTGCAATCGCTTCTATTGAGCCGTGGCGACATCAAAGATAAACGTTGAGTTCCCCCACTTACCTTTGCACACCACATTAAGTTCTCAAATTCGGTTTCTTATCTTTTCGGCAAGATAAAATAAATGCGTTATTCTACCCGAAAATCGCCATTTATTGCTAGTTTAACCACATTTTTTTAACATTTATCCCGAATAATTTGAACTAAATCAAATTTTATCTGTTACATTTTCGCCCGTTTTCCGCTTGAAAAGCCTTATTTTTATTTACAATCACTCATATTTTTTCACATTTTTGTAAATAATTTACACACTTATAACTTAAAAAAGCGGAATGGAATTTGATGCTAGTCAAAAAAATTCAATAAGGCTACAATAGCCACAATTTCAATTTGCAAACGGACACACAATGAATATTCAAATTTCAGCGGCGGCACAAGCCCATTTCCGCAAACTGCTCGATCAACAAGAAGAAGGCACAAATATCCGTATTTTCGTGGTGAATCCCGGTACGCCAAGCGCCGAGTGCGGCGTTTCTTACTGCCCGCCAAATGCGGTTGAAGAAACGGACACCGAAGTCAAATACACAGAATTTTCTGCCTTTATTGATGATGTCAGTCTGCCATTTTTAGATGAAGCGGAAATTGATTATGTTACCGATCCGATGGGGGCACAGCTTACGATGAAAGCGCCGAACGCTAAAATGCGTAAAGTTGCGGACGATGCGCCGTTTATTGAGCGTCTTGATTATGTTATTCAAACCCAAGTCAATCCGCAACTTGCCAATCACGGCGGACGAGTTACGCTGATTGAGATTACCGAAGATAAATATGCGATTTTGCAGTTTGGCGGCGGGTGTAACGGTTGCTCTATGGTGGACGTTACCTTGAAAGAGGGGATTGAAAAGCAGCTATTGGCTCTCTTCCCCGATGAATTAGTCGGTGTGAAAGATGCGACGGAGCATCAACACGGCGAACATTCATACTACTAATTTTGCCGATATTAGCTCACCGTTGCAAAACGTGGGCTTTGTTCATCGTGTAGGGTACTAAGCAGTGTCCCTACGCTCACATGGCGTAGCAATTTATACTGACTAGAGAATTGCACATTTTCCCGCTTAACTAACCGCTTGAAAAGACCAAAAAGATAAAAAATCCTATGCGACAAACTGATTACCGAGGGCGTTTTTCCGTTGCACCGATGCTGGATTGGACAACCCGCCATTGCCGTTATTTCCACCGCCAGTTTAGCCGATATGCCCTGCTTTACACCGAAATGATCACCGCACCGGCAATTTTACACGCCAAATATGACTTGTTGGCGTACGATCCGGCTGAAAATCCGGTCGCATTGCAACTGGGCGGCAGCGATCCGAACCAATTAGCCGAGTGTGCCAAATTAGTAGCACAGCGTGGTTATGCCGAAATCAATCTTAATGTCGGTTGCCCGTCCGATCGGGTGCAAAACGGTATGTTCGGGGCGTGTTTAATGGCAAATGCCGAGCTGGTCGCCCGTTGTGTCGAAGCGATGAAAGAAACGGTAGCAATCCCTGTTACCGTCAAACACCGTATCGGTATTGACGAGCTGGACAGCTATGAGTTTCTGCGCGATTTTATTGAAAAAATACAGCCTTATTGCACTGACTTTATCGTCCACGCCCGCAAAGCGTGGCTGACAGGGTTAAGCCCGAAAGAAAATCGGGAAATCCCGCCTCTTGATTATGAACGGGTTTACCAGCTTAAGCGGGATTTTCCGCACTTAAATATCAGCATCAACGGCGGCATAAAAACGATTGAGGAGATCAAACACCATCTGCAATATGTTGATGGCGTAATGGTCGGACGGGAAGCCTATCAAAACCCAAGCCTATTGGGGCAAATCGACCAAGCATTGTTTGATCCTAATGCGCCCATTATCACGCCAATGCAAGCGATTGAAAAAATGCTACCTTATATTGAGCAACAACTCGCCGAAGGGGTGTACCTCAACCACATTGCACGCCATCTGCTCGGTGCATTCCAAAATTGCAAAGGTGCAAGGCAGTGGCGGCGGCATTTAAGCGAGAATGCTTGTAAGACAGGTGCCGGCGTTGAAGTGATTGAACAGGCACTGCGGTTTGTCGAAAATCAACCCTAGCCGAAAACGCCCCAACAAGCGGGGCGTTTTGCTGACTTTTTTGCAATTTTATATGGCAAACGCATAAAAATAGATATTTCAACACTA
The DNA here is from genome assembly GCF_001038205.1 of Muribacter muris. Classification (GTDB taxonomy): domain Bacteria; phylum Pseudomonadota; class Gammaproteobacteria; order Enterobacterales; family Pasteurellaceae; genus Muribacter; species Muribacter muris. Next base: position 8,191 of record NZ_JWIZ01000008.1, on the reverse strand, counting down.
TTGCAGTGTCGCCACATTAACGCTCGTCATCACATCATACAGTCTCAAGATGTAGTTAAACGGACACAAGCATTGTGCCCCAGCCTATAAACAACTATTAACCGTGAGGCTAAACGCCGTACTGCTCACGATAGGCTTTCATCGCAGCTAAATAAGGCGCATATTTAGGCGATTGTTCAATAAATTGCAATAAATCGTCAAAATCAATAATTGAAAACACCTTGCACCCATAATCCCGCTCAACTTCCTGAATTGCCGACAGCTCGCCTTTGCCCTTTTCTTTACGGTTAAGCGCAATCAATACCCCGACTAAATTAGCCTGATTTGCCTGAATAATCGCCATTGACTCACGAATTGCCGTACCGGCGGTGATCACATCATCCACTAATAAAATATCACCTGCCAATGCACTGCCGATTAAATTACCGCCTTCCCCGTGATCCTTCGCTTCCTTACGGTTAAAGCAACAAGGTTTATCCAGATTAAATTGATTGGCAAGTGCAACCGCAACGGTCGTCGCAATCGGAATGCCTTTGTACGCCGGCCCGAATAGCACATCAAAATTCAACCCCGCAGACTGAATCGCTTGAGCATAAAACTCACCGAGCTTAGCTAAATCCCGCCCCGTATTAAACAGACCGGCATTAAAAAAATAAGGGCTAATTCTGCCGGATTTCAGAGTAAATTCACCAAATTTCAGCACCTCACGGCTAAGGGCAAATTCAATAAAATCACGTTTATATTGTTCCATTTTTGTATCCTTTTAAGTGAACAAGCGGTTGGTTTCCGTTTATTTTGCAACAATCGCTGCAAAATGAGTAGTTTTTCCTAACACTATCCCCTAAACCACTGTTCAACAAGGGAGGGAGTCGTTTCTTTATGTTGCCACATACTGCCTAATTCGATGTCGGGGAGCTTGGTGCGGTTATAGCCGATAAACGCTCTGAAATCGAAGACGGCGTGCGGGTATTCGTTGATCATTAAAAAGGCGGTATAGCCGTCTTCCGACCAGCAAATTTGTAAGCGGCGGGGTTCTTTTAGGGTGTGCTGTTCAATGTCGCTGACCCGATAGACAAATAGGCTGTCAACTACCGGTTGGGCGGTTTGGTGCAGATCCATTGCATAAAAGAAGCCCGTTTCGCCGTCATCTTCAAACATTACCACCAGATGTTCGTGCTGCGTGGAGTGTGCGCCGGTGCGGTAAGGGCTGCCAATATGGAGATGATCATCAATTACGGAATATAGCATTGTATGTCCTTTTTGTCGTGCAAAAAAGCCACCAAAGTTGGTGGCTTGATTTAATCGGTAAACGATTATGCTTGACCTTTCACTTCTTTTAAGCCGTTGAACGGTGCTTTATCGCCTAATGCTTCTTCAATGCGGATAAGTTGGTTGTATTTCGCAACACGGTCTGAACGGCTCATTGAACCGGTTTTGATTTGACCTGCTGCCGTACCTACTGCTAAATCAGCGATAGTCGCATCTTCGGTTTCGCCTGAACGGTGTGAAATAACAGCGGTGTAACCGGCATCTTTCGCCATTTTGATTGCCGCTAAGGTTTCAGTTAATGAACCGATTTGGTTGAACTTGATTAAGATGGAGTTGGCAATGCCTTTCTCAATCCCTTCTTTTAAGATTTTGGTGTTGGTAACGAATAAGTCGTCGCCGACTAATTGTACTTTATCGCCTAACACTTTAGTTTGGTAAGCAAAGCCTTCCCAATCGGACTCGTCTTGACCGTCTTCGATAGACACGATCGGATACTCTTTGCATAACCCTTCTAAGTAGTGGGTAAATTCTTGTGAAGTGAAGGTTTTGCCTTCGCCTTTCATTTCGTATTGACCGGTTTCTTTGTTGTAGAACTCGGAAGAAGCACAGTCCATTGCTAAGGTTACGTCTTTACCTAACACATAACCTGCTTTTTCAACAGCTTCTTTGATACAGGCTAACGCATCGGCATTAGAAGCAAGGTTTGGTGCGAAGCCGCCCTCATCACCTACTGCGGTATTTAAGCCTTTCGCTTTTAATACTTTCGCAAGGTTGTGGAATACTTCTGCACCAATGCGTAGCGCTTCTTTTAAGGTTTTTGCACCAACCGGTTGGATCATAAATTCTTGAATATCCACGTTGTTATCTGCGTGCTCGCCACCGTTGATGATGTTCATCATCGGTAATGGCATAGAGTACACGCCCGGTGTGCCGTTAAGTTCGGCAATGTGTGCATAAAGCGGTAAACCTTTTGATGCCGCTGCCGCTTTGGCATTCGCTAAAGAGACGGCTAAGATGGCATTTGCACCGAATTTTGATTTGTTATCTGTGCCGTCTAAGTCGATCATAATTTGGTCGATTTCTGCTTGGTTAGATGCATCTTTGCCTAAGATAGCTTGTGCAATGTCGTTGTTCACCGCAGCAACAGCTTTTAATACGCCTTTACCTAAGAAACGGGCTTTATCGCCGTCACGCAATTCTAATGCTTCACGAGAACCGGTTGATGCGCCGGACGGTGCAGCCGCCAAGCCGACAAAGCCGCCTTCAAGGTGAACTTCCGCTTCGACGGTTGGGTTACCACGAGAGTCAATGATCTCACGACCAATCACTTTAACGATTTTTGCCATTTTAATATCCTCTAATAAAGTTGAGATTTAATGTGAAAAAACGGCTATATACTAAAGGAATCGCGCGGTTTTGTCTTGCAAAAAAGTGATTTACTTCACAAAATTTAAAAGTAATTTGATCCGAAAGGGTTATTTTTGCAAAATAGCACGATAACCTTTTTTGAGACCAATTATGACCAAAACCGAATTGCTTCGCTGTGTGAATCTCAGCAAATCTTATCAAGAGGGCGAGAATGCTACTCAAATTCTAAAAAATGTTTCTTTTTCAATGAACTGTGGTGAGCTAGCGGCGATTGTCGGCAGCTCCGGTTCGGGAAAAAGTACCTTATTACATACCCTTGGCGGTTTAGATCAACCTTCTAGCGGCGAAGTGTTTATCCAAGGGCAGTCGCTACAACAGTTAAGCAGCAATGCGTTGGCAAAATTGCGAAATCAGCATTTGGGCTTTGTTTATCAATTTCATCATTTAATGGCGGATTTCAGTGCCTTAGAAAATGTGATGATGCCGATGCTGATTGGCAAGCAGAACAAAACCGAAGCAAAAGATCGGGCGGAAAAAATGTTGCAAGCGGTCGGATTATCTCATCGTATTGCACACCGCCCGTCAGCCCTATCGGGCGGCGAGCGGCAGCGGGTAGCGATTGCACGGGCGTTGGTTAATCAGCCGGCATTAGTGTTGGCGGATGAACCGACCGGTAATCTCGATCAAAAGACCACCGAAAGCATTTTTGAGCTGATTAGTCAGCTTAACCAAGAGCAACAGATTGCGTTTTTGTTGGTAACTCACGATCTTAATTTAGCCAATAAACTTAACCGCTGCCTACTGATGCAAGACGGTGTATTGCGTGAGGGCGTTTAATGAATACTCCCTTTTTTATTAGCTGGCGTTATCAACGCAGCCAGCAAAAAAACCGCTTGGTGTCGCTGATTTCACTGTTTTCCAGTGTCGGTATTGCCCTTGGCGTAGCCGTGCTAATTATCGGTTTAAGTGCAATGAACGGCTTTGAACGGGAGCTGAACCAGCGGGTACTTTCTGTTGTGCCGCACGCCGAGTTATTGAGTTACGACAATGGCGAGCCTCAGCCGATTTCGCACTATACCGAGTTAGCGCAGCGCCTTGCCGATAACTCAGATATTGTGGCAAGTTCGCCGTTTGTCAGCTTTACTGCGCTGATTGAAAACGGCGCTAAGCTCAAAATTGCCCAAGTCAAAGGGATTGAGCCGAGCAAACAGATGCAGGTTAGTCGGCTTAATCAATTTATTGAAGCGAGCCAATGGCAGCAGTTTCAACAACAAGGCGGGCTGATTTTGGGGGCAGGTATTGCACGGGCGTTGGAAATTGAGGTCGGCGATGATGTTACCTTACTGCTGCCACAGCCGAGTGATGACGGCAATTTAGCCCAGCCATTGCGTTTTACGCAAACAGTGAGCGGTATTTTGCGTTTGGACGGTCAGCTCGATCACAGCTACGCCTTATTACCGTTGCAAACGGCGCAAGAACTGCTTGAATATCAGCCGGATCAGGTGTCAGGGATTGAAATGGCGGTTAAAAAGCCGTTAGACATCAACCAACTCACTTTTCACGAATTGGCGGGGTATCCTCAGCCGCTCTATCTGCAAAAGTGGATCGAAAAATTTGGCTATATGTACAACGATATTCAGTTGATCCGCGCGGTAATGTATATCGCAATGGTGTTAGTCATCGGCGTTGCCTGCTTTAATATTATTTCAACACTCGTGATGGCGGTGAAAGATAAGCAGGGCGATATTGCCATTCAACGAACCCTTGGGGCGAATAATCGCTTTATTCGGCATATTTTCCTTTGGTACGGCTTGATTTCCGGAATGAAAGGGGCTGTATGCGGCATTGTGCTGGGGGTACTGACCGCACTTAATTTAACTGCCATCATTCAAGGGGTTGAACGCTTTTTTGAGGTGAAACTACTCTCTGACGGTATCTATTTTATTGATTTTCTGCCAAGTGAAATTTATTGGTTGGACATTGTATGGGTGCTGCTTGCCACGCTGGTGCTTAGCCTGCTTGCCAGCCTTTATCCTGCCGTCCGAGCGGCGAAACTGGAGCCGGCAAAAGTGTTAAGCGGGCATTAGCTCTTATACAAGCGACCAGTTATGCCGAGTTTTGTGAAAAAACGGTATTATGTTGCAAATGCACAAAAATAGAAATTTTAACGGAATGTAGGGACACACTGCGTGTGTCGTTTATAAAAATCAAATTATTCCAATAGGTTGAAATCCGGACACACGCAGTGTGTCCCTACAATTGAATAAAAAACAACTTTGTGCAACAGCTATATAGTATTGGAAAAAACGGCTAATCTCACCGCTTGTTTAAAAGGGTAAACCTATAAGCAAACGTTTGCATTTTCCGCCTAAAAAATTTATACTACGCCTCTAGTGCCATAGGGAACTAGTAATGAACCACAAACTAAATTTAACCTGTTTAATTTCTTTTTTAAAGCTAAACTTCGCATCATTACGAGGTTTAGCTCTTTTTTATTTCGACAAGATCTTGCGTAACGTGAGATCTTTTTTTTTGCCCAAAATTCAGATCATAGAGGATAAGCAATGAGCCAATTGATTCGTACATTAAAAAGCCATATTCGTGATGAAGTGATTAAAAAAGGCGGCTGGGTAAATTCTCACGCTCACGCAGACCGTGCCTTTACGATGACGCCGGAAAAAATCAAAATTTATCAAGAGGCAAATTTGCAACAGAAATGGGATTTAGTGGACGAGGTGAAACGTCAGTCGAGCGTAGAAGATTACTACCGCCGTTTTAGCCAAGCGATTGAGCTGATGATTTCCCAAGGGGTAACGGCGTTCGGCACATTTGTCGATATTGACCAAGTGTGCGAAGACCGTGCGATCATTGCGGCACACAAAGCCCGTGAAGTGTATAAAAACGATATTGTGCTGAAATTTGCCAATCAAACGCTCAAGGGGGTGATTGAACCGAATGCGCGTAAATGGTTTGATATCGGCTCGGAAATGGTGGATATGATTGGCGGTTTGCCTTACCGTGATGAATTGGACTACGGCAAAGGGCTGGAAGCGATGGATATTTTAATGGACACGGCGAAATCGCAGGGCAAAATGTTGCACGTTCACGTTGACCAATTCAATACCCAAAAAGAGAAAGAAACGGAGCAGTTGTGCGATAAATCAATGGAACACGGAATGCAAGGGCGGGTTGTGGCGATTCACGGGATTTCGATTGGCGCACACCCGAAAGAGTACCGCCAAATGCTGTATAAAAAAATGAAAGCCTGCGATATGATGATGATTGCCTGCCCGATGGCGTGGATTGACAGCCCTCGTAAAGACGAAGTGCTGCCGTTCCATAATGCCTTAACACCGGCGGATGAAATGATCCCCGAAGGCATTACCGTTGCGATTGGTACGGATAATATCTGCGACTATATGGTGCCGCTGTGTGAGGGCGATATGTGGCAGGAATTAAGCCTACTCTCTGCCGGTTGTCGCTTTACCAACCTAGATGAAATGGCAAATATCGCCAGCACCAATGGGCGTAAGGTGCTTGGTTTACTGTAAATGATAAATGAGCAAATACGGCGGAACTGGCTTCCGCCATTTTTGTTTTTATAAATACGATAGCAAGAAAAAAGCCTCTAGTGTAACTAGAGGCTTTTTCCTATTAACGTACTAAGGAGGTATATTATGACGTTTAAATTAGTTGGCGGAATGGACGGGACTCGAACCCGCGACCCCCTGCGTGACAGGCAGGTATTCTAACCAGCTGAACTACCACTCCGCAGCGAACGAGGCGTATAATAATGATTTCTCGGATCAGCGTCAAACACTTTTTTTCAAAAAAATATCAAACGGTTTTTTACTATACAGAATGCCGATTTTTTAATTGACTGCCGTTGATTCTGTCGCCAATTCCCGTGTCCAAAGGCAATTCCCTTTCGACTTCTTATTGATTAGCTCAAGATAGTCTTGATGAGCCGCCAACTCCTCTTCGGTCGGTTGTAGCACGACCAAATGACTGTGATCGACAACAATCGGCGTATAGTGAGCATCTTGTGCGTTTACGCTCATATCCGATTGCTCCTCCTCGCCGAGCAGGGCGATCTGCCCGCCGGTCATCATCAAAAAGACATCGGCAAGGATCTCCGCATCCAGCAACGCCCCGTGCAACACCCGCTTACTGTTATCAATATCTAAACGATCGCACAGCGCATCTAAATTATTACGTTTGCCGGGGTACATTTTGCGTGCCAGTTGCAAGCTATCGGTAACTTCGCACATCTCCGCCACCTTTGCCGGCGGATTAGGCAGAAACGAAAATTCGTGGTCGATAAAGCCCACATCGAAGGGCGCGTTATGAATTACTAATTCCGCCCCGTTGATAAACGCAATAAACTCATCGGCAATCTCGGCAAAGCTCGGCTTATCCACCAGCATCTCATTGGTGATACCGTGAACCTTAATCGCTTCCTCGTCCACCTCCCTCGGCGGTTTAATATACACGTGGAAGGTTCTGCCGGTTAAACGGCGATTTACCACTTCCACCGCCCCAATCTCAATAATATTATGCCCAATATGCGGTGCACCGTTAAAGTTCATACCGGTAGTTTCCGTATCTAGCACAACTTGGCGCAAAATCGGCTCTTTCATCTCATTTCTCCCTTAACAAGCGGTCGGTTTGGCAAGATTTTTTGCAGAATGTTCGCTTGCTTAACAAGCCGTTATTATAACCAAAGCCACACCCGTTGGCTTACTTTTCTTGCGGGCGAACGCTACCTTTAATCACCAGTTGCCATTGCCGATGTTTAAGCTGAACTTTTAACTGTAAATAAATGTAGCGAACAGGGCGCTTGTGGTAAGACATCTCGATAGTTATACGCATAACACCTCCTAAAAGCTCTATATTATGTAAAGAAATGCAAAAAAAAAAAAAGAAGTGTATTTCATTTATAATCGCTTAGCATTTTAGTTGCGACTAAAATCAACAATCTTTGTTTAATTTTCTTACCAATAAGGACTTTTCCTATGCAATCTCAATTATCAAAAACAGCCCTTGCTTTGTTAGTGTCTCTTGGCGTTGCTGCGTGTAGTAGTGGCGGTGGTGGTTCGAGTACCAGTAACAACGATAATGCAAAGCAAATCAAACAAATTCATCAATTAAAAGAACAAGTTAAAGCAGAACAAGCAGCGGCAAAAAATGCGATGGCAGCCAGTCAGAAAGCCAAAGAACAGGCGGAACAAAATTTAGCTGAGGCGAAAGCAAATCTTGCTACGGCGGAGAAAAAAATTGCCGAGTTACAGAAAAATGCTGAACAACCTAAAACAAATTCAACACTACAAAAAGAATTAGAAACAGCCCGTCAGCAATTAGCGGCAGCGCAGAAAAATGTTGCCGACAGTGCAAAACGTTTGGAAGCGGAAACGGCGAAAGTAAACAGTGAAGCCGCAGCGAAACAAGCGGCACAACGTGAGTTGGAAACTGCTCGCCAGCAATTAGCGGTAGCGCAGAAAAATGTGGCGGACAGTGCAAAACGCTTGGAAGCGGAAACGGCGAAAGTAAACAG
>NZ_JWIZ01000079.1 GCF_001038205.1 Muribacter muris | reverse complement strand
GGCAATACGGGCATCTTGGGCGGAAAAAGGCACAATTTCAAACGGTAATTTATCCAATTTAGCAAGGTTTTCCGCTTTACGCTGACTTTTTTCAGCCCCAAAACAGAGTTCAAACAACACGATACTGGATAAGCCAAAATCAGCCGGCTTGTATTGTTTCAATTTTTCGATAAATTGCGACTGACGATTCAGTAAGGCAATCACGGCGTTAGTATCAAGCAGGTATTTCATTCAAAACAGCTCCACTCTCTTTCCTGTGCCGGCGTTTGACGTTCTGACTGCACCGCACTCACAAAAGTCGGGTCAAGTTCGCCTAATTCATCTAACCAATCCCAGTTATTCACAACAGGTTCAATAATCACTTTATTACCTTGTTTTTCAATCCGAACTTCTTCACCGGCAAAACGAAAGGCTTTCGGTAATCGAATAGCTTGTGAATTGCCTGTCCAAAATAATTTCGCTGTTATCATAATTTGCCTCCTTAAATATATCTATTTTTAATATATATTATATAAAACAGGCTGAACTCGCAATACAATAAGGGAAACTTTAGGCAAACAAAAAGCGACCGTGGTCGCTTAGTTAAGCAATAATATTGCGATAATAAAAAAACTGTTCGGCAATCTGCCAAAAATATGCCATTGTTTTACGGTATTTTTCTTCTTTCTGTTCGGCTATGGCGTGGGCAAGTGGTTCGGGCAAAATGGAGATCAAGAGATAATCGTGATTATCTTCAACATAAACAAGGCAAGTATCACTGGTTCTACGAGAGCCTATTTTCCAGTTTCTATCCCAATGATTTTTAGCTTGTAGATTGATGATTGGGACAAGATGAACGTGCTTTAAACCTGAACGAATGGGACTATAAAAACCGTCTTTTCCGAAATAATAACTGCTCTCTTCACCATTTGCTTTCCATTCTCGGAAGCGATTTACAAATGTGAAGAGAGCAGATTCAGTGTCAAAATGCGTTGCAAATAATCGGGTATGGGCAATATTCATCTTACTTGATGCCCATTGCCTTCATTAAATCATCAATAGTCATTGCACCGGCTTTACGTTCAATTTGACTGAATACCGCAATCTCTTCATTGCTCAATTTTGGTACTTTACGCAAAGGCTTTTCTATTGCCTGTGCATTATTCACTAGCACAAGAGGTTGATGCACAACTAACATCGGCTTGGCATAGGTAATTAACATTTTATTCCCCTTTTTAGATAAAAATGGACAATATCTGATCGCATTGTCCATTTTTCCCGTGTTATTGTCAATTACCCCCGATCCCGCAAACTGCTCCGCTGTTTGGCTTGGGCTTTGCGTTGTTCTTCTGCCAAAATACGTTGTATCGTTCGGGCAATATCGGCTTCGGACTGACCTTGTGCTGCGTTGATCGTAATATTGACCGTTTGATTGACCGAACCGACCGCTTGCGGTTGGCTGACGGTACTTATCGGCGGGCGGTTATCCACCTGTACCATCGGTTGAGCCACCGCAACCGTTGAGCCTAACGCAGCCAGTCCTGCCATTTTGCCATAGTTCAAACGGTTAAGGTTGGCAATCCCGATACGGCTGGTCGCTTCTTTAGTCATAATATATTCGCCGCCGTGATAAATCCCTTTCGGTTCATATTTACCGCCGTTGCCAGCATAACCGCCCGACCATTTTTGATCAAGCCCTAACCAAGATTTTACACTATGCCATTTATCACTAATGTACTGCCCTGCTTGATTGGCTTTTTCACTTGCATAATTTTTAATGCCTGAACCTAAATCTTTTGCCCCCTGTTTAATGCCTTCCCAAGAAATTTTGCTCAAATTATCAATCAACCATTGCACACCAGCTTTTAGACTCTCAAGCGGCTGTAAGGCATCTGAAAGCCAGCCTTTAATATTGCCCCATACTGTTGCCGCTTTATTTTTCAACTCGTCCCATTTTTGGCTAATCCAATTTGACACACTTTCACAGACTTTCCCCCAATTCTGAATCAACCAAATAATGCCTCTAATCAAGGGAATAATCGGAAATAAAATATTTAGGATTGGATTATTATCAAATACTTCGCACACCCAGTTCCAACCGGACACTAATGCTTGTTTAACCGTATCCCAATTTTTCCAAAGTAAAACCAATGCAGCGATTAAAGCAATAATCGCTAATACAATCCAAGTTATCGGATTTGTCAGTAATGCAGCACTAAAGGCAAGAATTTTTGGAATTACCGCTAAAAAGGCTCTACCCATTATTCCTAAACCTTTACTTGTCCATAAAGCAACTTTTACTATAGTCATCCCAAATTTTCCCAAAGCTAATATAATTCGCATAATAGGGTAAATTGCATAACTCAAAATCAATGATGAGCCACCCAGTACTAATAAAAATGCCGCAAAATAAGCGGTTGCTTGTGCAATACTTTTTGTTAATTCGGGATTTGCTTTAACCCATTGGCTAATAGAACGTAGCCAAACAGTAAAAGATTGGGTCTGCTCTCTCAGATCACCTGAAATCGTATCATAGATAGCTAACCCAATATCCTCTTTAGCAGAGGAAAGGGATTTAATATCGCCCAACAGGTTATCCGTCATCGTTGTGCTGACTTTTTCAACCGTACCTTTGGCATCTTTCAACATATTTTCGTAATTTTGAATGACACCATCAGCTTGACTCACTAATTCAGAAGCCCCTGCTAATCCGATTTTGCCAAAAATATCATCAAAAATTCCTAAACGCTCACCTGTTCCCATTGACTTGGTTTTGTCCATAATCTCTTTGAGAATTAAAGGCACATCTTTTAAATTCCCCTTCGTATCTTTAGTTTTTATTCCTAGCTTATCTAGTGCTTTTTTGGCTTCTTTCGGCGGTGCAGCTAAACGGACGAACATATTTTTTAAGGTCGTTCCCGCCTGTGAACCTTTTATCCCGACATTTCCTAATAATCCGGAAAGTGCTGCGGCAGATTCAAACGATTGTCCCGCAGCGGTTGCAATTGGTGCACCTTCTTTCATTGTTTCATAAAGGGTTTCTAAACTAGTATTGGACGTAGTAAAAGTTAATGTTAGTACATCAGCTACACGCCCCATATCGTCTGCTTGAATTTTAAAACCTGATGAAATATCCGAGGCAATATCAGCCACACGGGCTAAATCTGTTCCCGATGCCATTGACATCTGTAACATTGACGGAGTCGCAGCTTTAATTTGTTTATCATTAAACCCTGCCATTGCCAAATACCCCTGTGCATCAGCGACTTCAGAAGCCGTGAATGCTGTTGTTGCACCAAGATGAATCGCCTGATCACGCAATGCCTTAATTCTCTCGGCATCTTTTTCTTTATCCAAACGGGCCAATGCCTGTACTTTGGAAAAAGATTGCTCAAATGCTAAAGCAGGACTTAACATTGCATAGCCACTACCTAAAATGGCTGTACCACCCATCATCGTTTTTTGCCCAAATTGCCCAACACGATCACCTTGTGCTTTCAGTTTTTCAGCCTGCTGTTTATATTTTGCGTTCTGTCGTTGCTGTTGATTAAGACGCTTTAGCCGTTCTTCTTGCTGTTTAATTGAATCGGAAGCCTCTTTCATTTTCCGCTTTAACTCACTTTGTGCCGCTGCCATTTTTTTCGCATCAAAGCCCGCTTGTTTAAACTCAAGGCGAACCCTGCGGGTACGATCAATCAGGGCTTGCTTTTTCTGTTGTAACTGACTAACCGCTTGTTGAGCTTCTTTTAGCTTCTGCTTAAATTCGGCAGTCGGATTTTTTGCATCATAAAATGCCCGCTGCATTGCTTTCGCCTTTTGACGAGCCTGCTCTAATTTTTGGCTGGTTTCATTAAATTGTGCCTTGAGCGGATTGAGGGCATCTCGGTACTTTTTAATCTGCTTTTCATTTTGGCTAAATTGGCTGTTTAATTGGCGTAATGCCCCTTTACTTTCACCGAGCGTACGGGAAAGTTGTTGGGCTTTTTGGGTTGCTTTTTGAAATGGAGCGGTGAGTTTATCGACCGTAGAAAGTAAAACTTGTAATTTAAGATTTTGGCTCATTTGAATACCTTAATATATTGACAAACCAAGTAATTCGCTCTATGTTTTGCCAAAAGAGGGGGATGTATGGAAATTATTTTTGCGATTTTTGCATTCGTTTATGTTGGCGCAGTGGCTGCCGTATTTTTCGCACTGCAGTTTATGTTAGAATCTGTCCCTACACTATTAGCCGCGGTTGTCGCTTGCGTTTTCACCGCATCTATTCTTAGCCTACTGATTTGGCTTGTTCAGCCGTTAAAACATTGGCTCACGCCATACAAACGCTATATCAAAAATGGTTGGCAGGTCTTTTTTTATCTATTTATTTTCCCACCGCTTGCGGTTATACTCGGTGGCGTTTGCCTATTACCTTTTGCCTTAATTGTCGGGCTAACCGATAGCATAATGGTTGGCATCTTTGCCTTTGTTATTGTGAGCGCTTTAATCTTATTTAGCCGTTATCATCAAATACAAAATAGGGGATAAATAATGATAATTATTGAACTACTATCTCTATTCCTGTTAGCTTCTGCTGCTATCATTTCCGTTCTTTTCTTCGCTCTCGTCCCCATCAGCATTATTGGGGGATTTATATATGGCATTATTACTCACATTCGTGAGAGTGTAGAAGAATCTTAATAACCGCCTTTTTTATCGCCGGCAAGATGCGCCAACACAATATTTTCTATCATTGCCTGATCATCACCGCTAAATCCCAGTAATTCCCGCTGGTCATATTTCACTTTCCAATCCAAATGGCGCAAGACACGGGCAGATTTTCCGTGTTGGTGAATGTCGGCAATAAAGCTGGCTTGCCCCGCATACCCAATCTCTACTCCTTCCCCATTGGTACGGGTTTTCATTAGCCGTGCTGTGCGCAGTTTGGCGAACATTGCTTTTTGTTTCACCTTGCCACGCTTTACCCGCTTTTGCACTTTACGCGGGGCATAAGGCGTGCCGTCCGGATTTTTCTGCGAGGCTATCCGTTTACGTTGAGATTGGGCAAGCTGTTTGCCTATCTCACGGGTGAGTGCCTTGCGTTGTTGTGGGCTAAGTTGTTGCACAAGGGCTTGTAGGTGCGGGGTTACGGTATCAATAATCGTCATTGGTTTGCGCTTGGGAGTCGAAAATCAGTTGGTCGAAATGGTATAAACGCCAACGCTCAAGGGGTATCCATTCGGTCGGTTGCGGTTCGTTACCGTGTTTTGCGGTAAATTCCCCCTCCTGTTCTTTGACAATCACCCGTTCGGTGAGGGGAATTTTGATGTAGATGTCGTAGGTTTTGTGGTTGTTCGGCTCAATCTCAAAGGTGATTTTGCTCTGATTTGCCGGATTGTGCAGCAGCTCCGACTGTTCAATCCGCACAAAATTAAGGATTGGCACAAACAGTACATCGGGGTGGTAGGGGAAATCGGTGGCAATCACTTCCAAATCGTAATGGTATTCAAACGAGAGCGAATTTGCTCCCGTTAGTTTCAGGTTGCCGTTGTCAAACTGCAAAATCAACTGTCCGGGATTTTGCTGAAAATAGGCGATGGATTGGGTGAGCAAATCACGCAGACGGTCGGGTTTTAACATTGGCGATAACCTTTTTGTCGGTGTTCGGCAATCCGTTGGCAATCAACACAACGGGTGCAGCCGAGAATATGTTTGCGGCGCAGTTCGGGGATCACTTCGCCGCAATCTTCGCAGTAGGTGGCACTGCAAGCGGTCGGTTTGGCCCGTCTTTTTGCAAGGGCAAATTCCCGTTCACGTTCTGCCAGTTCGTTGGCTCGGTCGATTTGGTCTTTCATTGGTTCTGCTTGCTCTGTGTGGTGTTGTAAATCTCGATGCACTGCTGGTATGCCTGCAACTGAATTTGGCACAATTCAATCGTCGTCAGGCTTTGGTCTAAGGCTTTTATCAAATCACCGTTGGTGTTGAGGTGATGAAGATTGGGCTGCCGGCAATGATTTTCGCTGGGGCAAATCAGCGGATTGGGTTTGCTGATGTTTACCTGCCCTCTGTTTGAGCAGGCGGCTAAGGCGATCAGGCACAGGCTGCTTAGCCCAATTTTGCTGTTTTTCCAGTTCGGCCAAAATGTCATTGGTGCGTTCCTCTGCGTGTTGAAGTTTGCTTAATACGTTTTGATGTAGTGCTTTCACTTGGCTTTGGTACTGGGCAATCTGAATATGGGCATTTTCCAGTTGGTTCGCCAGTTGCCGATTATCTGCTTTGATGAGCGTCAATTCTTTTCCCGCTGTGATGAGCTGCTGTTCTTTGCTTTTGTTTTGGTAGCACAAATAGCTACTCACACTAAATAACACAATCACCGAAGCGATCATTGATTTGCCAAAAGCTGCGGTAATGAAATTTGTCAGCATTTTATTTCCTATTTGATCATTTGATGAAAGTTGATTACACTTATCAAGAATTAAGGTTTTGGGTTAATGGCTATGTTCAATTTATTTAAGCAAGTGTTGCCTTATTTAAACCCTTTTCGCTTACCAATGAAAAAGGAGACACTGGATGCTTGGGCAAAAATCTTTGAAGATTGTACAAAGGTTTCACTACTTGCTATTCCTGCTATTTGGTATTACGGTAAAGAAGATTTTTCATTTAAACTATGGGCAACAATAGGGCTTTTTCTCGCAATGTATATTTGCATTATTATGGGACGCTTAATCCGTGATAATGCAGAGTATTTATCTCAACCAAGAGGAGAATAACAATGAATGTAGGATTTTTTATCACCGTCATTGGCATACCTTTATTTTTCTTGGTATGTCTGCTTTATGTGCTGAAAGATGCACCAAAGCATCACTAGATTATTGAAAGGGCGTTTACGCCCTTTTATTTTGCCAAACACAAACGTTTCTCTTTTTCTCGCCGAATTTCCAATCCCCGTAATTTTTTGCCGCCGGCATAGACCCATTTCGGCAATTCATTGCACGCGCCGAGATAATCGCCGGCATTGGCTTTGCGAAACATTGTTGATTTTCGCATTGCACCGCAACCGACATTAAATGTGATTGAAGTGAGTGCATCAAATACGCCTTGCGGTAGCGTTTTCCCGTTGGCATAACGGTTTACGCACTGCTCCGCCGTTCGCAAATCTTTCGCCCAGCGGTCGGCTATCTCTTGGTTGGTATAAAGTCGGTTCGGGTCAATCGGCTCGCCACCTGCGGCGGTTGAACCAATCCCGACCGTCAGTACATCAGCAGGGCATTGATACGGATCACGGCGACACCCTTCGGCATTGCCGATAATCGCCATTCCCGCTTGGCTGATGCGTAAATCAGGGTGGGATAACTGGACTAAGCCAATAATGGCTGACACGCCGCACACTACGGCAGCGGTCAATTTAGCGCTTTTGCTCATCGTTAATAATGTCCTGTAAATTCATTTTGTAACGGCGTAGGGCTTCTTTTTTGATTTTTAGCTCTTCGGCTTTGTAGTGCCAATTCATTAAGATCGTCAGCAACCCAAACAGAATGCCTAAAATCACGCCCCAATCGGACAGATTAAGGCTGGTGATCACCGTAATAAATGCCCCAAAAAGCGAGGTGTTATCGTGCTTATCCATTCTGATTAGTCCCATAGGCTTACCGTTTCTTTGCTAATCGGGGCAGCACGCCGATCAATATCCGGCATTTCTACCTGCTGCCCTATTGGTAACACCGGCATTTCCGCAAGCTGCGGGTTATATGCCAAGGCGAGTTCAACCAGCCCTGCGGTGCTGCCGTAATGACGATAAATCAGCAAATCAAGGGTATCGCCTTGGATTGCGGTTAAAATCATAATAATTCCGAAATTAAGCCGTTTT